>CAZHIE010000138.1:0-4145 GCA_964532435.1 uncultured Planctomycetales bacterium
CGGCGGGAAGCTGTTGCAGCCGCCGTTGACCGTGTCAACCGGCAGACCGCAATCCGGCTCGTTTTCCGGAATGTCGTTCGCATCGCAAACGACGTTGCAGCAGACGACGTCGCTGCACAGCGTGCCGTCGCCCTGATACGTACCGCCCTGACCAACGCAACCCGTGTTCGACACGCCGTCGAGGCACTCGCCGCCCAGCAGGCAGCAGGCGCCGGTCGGGACCGTGCAAACATCGCAGGTCAGCGTCGCAATGTACGCCGACTCGCACGGAACGCCGCTGAACGTGCTCGGAGCGATGAACAGCCACCACGTGCCAGCCGGCACGCAGGTCGTCACGCTCGTCGAAACGCAGGGCGAACCGGTCGCGAAGACGCGGAACGCGCTGACGCCCGCACAATCATCGACGCCGTTGTTCTCAACCACGCCGACCAGCACCGGGAACGACGCCTCGGCCGTCCACGTGAGCTGCGTATCGGTCGTCGTCGTGATCGCGTACCAGTCGGTGTCGCGGGTCGTGCCTTCGATCACGCCGGCCGAACCACAGTAGGTCTGGCCGCACTCGATCGGGCTGAAGACCGGCGGAACGCTGTTGCAACCGCCGTTGACCGTATCCACCGGCAGACCGCAATCCGGCTCGCCCTCAAGGGCCGGGCCGCCGCCAGCGCTCGGGCACGGCTCGCCGGCCGGAGGCAGCGTGATGAGGCACGCCACGAAGGCGTCGATGTCGGCGTTGTCGACCACGCCGTCGCCGTTCAGGTCGTTCGTGCAAACGTAGTCGTAATCGCAGTCCGGATTGACCGCGAGAGCGCACGCCTGCCACGCACCGCCGCTCAGGTCGAGCAGCGCCTGCACGAAGCAGTCGATGTCGCCGTTGTCGACGAGGCCGTCGCAGTTCGAGTCGCCCAGCAGCGAGCCGTCGCACGGCCAGGTGCCGCACGAGCCGAGGCAAGCGATCGTGATGTCGCCCGCGCCCTGGCTGCCAGCGAAGCCGCCGATCTGGATTAGGTAGCTGTTGCCGGCGACAGCAGTGATGATGACGGAGGACTGCAGGCCGCAGCTATCGTCGTTGCACACGATCAGCGGCGAGCTGCCGCAGGTGGAGCCGTCGTAGACGGCCAGCGCGGTGTCATACCCGCTGCCGCACAGGTCAATGTTGACCAGACCGTCGCAGCTCGCGGTGTAGAGGAACCATACGTCGTGGATTTCGATGCTGACGCAGGACGCCGGGCCGTCGCCGTTGGCGCCGATGTTCGAGAACGGCATGTCGGTGACCTCGCCGATCGGCGTGGCATCGACGCAGCAGTCGTTCGGAACGCCCGGGGCCCCAACGCAACCGCCGCCGCCGCCGCAAGCCGGCGGGCCGCAGGCGATGCCGTCGTCCGACATCGTCAGATGCACGGCGCCCGACGCGCTCGAGAAGCCGCCGACGCGGAGCCAGTACTGGGTACCGGCGCCGGTGCAGAACGAGATCTGCGACTGGAGGCCGCAGAAGTCGTCGTTGCCGGTGATGCAGAACAGCGAATCGCACGGGCCACAATAGGCGTGGATCGTGGAGTCGTAGTTGCTGCCGCACAGGCTGGCCGTCACGGTGTTGCCCGTGCCGGTGAACGTGAACCAGATCGTCGGGGCCGTGGCGCCAGCGCCACTGCCGCACAGCGGCGAGGCGTCGCCGCCCATGCCGACGGTCGAATCGTCCGTGACCGACGGAACCGCGACAACCGTCGCGCCCGTGCAGTCGTCATTGCCGGCGCCAGCGATGCCGCCGTCGTGCCGCGGCGCGAACGGATTGTTCGTTCCGGTGCCGATCGGCTGCTTGAGCTGGGCATTCTTGACCGAATCGCCGGCGACATTGCCGGTCTGGCCATTCTGGCCGACCGTGGGGGCGTGAGTTGTGCGGGGATTGTGGATGGCGTTCTTGAGCTGCTGCGCAGGCGTTTCCGCCAGCGCAAAGCTACACAGCGCCATGCTACATGCCCCTGTCAGGAACCACTTCATCATTTTCACCATGAACTTCCCCTTCATGAGACCGAACACGGAATCCAGGAAACCATTTCACAAATGACTCCGCCAACGCAACGGAGCCGCAGGAAGGAAAAAAACCATCAAATTCAAGCCAAGACTATTTCAACCCAGCGCCTCCGTACGGCGGGCCGCGGCGATCGGCGCCTCCCGCCGAGCGAAATCGGCGGTGACGGCGCGTTCAATCACTTGTCGCAGAGCGCATCGCTCCGGCACGAAAAACGCGGCGGCACACGGACGGGGCCCTTTCCCACTCAACCCCAAACGCTTCAAAACCAGCCCGAGTTTTTGAAAAAGTGACCCAAACCCAGCGCTAAACGCACAACGCGGCGGCAGGTGCAATGCATCCCCGCAACCCCGTCGAACAGCCGGCATCATACCGCGCGACAGGCGGTCGATCAATATCAAATCAACCCAATCCGTTATCGGTCCCGAGCGGGGATGCCCGGCCCGGACGCCCGTCAGCCGCCGCGAATGCGGACACGATCGCTGACCACGCCGCGGGCACGCAACAGTCCGGATAGTCGCGCGATGACGCGCGGCCCGCCTCCGCAGCAGGCGCCGATCACGCTCGCCCCCGCCTCGATCAGCGGGAGCGCAGCGGTCGCAAACTCGTCGGGCGTTTGCGGATACACCACGCGACCTTCCTCAAGGTCGGGAAAACCGACGCTGGGCTTCACCCACAGCGGCACGCTCGCGGACGCTTTCAGAGACACAATCGCCGGAAGCGCGTTACTTATGCCGGCGCCGCAGTTTGCGCCGATCAGGTCCGCCCCCTCGTCGCCCAGCCGCTTCGCACATTCGCTCGCTTCGGCGCCGGCAAGCGTCCGAGTGCGCTGCGGGCCGGAATCGAACGACATGCACGCGACGACGGGCACCCCCGTCACGCGACGCACCGCACGCAGCGCCAGCACCGCCTCCGCCAATTCCGAGAATGTTTCCAGAACGATCAGATCGACGCCGGCGTCGGCCAGCACCTCGGCCTGCTCCGCGAAACAGTTCGAAATCTCCTGCTCGCCGCATTCGCGGACCGCCAGAACCTTGCCGGTCGGGCCGATGCAGCCGGCCAAATGGGCCTCCGCGCCGGCGGCGGCGATCGCCGACTTCGCCAGCGCGACGGCGGCGCGGTTCAGCTCGTCCACCGTCGCGCGCTCTCGCGCCGCGGCGGGAAGGCGCAGCCGATTCGCTCCAAACGTGTTGGTCGTAAGGAATTGCGCCCCTGCGGCGAGGTATTCTCGGGCCAGCTCGGCGACGAGGTCGGGGCGGTCGAGGCACGCGAGCTCGACCGGCTCGGCAGGGGCCGCGCCGCGCGCCCGCAGCTCGGTGCCCCAGGCGCCGTCGGCGACCATGACTCTACCTGTTAACGAATGAGGGTCGAAACCCATGCTGGCAGCCCTGCCGGGGACGCTCGCGCGATTCGACCACAATATAACAGAGGGGATTGGGGATTGGGCACTTGGGATTGGGAAAGGCCGCCGTACGCTGCGCCCCAATCCCCAATCCCTACTCTCCGCTCCCCAGCACCACCGGTTCGATGCCGAGCAGCTCGCACGCCGCGCGCAGGGCGGCCACGTGATCGCCGACGATCGCGTGAATGTGATTGCTCGAGAAATTCTCGCGCAGCGTCGCCAGCGGAATGTCGAATCGCGCGAATGCGTGCGGCCACTCGTATGTCGTCATCTTCGCCAGCCGCTCTTCCGTCGCGCGCGGCAGCTTTGCGAACGAGCCCGTGAAAATATGCATGACGAATCGGCCGCGGCGGCGAACGATCCGCCCAAACGTGACGCGGTCGGCCGGGGCGGCGTAAGACTGCACGCTCGCTCCGCCCGCGCGGAAGTAGAAGCCGAGCGCCGGGTGCAGGCGCACTTCGCGCCAGTTGCGGCGGAAATTGCTCGAGCGCCGGGCGAACCAGGGCGCGTGCTGTCCGCTGTTCACCAGGTCGTAAAGATCCTCGCGTTCGTGATAGTGGCGCAGGTCCGCGAACAACACCGGCGTGCCGCTCAAAAGATGCATGAGCTGCATCGTCAGCGCGCCGTTGCTGTCGCATTCGGTCGCGCAGATCAGCGGTTTCTTCGTCGCCTGCTCCCAGTCGGCGGTGTCGTTGAGCAGCGCCTCCTGCACGTCGG
>CAZHIE010000138.1:4245-11435 GCA_964532435.1 uncultured Planctomycetales bacterium
GGTAGGGGGTGAACGGGGAGCGTCACGGTAGGGGGTGAACGGGGAGCGTCACGGTAGGGGGTGAACGGGGAGCATCGGCGTCTCGCCGGTGCGAATCCCGCCTTTCGGTAGTTCCGAACGGACTCGCACCGGCGGGACGCCGATGCTACCCACCGTTCTGACTGCCACCCGGGCGAGGCCGGCGGACAAAGCCGTTATGCGTCGCTGGCGCGTGCGCCGTACAATCCCGGCGTGGAGGCTCGGGTGCATGTCTCCACCGCCCGTCGCGCGACGGAGCGCAAGGAGGCAGGCATGTCGCAGCGCAAGAACCGGCCCGTCATGTACGAAGTGATCTCGCAGGCGCGCGGGGCGCGCGAGGCCGCGGCGCAACGGCGTGCGCCGCTCGTCGGCGGCGGGGCGAGTCCGCCGGCCGCGAGCGGGGCGGCTGCCGGCGCGGTCTCCGGCGCCGCCGATGCGATCGTGGCGCCGGTCGCGGCGAGCGCTGCGTCGCCGGCCGTTCGCATGAGCGGCGGCAAGATCGTGCTGCGGCTGGGTTGGCCGGAGCTGACGGTTGCGGGCGTGCTGCTGGCGTCGCTGCTGGGCGGCGCGTTTTATGCCGGCTACTCGGCCCGCAGCGCGGCACAACGCAGCGAAGACTCGAAAGTGAACACGCTTTCGGGCGACTTTTCGCGCGAGCCGGCGCCGGCGGCGCATCCGCCGGGCGAGAGCGCGCCGCTGCGCCCGAGAGATTCGCGGGAGTCGCGCAGCGCCGCGCCGCCGAAGCCGGACGTGAATCCGAAAGGCGGCGACGCGGGCGTCGCGCTTCCGCCGAAGAAGGGCGACGACGGATCGCGGAAGCCGGACGCGGGCGCGGACGGCGCCGGCGAGAGCGCGAAGGGCGGCGCGCCCGACGCGGCCGACGGCGCGAACGCGGCCAGCGAAAAGCACGTGTTTCAGGAAGGGTATCACTACCTGGTGATTCAATATTTTCCGAAGTCGCGCAGCGCGGCCGCGCGGCAGGCGGCGGATTTCCTGACGGGCAAGGGCGTCGCGGTCGTGGTGGTGCGGCGCGGGGAGGATTACTGCCTCGTGGCGACGGAGCCGTTCCTGATCGACGAGCGGACGCAGACGGGCAAGCAGGAGCGGACGCGGTGCGAGGCGCTGAAGAAGACGATCCTCGAAGCGGGGAAGGAATATCAGAAGACGGGGGGGTACGACTTCAAGGGGTGCGCACCACAGCGGATGTAGCGGCGTGCGAAGCGCACCCGATCCGAGCCGCGAGCGTAAGCGAGCGCGCTTGATCCGAGCCGCGAGCGTCACCGAGCGTAGCGCTCCGATCAGAGCCGCGCGCGTCACCGAGCGAAGCGCTCCGATCAGAGCCGCGCGCGTCAGCGAGCGAAACGTGCGGAGTTGTGTCGGGAATAATAGCGCACGGTCCTGCGAGCTGATTACGCAGAGCTCAACGCCGGACGTCGCGCTCGCTTACGCTCGCGGCTCGGATCGGACGCGCTCGCTGACGCTCGCGTGGCATCGCACCGCGCCGCGTCGTCAGAACCACAGCCGAACAATGTCCTGGAACGTGAAGAAGATGAACGCCCCGCCGATCAGCACCAGGCCGGCGACGGTGACGGCCATCTGAATCTTGACGTTCATCGGCCGGCCGCGAATCTTCTCGAGAATCAGGAACACCATCAGTCCGCCGTCCACCACCGGCAGCGGCAGAAAATTGAGCACGGCCAGGTTGACGGAGAGAAACGCCAGGAAAAACACCAGGTCGCCCATGCCCGTTTTGGCCTTGTTGATCGACTCGGCAATGATCCCGACCGGGCCGCTGACGTGTTGCACCGCGGCGCTGCGCGTAAGCTGGCTGAGCACCAGGTACGTCTCGCCGACAATGCCGAACGTCTGTTTGAACGAGAGCCGCGCGGCTTCGAGCAGGCTGCCGCGGGCGTTGACGTTGGTCGTCTTCTTGCTCCACGGAACCGCGACGACGCGCGTGATGCGAAGCTGCCACGGATCGACGTTCGAGCCGTCGGCCGCGACGGCGAAATCGGCCTCGTGCAGTTTCGTGGAGTTGAGGCCGAACGCGTATTCGACGCGCACCTTCTTGCCGGCCCGCTCGGCCAGCAGCGCGCGAACGGCCTCGCGGTCGGGCAGGCGCGCCTCGGCGCCGTTGGCCAGACGCGCTTTCTTCTGCCCGTCGATGGACCAGATGTGCGCATCCTGCGTCAGGCCGAGTTCGTTGATGATGCTGCTGGGCACGGCCATCGCGGCGCTGCCGTCCTGATCGGCGAAGCGGTAGGCGATTTCGACCTTTCGGCCGGCCGCGGCGAAGAGCGCCTGGACCACTTCCATCCAATCGGCGACCGGCGCGCCGTCGATGGACGTGATCAGGGCGCCGCGCGGCAGGCGCGCCTCGGCGGCGGGCGTGTCCGGCGCGGTGTTGGCGACGATGGGCGGCGCGGTCTCGCCCTCCGCGAAGCCGAGGCCGACCTGCGGACTCGCACGGCCGAAGAGCTTGAACGCGCGGCGCGGGCGGACGGTAAGCTCGACGGGCTTCCCGTCGCGCTCGACGACGACGGCGATGTCGCGATCGGCGCTGGCCGCGATCACATCGACGATTTCGCGGTAGCGCGGGTTGCGCACCGGCCCCCATTGCACGATGACGTCGCCCGCGAGGAAGCCGGCGGCTTTGGCGGGCGCGGCCGGGTCGACGTAGCTCACGCGCGTGCGGCGATAGAGTCCGAGGATGTGCTCGGAATCGGTGCGCTGCTCGCGCGTCGCCGCGGTCGGCTCGGCGCTCTGCACGCTGACGTAGACGGGGATGCGGACGTTCAGCTCCTGCGAGGCGGCGCCGCCGGCGCCAGGGCGGGAGATCGTCACGGCGATGGTCGTGCCGCGGCCGAGCTTGACGGCTTGCGCGAGATCGAGCGCGGATTCGATCGGCCGGCCCTCGGCGGCGACGATCGAATCGCCGGGCAGCAGCTTTACGCCGGGATCGGCCGTCGCGATTTCCTGGGCGATGCGGGTGGTGTACCAGCCGTCGACGCCCAGCTCGCGCATGCCGGATACGGCGGGGTCCATCGTCACCGTCAGCGGGCGATCGAGCGGCGCGCCGCCGCGCTCGATCTCGACGGTCATGACGTCTCCGGACAGGAACTGGGCCACGGCGACGTCGCGCATCGAGTCGATGCGGCGGCCGTCGATCCTGCGGATCACGTCGCCCGGCTGCATGCCGGCCCGCGCGGCGGGGTAGTCGGGCGCGATGGATCCGATGACCGGCGCCTCGACCTCGCGGCCGGGTCCGAGATAGACGGCGGCGTAGGCGAAGAGCGCGAAGATGATGTTGAACACCACGCCGGCGGATACGACGATCATGCGCGCGCCGACCGACTTGTTGATGAACGAGCGCGGGTCGGAGCTGACGAGGTGGCCGGACTTCTCGTCGATGTCGATGTTGTCCTCGCCCATCATCTTCACGTAGCCGCCGAGCGGAAGCAGGTTGAAGCAATAGTCGGTTTCGCCAAGGCCCTTCTGTTCGAGTTCGGTGGGCGTGTAGCTGGGCCGCGGGCCGAACGTGAAGCCCTCGCCCTTGCGCCAGCCGAAGAGTCGCCACCAGAAGCCGACGGCGAAGCGCTCGACGCGGATGCCGACCCACTTGGCCGCCAGGAAGTGCCCCAGCTCATGCACGAAAACGATGAACGAGAAACCGATCAGCACCTTGATGAAGCTGACGACGTTGTCCAGCCACGCGGCGAGCGTGGCGCCGTTCACAACTGCGAGGGTTTCTTGCAAGTCCGTCAGCTCCGTATGCAGGAATCGACTTCGCGCCGCGCCCACTCGTCGGCCGCCAGCAGATCGGGCAACTCCGGCCGCGGCAGCCGATTGTGCCGCGACAGAACGGTTTCGGCGAGCGCCACGATGCGCCCGAATGGTATCTCGCCCGTGCGAAAGTGCGCGACGGCCGCCTCGTTCGCGGCGTTGAGCACCGCCCCGCACGATCCGCCCGCCTCCGCCGCGGCGTAGCCCAGCCGCAACGCCGGGAAGCGCTCCGCGTCGGGCGGCTCGAAGCGCAGGACGCGCGCCCGGGCCCAATTCAGCGGTTCGCCGACGCAGGCGCGGCGGCGCGGCCAGGTGAGCGCGTATTGGATGGGCGTTTTCATGTCGGGCGTGCCCAGTTGGGCGATTACCGAGCCGTCGCAGAACTCGACCATCGAGTGAACGATCGACTCGGGATGGATCAGAACTTCGATCTTCCCAACCGGCAGGTCGAAAAGGTGATGAGCTTCGATGATTTCCAGCGCCTTGTTCATCATCGTGGCGCTGTCGATCGTGATCTTCGGCCCCATCGACCAGGTGGGGTGATTCAGCGCTTCGGCCAGCGTGGCGCGCTCGATCTGCTCGCGGGACCATTCGCGAAACGGCCCGCCGCTGGCGGTCAGGTAGATGCGGCGCACCTCGTCCGCCCGCCCGGCGGAGAGAGCCTGAAAAATCGCGGAATGCTCGCTGTCGACCGGAATCACCCGGCCGCCGCGCTCGCGCGCCAGCGGCATGAGGATCGAACCGGCCACGACGAGCGATTCCTTGTTGGCCAGGCCGACGTCGATGCCGCGCTCGACCGCCGCGAGCGTGGCGGGCAGACCCGCCGCGCCGACGATGGCGGCAAGCACGAAGCTGGCGTCCGACTCCTGCACCAGTTGCACGAGCCCGGCGGCGCCGGCGTACACGCGCGTGCCGGGCGGAACCGCCCGGCGCAGGTCGTCGGCGTGGCGCTCGTCGTGAATCGCGACGGCCGGCACGTCGAACTGGCGCGCCTGTTCGGCCAGCGCCTGCCAGCCCTGCCCTGCGGCTAGCGCGACGATGCGCAGCTCGTCGCGCAGCGCGGCCGCAACCTCCAGCGCCGAACGGCCGATCGAACCGGTGGACCCGAGCAGGACAACCCTTCGCATCGGGGTAACTATAGCCGCGCTGCGCCGGACGGCACAGGCCGGGGGTTTCCCTCAGCGCGAACCGTTGCACGCGTGCCGCGGCGGGGCGTTGCGAATGGCGGCGCGGTCGCGTAGTTTCGCGGCATGGTTCGCGAGAGCATTCAACAACTTCTGACGATGCGATTCCGCGAGGCGATCGAGCGGGCCGGCGGGCCGCCGAACGCCGATCCGGTCATTCGTCAGGCGCAGGATGCGCGTTTCGGCGATTACCAGTGCAACGCGGCGATGGCGCTGGCCAGGGCGATGGGCGCAAAGCCGCGCGAGGTCGCCGAGCGGATTGTCGCCGCGGCGCGCGTGGAGGACATTGCCGCGCCGCTGGAGATCGCCGGCCCCGGTTTTGTGAACATCCGTCTTCGGGATGAATTCATTGCCGCGCAACTGGCCGACACGCCGCCGCCGCCCGCGGACGCCGCCACGCCCGACCGCCTCGGGCTGGCGCCGGCGGAATCACCGCTGCGAATCGTCGTCGATTACTCGTCGCCGAACATCGCCAAGCAGATGCACGTCGGGCACTTGCGCAGCACGATCATCGGCGACGTGTTCGTGCGCGTGCTGGAGCTGGAGGGGCACGAGGTCGTTCGGCAGAACCACCTCGGCGACTGGGGCACGCAATTCGGCATGGTCGTGCTGGCGATGTGGCACGAGTGGCGCGGCGAGCTGGCGAGCGGCGGGCCGGACTTCGTCGCGCACGTGGCCCGCTTCGGCGAAGACTCGGCGGAGAATGAGCGTCTGCTGCGCGAGATCGCCGCGCAGATGCAGGACGCGTATGACCGCGATCCGCTCGGAGAGGAATTCGAACGCTTCGTGCTCCACCGGCTGCATCGCCCGGGCAAGACAGCCGATTTCGACAGGCTGACCGAGCTGTACCGCGCGGTGAGCCGGATCGAGGAGGCGGCCGCGAAACTTCCGCACGTGTCGATGCGCAACCGCGACGGCAAGCAAGTGCCGCTCGGCTCGATCTCGCGCGACGTGGTGTTCATGCTGCAGCGCGGGCTAAGCCAGGACAGCCCGGAGCGGGCCGCATGGGAATACGCCCGCCGCGTCTCGATCGACGAGATTCAGCGGACGTACGAACGCCTGGGCGTGCGGCTGCGGCCGGAGGACGTCTGCGGCGAGAGCTTCTATTCGCTCGGTGCGGACAACGCGCCGCGCGACCGCTTGGCAGAGGTGTTTGCGTTGGTCGGCGAGCAGCTGGCGCCCGAGCGGTGCGCGACCGCGCCGGATGGGACGCGCGTCGAATTTCGCGTGGACGGCGGGGCGGCGTGCCTTTTTTTCTACGACGCGGGCGGAAAGCCGAAGTACAAGGGTCCGGAGGGCAACGAGCTGCCGCTGATCGTGCGAAAGTCGGACGGGGCGTACCTGTACGCCACGACCGACCTGGCGGCGCTGCGCTATCGCGCGGGCGAAATTTCATTTCGCGGCGGCGCGCGCGGGGCGGAGCGGATCGTGTATGTCACCGATGCGCGGCAGAAGCTTCATTTCGAGATGTTCTTTGCGGCCGGGCGCGCGGCGGGGCTTGCGCCGCCGGATGTGCAGCTCGATCACGCGACGTTCGGCAGCATCCTGGGCGCCGACCGCAAGCCGCTCAAGACGCGCAGCGGGGAGAATGTAAAGCTGGCCGAGCTGCTCGACGAGGCCGAGGCCCGCGCGCGGCAGGTGCTCCACGCGCGACGCGCCGAGGCGGGCGAGAGCGCCGCGGCCGGCGCGGCGCCCGGCGAAGCGGAGTTGACGGAGATTGCGCGGCGGGTCGGCATCGGCGCGGTGAAATACTTCGACCTGAACCGCGAGCGGTCCAAAGACTACATTTTCGACTGGGACACGATGCTGAGCTTCCAGGGCAATACGGCGCCGTACATGCTGTACGCCTATGCGCGGATTCGCTCGATTTACCGCAAGGCGGCGGAGCGTCTCGGCGCCGCCGATCCGTATGCGTCGCGCGGGCCGGCGCCGCTGGCGGATGCCCACGAGCGGGCGCTGGGGTTGCGGCTGTTGCGGTTTCGCGAGGCGATCGACGCGGTTGCGGCGGACCTGGCGCCGCACGTGTTGTGCGGATACCTGTATGATCTGGCCGCCGATTTCATGCGCTTCTACGAGAATTGTCCGGTGATCGACGCGCCGACTGAGGCGCAGCGGATCGGGCGGCTGCGGCTGTGCGATCTGGCGGCGCGGACGCTGCGCGTCGGGCTTGGCCTGCTGGGAATTGAGGTGTTGGAGAGAATGTAG
>CAZHIE010000139.1:0-11412 GCA_964532435.1 uncultured Planctomycetales bacterium
CATGAACCCCGCCCTCTGCGATCTCCGCGTCTCCGCGTGCTGCCGTCCGCTGATTCCGTCAGGCGCCCGGCGACGCGACGCCGGCGCGACGCGAAGTTGCGAAGCCCGCGCGGGCGTCGTACGATTTCCTCCCGTGCGGCCGGCGTGTCAGGGCGCCGCTCGCGCCGTCGCCGGTTGCGGCCGACCGCATTTCGCGTGGGGCGGAGGAACACTGCCATGAAGCCGCTGGAAGGAAAGGTAAGCGTCGTCACGGGCGGAAGCCGCGGGATCGGCCGCGCGATTTCGCTTGCGCTGGCCGAAGCCGGCTCAAACGTCGCGGTGAACTACCACAGCAACGAGCAGCGCGCTCAGGAAGTCTGCGAGCTGATCCGCGCCAAGGGCGTCAAGGCCCGCTGCTACCAGGCCAACATCGCGAATGACGACGAGAATCACCGCATCGTCCACCAGATCCACGAGGAATTCGGCAACGTGCAGATCCTCGTGAACAACGCGGGCATCACCCGCGACCGCTCGTTCGCCAAGATGACGTACGACCTGTGGAAGGACGTGCTCGACACCAACCTCACCGGGCAGGCCATGGTCACGCACGCGCTGCTTCCGGGGATGATCGAGTCCGGCTGGGGGCGCGTGATCTTCATCACGTCGGTAATCGGACAGATGGGCAACTTCGGCCAGAGCAACTATGCCGCGGCCAAGGGCGCGCTGATCGCGCTGACGAAGTCGCTGGCCCGCGAGGTGGCTCGCAAGGGCGTGACGATCAACTCGGTCGCGCCGGGATTCATCGAAACGGACATGACCGCCAACGTCCCCGAGGCCGCGCTCGACGCGATCCGCAAGGACACGCCGATGCAACGGCTCGGCAAGCCCGAGGAAGTGGCCGCGGCGGTGGTTTTTCTCGCGTCGCCCAGCGCGTCGTTCATCACGGGCGAAGTGATCAACGTGAATGGCGGACTTTATATGGGTTGATTCGGGGCGGATGCGCGGGAGCCCCCGATGGGTGCTCCGTTTCAACCCTTTCTACTCCGCAAACGGTCTTGACTTCCGCTGCGGAACCGGTTACAAGCGCACGCAACGGCACATCGGGCTTTGGGGGCTATCGCTGGGATCTCAGAAATGACACTGGGCCGGGGGTAGGGGCCCCGGCCCAGCGGAGGGTTAGACAGCGCCGTGGATCGGCGCCTTGACTAACTCTATGCGCCCTCGCCTGCCAAAGTCCAATCCGCTACCGCTGTAACCCGCTGGTTTTTCACGACCTAACGCGAGCCGACGACCGGTAACTCTTGGCGCCGCGCGAAACACGTCGCACGCCACGCAAGATACGCGGCGCGGCCGGATCGGATCGATCTCGGCCGCGCCGCGATGAGCTACACCGATTCGCGATCTCCGCCTACGGGCACGACTCGCCCGGCGGCGGTCCGAACAGCAGGCACGCCACGAACGGATCGATGTCGCCGTTGTCGACGACGCCGTCGCGATTCAAGTCGTTCGTGCATGTGTAGGAGTACGTGCAGGCGGGGTTCGTCGCCAGCGCGCACGCCTGCCACGCTGCGCCGCTCGAATCGAGCAGCGCCGCCACGAAGCAGTCGATGTCGCCGTTGTCGACGACCCCGTCGCAGTTGGCGTCGCCGGTGCGGCACTCGCACTCGTCCGGAACGCCGTTGCCGTTGTCGTCGGCGCTCGATCCGCACGCGATGTCATAATCGTCGGGCAGACCGTTGCCGTTGCAATCGGGCTCGCAACTGTCGGGCACGCCGTTGTTGTTGCAGTCGTGCGCGAGGCCGAGCTCGATCTCGCAGAGGTCGCACATCCCGTCGTCGTCGCAATCGCCGTCGCCGGGCAGCGTGCGGTCGAACTGGTCGCAGATCGCGGGCCGGTTCGGCGCGTTCAGCGGCAGGCAGCGGTTGCACGGCGCCGGATCGACGTCGTCGTTCAGGCCGTCGCCGTCCGTGTCGCGCGTCTTCGGATCCGTCGGCGAATTGCACGGCGTCGGCGTGCCGCACGGCACGGGCGTGCAGCAATTGTTCTTCTCGTACAGGTCGGGAATGGCGTCGCCGTCCGTGCTCGCGCAACTGGAGCCATTGCCCTGATAGACGCCGCCCAGCCCGCGCGGCGGAAGCGCTTCGCAGTCGGTGCGCGGGTTGGGGCTCGAAATTTCCGTGCAATTGCCCCACGGCGGCGGCGCGACCGCCAGGCAGCACGCGCCGCACGGACACGGCACGCAGATGCGACCGGCGGCATGCACCTTGCGCCCGTCGGCCAGCACGTGTATGCCGTGCCGGACCTGCACGCAGCACTCGCGCGTGCTGACGCAACGCGAAGTTCCGCCGCCCGGGCCCGGGCGCTGCTTGTCGCGGATGCCCGCCTTGAAGTTGATCGCGCCGCAATCCGGCGGAGCGCTGATCGTCGCCGAGTGGACCCACGGCGCCGCTTCCAGGCTGCCCATCGGGATCGGCGGCAACCCGAGCTCCCCGGTGTCGAGCACGCGCACCGCGCCGTCGCCGATGCGCGTGAACGTAAAGCGCGGCTGCACGCGGAACTCGGACGTGAACGTCCCGCCGTTCGCGTGCGTCTTCGAGACCGTCATCGTGCCGAGCGGCGGCGCCACGGTCGACAGATCGACGCGCACGCGCCACTGCTCGTCCGGCACGCCTGTGCAGTACGTCACCGTGATTGGGTCGCAGCCGCGCAGCAGCAGGTCGCTCAGACGCAGGCGCGTCGTCGCGACCGCCGGCAGCGCCGGGCCAAAGTACATGCCGTCGAGCCGCGACATCCGCGTATCAGTTCCGCCGGCGCCGTCGCCCTCGAGGCGAACGGATCCGTCGAACGGCTCCGAGCCGGGGTCGAAGAAGCTGCACGGGATCGGTGTGTCGGCGAAGCTGTACTCCGTCTCGCCGCACTCCGTCACCCAGCAGTCGTCGCCCGGCGGCACGATGTCCTCGCACACGTCATCGACGCCGTTGCCGTTGCCGTCGCCGAGGCAGTTCGTGCCTTCGCCGTGGAATACGCCGCCCGGGATTTCCGGCGCCGGCGCGCGAACGCATTCGGCCGCCGTCAGCATGACGCACTGTCCGCTCGGCAGGCAGCAGGCGCCCAGCCGCGGGAACGGATCGTGAATCACGTCGAGCAGGTCGGCGATGCGATCGCCCTGCCCCGGGTTCGGCGACGTGAACAGGCCGAGCCGCGTCGCCGGCGCGGCCAGGAAGATCTCGTCCGGCGGAACGCACGAGATCGAGTTGCGAACGCGCAGCGGCTCCTGGTTGTAGAGCCGTTGCCCGCCGCCCAGGTCGATCTCGAAGAACACGTCGAAGAAGCTGTCGGCCAGCGACGGATCCTCCGGCGCCTCGGCGATCGCGCCGAGCGTCGGGCGCAGCGGAATCGCGCCCTGGCCCGCCCCGGCGGTGAGCGTAATGCCCGGACCCGCAAGCGACATCGAAAGGATCTCGGTGTCGATGACGTCGAGGTGGCCGTCGGCCTCGCGCACGCCCGGATAGGCAGCCGAGTCATCGACCGACGGGCCGCGGCGCACGTGCGTCGGTCCGTTCAGTATCAACTGCTGATCGGCGATGCCGTCGAAGTTGAGATCGACGGCCACAAGCGCGTTGGTCGTGATCGAATCCGTCCCCGGCGGCAGCGGCGGCACGTGCATCCAATGCGGCCCCGGCCCGGCGACGCTGCACGGCGCCGACGGTCCGCCGGCGCAGTCCGGCGTGGTCGGAGAGCGCGTGATCGACACGCTGTTGTTGCTCGGGTCGCGCTCGGGGATGGCGCCGTCCGGGTTAATCGCGACCGTGACGGTGTATGTCGCGGCCGGACCGTCGGCGAGCGTCGCCGTCTTCGACCAGACCGTGTCCCAAGCGCATGCGCAGTAGGCCGTCGGCGGGTCGGTAGTGAGGTCGAGGACGTTGAGGCATGTCCCCACCGGGTTCTGCGTCTGGCCCTTGAAGTCGTAGCGCCGCGCGGGACACGCGCCCGCGCAATTCGGCGGCGCGCCCGCACAAGTGATGCCCGCCGGCCGCGGTCCGCGCATCAGCGTGTGGTACTCGTCGACGGTGCCGCCGGGGCCCGTAATCGACATGAGCACGCCGACGTCCAGCGGCCCATCGCCGGGAAGCGGCTGGTCGCCCAGGTTGAACGTGACCTGAATCTGGTTCCCGTCGTTGCAGACCGCCAGGTCGCGCACCGAGAAGTCCGGCCGCAGCGGCGGAGCCACGCACGGTGCGCCGTTCAGCTCGTACGTGAACCGCTTGCACGTCGGCGGGACAATCGTCAGCGGATCGATCGAGATTCCGACCGTCCCATCCGCGTTCTCGATTCCCACGCTCGCCGAGAAGCCGGGGGGGTTGTCGAGCCGGGCATAGCGCAGGTCGATCGTTCCATTCGCGTACAGGATCGCCTGGCACGTGACGATGCTCGTGGGCGTGCTGAACCTCTGCACGTTGTCCCATTGCACGATCAGCCGACTCGGCCCCGCGCGCATTTCCCAGTACACGTTGCCCGATCCGGCCGCGGATGGATTCAGATCATCCCACCACACGGCGATGAGGTTGTCGGGATCGGTGGTGTTGGGAATCGGATCGTTGCTGAGGTCGGTCAGCGACTGCGCGCCGAAGTGCAGGTAGCCGTTCGACGCGATCCCGACATTCTCATAGATGTTGCCGAAGAACGGGAAGCGGAAGCCGGTCGGGACGATTACGCCGCAGTCATCGCACTCGTCAATCTGCGTACCCGTCGCGGAAATGTCCTCCAGCGTGTCGCCGCAGTCCGCCAGCGTGTACTCCGGCGTGCCGCAGCTCGTGCCATCGCCCGCATACGAGCCGCCCGCCGCCGAACAGGCGGCCGCGGACGTGATCGTGCAGACGGTCGGCGAGAAGCAGCACGCGCCGGCCGGCGCGCACGTCACCTCGGCCTGGTAGGCCGCTCCGCACGGAATGGCATCCTGGAAATTCTGCGCCGCGACGAAGAGCCACCACGTTCCGGCCGGCAGGACGGCGCTGACGCACGTGTCGGCGCAGCGCGCCCCGAGCGCGAACGCGCGGAATGTGCTGACGCCGGCGCAATTCGGCACGCCGTTGTTTTCGAGGATGCCCGCCAGCACTTCCGCCTCGGCGTGTACGCACCACGTCACAGACGACGACTGCGTGAGCACCAGCTCGTACCAGTCGGTGTCGCGCGAGCCACCGCCGGCGCGGTACGTGCCGCAGTAGCGCTGCCCGCACGCGATCGGCAGGAAAACCGGCGGAACGCTGTTGCAGCCGCCGTCGACGGTGTCGGGCGGTCCGCCGCAGTCCGGCTCGTTTTCGAGCAGGTCGCCCGGGGCGCATTCCACGTCGCAGCAGACCACGTCGCCGCAAAGCGTGCCGTCGCCCGCGTAGACTCCGTTCAATTCGAGGCAGTACGGCTGGCACATCGTCTGGCAGGCGCCGCCCAGCAGACAGCAGGCGCCCTGCGCCACGCCCGGCGCGACCTCGAATTGAAACCACAAGATCTCAAAGGGCGCCGTCTTCGTCGCCGGAACCTGAACCGTCGCGTTGCTTGCGATGATGCTGAACGTCAGGTTCAGGTTCACGGTCGTGGACGAGTTGGCGGCCGCGCCCGGAAAGTCGAGCACGAGCCCGGTGCGGAAGTCGTCGTCGGCCGGGCTCGGGCGGTTGTTGGCGAAATTGAAATTTGTCAGCGCGAGGTAATACGTGCCCGGGCAGTAATTCCGAACGAGCCGCGACTGCGCGTTGGCCGTTCCGAATTCGTCGTCGTTTCCAAATCCGACCAGCGCGTTGAAGTTCGCGTCGTAGACCCACAAGTCGGTGTCCGACGTGTGCCCCTGGCCGACTGTCGTGATGGTCAGCCCGTTGCCGTCAAACGTACCCGGAATGACCGTCGGGCTGATCGGGTCGCTGGTCAGCGTGGCGAGATAGGGCGCCGTGGTCGCCGCGGCGCCCGTGACGCGGTAATAAATCTCTTCGCTCTGCCCAAATCCGTACCACTGATTGAAACGCGGCGGCGTTGTCGTGGTCGAACTCGTCTGCACGGTCGAATCCGTTCCGCCGACCACGCCGGCGGTCTGGTTCAATCCGCGCAACGTTCCGGTGTGGCCCACGATGCTCGACGTGATCGTCAATCGATGGCGATAGATGGCGCCCGGGCGCGGCGCCGTGCGAACGCGAAAGTAATCCAGCCCGACGCCGGTTGCGCTGGTCGAAACGCCGCTCAGCGTGTCGCCGGGGTTCATCGGCGCGACCACGGGCGTCGCGGTCGCCTTCGTGTCATTCGGCTCGACCTCCGGCGTGTCGGTCGCGAAAGCCGGAGCGGCCAGCGCCGCCGCCAGCAGAAGCCGTGCGGGGATTGCGGCCGGCCCGCCGGGGGCGGCCGCCCATCGCAGCGTGAATCGCATGAATTGGTCTCCTGACGTCGAGGTGCGAATCGCAGGCGCCGAGCGCGCAACGCGCTGACGGGCGCGCAGGTGAAGTAGGTTTCTGCCGACTGCTCGCTGGCAGGCGGCGGAACATGCTCCGCTCCGATGCATGGGAACAAATTGCGGGCGAGAAAACGCAGGATCTGCGGACTCTCGCTACGTCTGCTGCCGGCGGCGTGCCGGCGACGACACAGGTACGGATATGCGGCTGGTCAGCCCGCTCGCTGACAGAAGACTATTTACACCTTGTTCCCAACGGTTTGTCAATAGAATCTTCACCAGACTTTCACCTGGCCGGCCAGGACATGCGGACACGCCGGACGGGATTGGATACCGTATCCGCGTCGCGAGCGCGCGACACCGGCAGCGAGAGACCATTCGCATGAGCGGCAGCGGCACACAACCAGCCCCGTCTTCGATCGAGCGCGGTACCGCCATCGCCGACGTCCTGCGCCGCTTCTGGGGATTCGACGCCCTCCGCCCGTTGCAGCGCGAAGCGATCGACGCCGGGCTCGCCGGCCGCGACAGCGTCGTCGTCATGCCGACGGGCGGCGGAAAATCACTTTGCTACCAGGTTCCGCCGGCGATTCTCGACCGCACCGACGTCGTCGTCTCGCCGCTCATCTCGCTGATGAAAGATCAGGTAGACGGCTTGCGCGAGTGCGGCTATCCAGCCGTCGCGCTGCACAGCGGGCAGACGTCGGCCGAGCAGCGCGCCGCCGAAGAGCAGGTCGCCGCCGGCGGCGTCCGGCTGCTGTTTCTCGCGCCCGAGCGGTTGGTGACTTCGCGCGGGCTGGCGCTGCTCGACCGGATCGGCGCGCGCGCGTTCGCGATCGACGAGGCGCACTGCATCAGCCACTGGGGCCACGACTTCCGCCCGGAATATCGCGCGCTTTCGCTGCTCAAGGAGCGCTTTCCGCAGGCCAGCGTCCACGCCTACACGGCCACCGCCACGCCGCGCGTGCGCGCCGATATTGCCGTGCAGCTCCGGCTGCGCGAGCCGGTCGTTCTGGTCGGCGACTTCGATCGGCCGAACCTCACGTACCGCGTCGTGCCGAAGCTGGACGAATACGCGCAGGTGCTGGAGGTCGTGAAACGCCACCGCCGCGAAGCGGTGATCGTCTATTGCATCTCGCGGCGCGAGACCGAGGATCTCGGCGCGTTTCTCTCCGCCAGCGGCATCCGCGCGGCGCACTACCACGCGGGTCTGGAAAAGGATCTGCGCCGCCAGACACAGGACCGATTCGCCGAAGAAAAGCTCGACGTCGTCGTCGCGACGGTCGCGTTCGGCATGGGCATCGACCGCAGCGACGTGCGCTGCGTCATTCACACGTCGATCCCCAAATCCGTCGAGCACTATCAGCAGGAAACCGGCCGCGCCGGGCGCGACAGCCTGCCGGCCGAGTGCGTGCTGCTCTATTCCGCGGGCGACGTCGCGCGCTGGGAGGCGCTGATCGCGCGCAGCGCGCAGGAATCGGGCGCCGAGTCGCCCGAGGTGATCGCGGCGCACGGGCGGCTGCTGCGCGAGATGCAGCGCTTCGCGGGCGGGCGGATGTGCCGCCACCGGTTTTTGAAGGAGTATTTCGGGCAGAAGTACGAAGCGCCGGAGTGCGGCGCGTGCGATACGTGTCTTGACGCGCCGGAGCGCTACGAAGACTCGACCGTCACGGCGCAGAAGATCCTCTCCTGCGTCGCGCGCACAGAGGAGCGCTTCGGCGTCGGGCACGTGCTCGACGTGCTGCTCGGCGCGAACACCGCCATGGTGCGGCAGTGCCGGCACGAGCAGTTGAGCACGTTCGGGCTGCTGCGCGGCGTCGACCGCGACGCTTTGAAAAACATGGTCTACCAACTGGTCGATCAGGGCGTGCTCGAGCGCACCGCCGGCGATCGCCCGATCGTCAAGCTCAACCGCGCATCGTGGGACGTGATGGGCGGCCGGCGCGAGGTGCTGCTGTACAAGCCGGCGACCGTGTCGGCGGCGACGCGCCGCGAAGAGGAGTCGTGGGAGGGCGTCGATCGCGGCCTGTTCGAGGCGCTGCGCGCCGTGCGCCGCACGCTGGCGGAGGAGGAGCGCGTGCCGCCCTTCACCATCGCCAGCGATGCGCTGCTGCGCGAGCTGGCGGCGGTGCGGCCGACAACCGCGGCGCGCCTGGCGCGCGTCCGCGGAATGGGCGAGCGCAAGGCCGAGGCGTTCGGCGCCCGGCTGATCGCGGCGATTCGCGAGTATTGCGAGGCAAACGGCGTCGCGATGGATCAGCCGTTCACCCCGTCAACGCCGTCCGAGGAGGAACTGCGCGCGATCGGCACGGGGCCGCGGCGGCCGCCGAAGAGCGGCGCGTACTCCGCGGCGTGTCTGTTGTTTGCAAAGGGGGCGCCGGTGGACGACGTATGCCGCGCTCTGAACCGCGCGCCGGGTACCGTCTGGGGCTACCTGTCCCACTATCTGGCCGCGAATCCGGGCGTGAGCATCGATCGCTGGGCGCCGCCGGCGCTGCGCGAGCGCGTGATGGCTGCGGTGGCGGCCGTCGGCGACGGGCCGGCCAAGCCGATCTTCGAACACCTGGGCGGGCAGGTGCCGTACGAAGTGATACGCCTGGCACGAGAGCTTGCCCGGCGCGACGCGCAGCCGGAGGCGAAGTAGACATGCGGCGCCGCCGGCGGGGCGCCGGCGCCGCGGATGCCATGTTCGCCGCGTCTCACGTATGCTGTCCGCCATGACGCGCGCCGATCATCTCTCCCGGTTTCTCGACACGCTCCCGTTCTCGCCCTATCCATTTCAGGAAGAGGCCCTGCTCGCGTGGTTCGAGGAGGACGCGCGCGGCGTGATGGCCTGCGCGCCGACCGGCATGGGCAAGACGCTGCTGGCCGAGGCGGCCGTCTATGAGGCGCTGCACGCGCGGCAGCGCATCTACTACACCACGCCGCTCATCGCACTGACCGATCAGAAATTCCGCGAGCTGCGCGCGCTGGCCGAAAAATGGGGCTTCTCGCGCGACGACGTCGGCCTGATCACCGGCAACCGCAAGGAAAATCCCGACGCGCTCGTCCGCGTCGTGGTCGCCGAAATCCTGCTCAACCACCTGCTCTCCATCGATCCCGCCGTCGGCGATTTCGAGCACGTCTCGGCCGTCGTCATGGATGAGTTTCACAGCTTCAACGATCAGGAGCGCGGCATCGTGTGGGAGCTGTCGCTCGTGCTGCTGCCCGCGCACGTCCGCGTGCTGCTGCTTTCGGCCACCGTCGGCAACCCGTACGAATTCGCCGATTGGCTGAAAAAGGAGAACGGGCGGTCGCTGGCGGTTGTCACCAGCGCCGAGCGGCGCGTGCCGCTGGAGTATCACTGGGTCGAGGACAAACTGCTGACCGAGCTGCTGCCGGCGCTGGCGACCGGCGACGACGCGACCGCGCACACGCCGGCGCTCGTCTTCGCGTTCAACCGCGACGAATGCTGGGAGCTGGCCGAACGGCTCAAGGGCCTGCCGCTGATCCGCGACGCGGCCAGGAAGGAAATCGAAGCGTATCTCGACGAGCACGCGGACGACCTGCGCGACGGCGTCGGGCCGAAATTGCGGCAGATGCTGCTGCGCGGCGTCGGCGTCCACCACGCCGGCGTGCTGCCGATGCACAAGCAGATCGTCGAGGAGCTGTTCCTGCGCCGGCTCGTGCCGTTCGTCGCCTGCACCGAGACGCTTGCTGCGGGCATCAACCTGCCCGCCCGCTCGGTCGTGCTCTCGTCGCTGCTCAAGGGCAAGCACGGCGACATGAAGCTGATCCCCTCGTCCGCGGCGCATCAGATGTTCGGCCGCGCCGGCAGGCCGCAATTCGACACGCAGGGACACGTCTATGCGGTCGCGCATGAGGACGACGTCAAGATCGCCAAGTGGAAGCAGAAATTCGAGCAGATCGATCCGAACGACAAAAGCCCCGGCATTCTGCGGATGCGCAAAGAGCTGGAGCGCAAGCGGCCGACGCGGCGGAAGACGGAACAATACTGGGTGGAGGGGCATCTCAAGCAGCTCATCGCCGCCGGGCCGGCCAAGCTCTACAGCCGCTCGATGATTCCGTACAACGTGCTCGTGTTTCTGCTGACGAAATTCGGCGCGCAGAGCGCCGTCCGCAAGTTTCTCGCCACGCGCTTCACGTCGCCGGATCGCATCGAGAAGTGGCAGGAGCAGTTGGATTTCATGCTGGGCAATCTGGCGGGGCTGGGGTTTCTGACGCGCTCGGAAGATGGCGAGCACGTCACGCTCGATCCGCGCATTTTCCGGCTGCTGATGTTTCGCGGCGTCGATCCGCTGTATGGCGATTATCTGGCGAAACAGCTCGTCACGGCGAGTTTCGAGGAAAAGCTGCTCGCGCTCGAGTCGGTGCTCCAGATTCCGCCGGCCCTGGAGCGCAAGGTGCGCATTCCGGCGGAGCTGCCGCCCGGCCCGCTCGAGCAGAACGTGCTGGCGCCGCTGATGGTGCAGATGGGCGTCGTGCTCGCGCAGCAAGAAAGCGAGGAAGAGGACGACGACGGCTACGTCGACGACTGGGCGGAGGAGGCGCCGCGGCCGCCGACGTTTCCGGAGATGCTCAAGCTCGCGTTCGAGGCCGGCCTGCCGAACCCCGAGCCGGTGCAGGTGCAGCCCAAGTGGATGGCGGGCGGGGCGCTGGCGTTCGGCGGAGACTTTTTCCGGTATGTGAAATCGGTCGAGCTGGTAAAGCAGGAGGGCATCGTGCTGCGCCACCTGCTGCGGCTGGTGATCCTAGCGCAGGAGTTTCGCGAATACTCGGAAGATCCGCAGTACGCGGAGATCGGCGAGCGGACGACGGAGACGTGCGCCCGGGTGGACGCGAAGTACACGGAGAAATTCCTCGCGGACGCGAAGGCAATGGAGAAAGTGCCGCTGCCCTGAAGAGCGAATGGCGAATAGCGAAGAGCGAATGGCGAGTTTCAGAAAAGCGAGTGTACCGAGCACGGCGTAGCGGCCCGCGCCCTCGCGCGGCCGGAGCGGCGCGGA
>CAZHIE010000140.1:0-11164 GCA_964532435.1 uncultured Planctomycetales bacterium
ACCTGCGTGTCGCGATCCGTCTCGTTGATCACGTCGGCCAGGCGGTCAGCGAACCGCGCGTCGCGAACCTTCGTTTCCTCGTCGGCGGTGCTGCGGTTGCGATCTTCGGCGGCGCGGGCGCCGGCGGCCGGCGCGCCGAGGACGGAGCCGAGCCAGTTGGGCGGGATCATGGGCTTGACCTTCCACGCGCTGCGCGCGAGCAGGGTCGGTCGCAGTTCTCGAACCGCGAGTCACAAACCAGGACGCCTGCGACGCGAATTAGCGACCGGCCGCGTGCAATGCGTCTTCGCCGCCAGTGTAGTAAGTCGAAAGTACTCCATTCCTTCAGAGAGGAGTGCGGGCATTTCGCCCGCCTCGTTCGTCAGTCGAGTGCGGGCGAAACGCCCGCACCACCGATGATGCAATTCTTCCGACCAACAACACTAGAGCACGGTCGCGCTGTCGCTGTATTCCTGCGGAGCAAGCTCGAAGTCGTACTTGCGCATTTGCAGGTGGTCGCGCAGGCGGTCGAGCACGGCCGAGTGCATCTGGCTGACGCGCGATTCGGAGAGGTCGAGCGTCGCTCCGATCTGCTTCATGGTCATCTGCTCGTAGTAATACAGCACGATGATGAGCCGCTCGGCGCGGGAAAGGCCGCGCGTGATGAGATCCTTGAGGTCGCGTTTCTGGGCTTCGAGGACCGGGTCGCTGCCTTCGCGATCGGGCAGGACGTCGATCTCGTGAACGTCGCGATCGGTGTCTTCCTCGCTGAAGCGGCGCGACAGCGAAAGCAGCGAAACGCTGGTCGCGTCGCGCAGCAGCTTGTCGAACTGTTCGCGCGTCATGCCGAGGCGGCGGGCGATCTCGTCCTCGCTGGGAATGCGGCCGAGCTCGGCCTCCAGCGCGCGAGTCGCCTCGGAGAGTTTGTGGGCGCGATAGCGCACCAGGCGCGGCACCCAGTCCATGCTGCGCAGCTCGTCGAGAATCGCGCCGCGGATGCGGGCCGCGCAATACGTCTCGAATTTCACGCCGCGATCGAGGTCGTACGCGCCGATCGCGTCGACCAGGCCGAAGACGCCGGCGCTCATCAGGTCGTCGACGTCGACTTCGTCGGGCAGCTTGGCGCCGATCCGTTCCGCGTTGTAGCGCACCAGGTATAGATAGTGCTCCATCAGGCGGTTGCGGAGCGTCTCTTCGCCGGTCTGCTTGTACTTGCGCCAGGCGGCCGCGAGCGCTTCGGCGGTCGCGAAGGTCTGCACACAGTGTTCGCGGCTCACGCGGCGATGGCGTAGTCCGAAGTTGTGTCTCATGCGCTATCCCGCCTCCGTTGCCGTTTCGCCCTCGGCGTCGCTCTCGGCCTGGGCCGTCATGCGGTCCACCTCGGCGACGTGCTGCCGATCCAGGTCGAGCTTCTTGCGCTGCAGGGAGTCGCGCAGAACGGCCTTGATCGCCCAGGCGATCAACTGGCCGATCCACATCCCCGCGACCATGACGATCAATGCGCGGAACAGGACCGTCAGCGGCGGGTTCCCGGCGTAGATGCCGGCCAGCAGCGCGACGGCAAAGGAGAGCAACGCAATTTGTGCGGCGATGCTTCGTACCATGCGTTCCGCGTCCGTGCTCTTGTATCGGCGACCTTCCGTGTCGCCTTGTACGAAGCCCTATACGAAGACGTTGGCAATACGGGACCACAAACCGCCGCCGGCGTCAAGTCGGCCGGCGGCGCTGCGCAGCCGCTCGGAAATCGCCTCCAGCGCGGCACTTGCGGCGCAATTCGGCCGAAAGCACGTGAGCGCCCGCCGCGCATGGTTGGCCTGGGCGACGCAGGCATCGAGCGGAATGTGTCCGAAATCTGCGAGCGCGAGTCCGAGAAGTCGCGCCGCGGCGGTCCGAAAGCGCGCCGCGACGCGCCGCGCTTCGCACGCGCTGCGGGTCATGTTGATCGCCAGCCCGACGCGCGGGGCCAGGCCGTGGTTGCGCAGAATATCGAGCGCGGCGTATGTGTCCGCCAGCGCCGCGGGCTCGGGCGTCGTGATCAGCAGCGCAAAATCGCTCTGCCGCGCGGCGGCGGCGACGGCAGCGCTCACGCCCGGCGTGCAGTCGATCAGCACTGTGCCCGCAAAATGGCGCAGCGCACGCGTGATCTCCACCCATCCGGGAATCGCGGCCATTGCCGCGTCGCGCGAAAAACGCGCGGCGACCGAACGGGCGTCGAGGCGCGCCGGCGGCGAGACGATCAGCGGCGCCGGGCGCTCGCCCGGCGCGCCGCACAGGAACGCAGCCGCGCTGGTGGGGCCGTGCTCGGCGTCGAGGAGGATCGTGCGCTCGCCGGCGCGGGCCAGCGCGACGGCGAGATTCAGCGCCAGCGTCGTCTTCCCGACGCCCGGACGCCCGCTCAACAGCGCGACAATCCGCCCGGCGCGAGCGGCGCGCGACGAGACGGCCATGCCGTGGACATCATTGGCGATCATTTGCGGCTCAGACGTGGCGGACCCGGCTAGTGATCCGCGGCCAAGAGTAGCCCGGCGATGTGCTCGCCGCAAGCTTCGTCGAGATCGCGCGGCACGTTTTGCCCTCCGGAAATATACGAAAGCCGCAGTCCGACGCGGTCCACCGCATCGAGAATGACGCCCAGCCCGACCGCGTCGTCGAGGTGCGTCAGAATCAACCCGTCGGGTTTCAGCGGGGCGAATGCCCGCGAAAGATGGAGCTGCGTCGCCGGCGACGCCGTAGCAGGCAGAACCAGTTGAATCTCGCGCGCGTGCGCGGCGCGCAGCAGCGCGGCCAGTCGCGCGAAGCGCCCGTTGTCCCGCGCGCCTACGCCGAACGTGTCGATCAGGAGGACTTCGACGTCGCCGATGGCGGCCAGTGCGTCGCGCACTTCCGGGACGTGGCCGGCGCTGCGGAACGGCACGCCGATGATCTCGGCGTAGCTGCGCATCTGTTCGTGCGCGCCGAGGCGGTGCAGGTCGAGCGACAGGATGCCGACGCGGCGACCCTGGCGCAGGTGCAATTGCGCGGCGAGTTTGGCGAGCGTCGTGGTCTTTCCGCCGGCGGCGGGCCCGACGAGAGCGACGCTGGCGCGTTCGCCCGCGGGGACGCTCAATCCGCCGCGCGGAATCATGCGGGCGATGGCGCGTCGCGCGGCGTCGCGCAGCGCGTCGCCGCCGCCCGGGCGCTCGGCGCCCGCTTCGCGCAGCAGTCGTCCGGCCAGCTCCTCGCTGACTTCGCGGCGCACCAGTTGGGTGTACAGCGGCAGCAGCGCCTCCGACACGGGAACGGGCGCGGGCGGCCGGCCGCCGTCGAGTTCGGCGCGCGGCGCCGTCGTGCGTCCGGCGGATTTGATCTGCGGCGCGGCGCCGTGGGCGGGCGGCGCCGCGGTGAGCTCGACGGTTTCGCGGCCCGCGAGCCGGCCGAGGCCGCCCGCCGGCACGACGCGCGTGCCGAGAATGAGCGCTCCGGGGCCGAAGTGGGCCTTGGCGGCTTCGAGCGCGGCCCGCATCGAACCGCCACGGAATGTTTTCACGTCATGATTCAAGGCTTACGACTCCATGTGCCTGCACGTCGACGCCGCGCACGACCTCGTTGAGGCCCAGCACGGGCGTCTGCGGCAGAATCGGCTCGATGATGCGGCGCACCCAGAGGCGCACCGGCGGCGAACAGAGCACCGCGATGGTCGCGCCGGCGGCGCCGCCGGCGCCCTGTTCGATCGCGCGGCGCAGCCGCGTCGCCAGATCGGTCTGACGCTGCGGCGGAATCGCCAGCGCCGCTCCGTGTTCGCTGCGCTGCACGTTGGCGGCGAGATAGTCCTCGGTGGCCGGGTCGAGCGTGACGCAATGCAGCACGCCGGCCGCGTCCTTGTGCTGGGCGCAGATCGTGCGGGCGAGCGCGTTTCTCGCGTACTCGGTGAGGATTTCGGCGTCTTTCGTCCTGGGGGCCCAGTCGCCCAGCGCTTCGAGGATCGTTTCGAGATCGCGGATCGGCACGCGCTCGCGCAGCAGGTTCTGCAGCACGCGCTGCACGTCGCCGGCCTTGAGCAATCCCGGCACGACCTCGTCGACCAGCGCCGCGTTGCGCTGCTTGAGGTGGTCGAGCAGGTGGTGCGTGTCCGCCCGCGTGAGCAGATCCGGCGCGTGGCGCTTGATGATCTCGGTTACGTGCGTGGCGACGACGCCGGTCGGCTCCACGACCGTGAAGCTCGCCTGCTCGGCCTGCTCGCGCTGATCGGCCGCCACCCACCACGCCCGCAGGCCGAAGGCGGGCTCGCGCGTTTCGATGCCCGGCAGGGTCGTCGACGCCACACCCGAGTCGATTGCCAGGGCCATGTCGGGGAAGATCTCGCCGCGGGCGATTTCCTGTCCGCGCAGCAGCACCGCGTAGCGATTCATCTCCAACGTCGCGTTGTCGCGGATGCGGATCGGCGGCACGACCAGCCCCAGATCGGTCGCGATCTGCTTGCGCAGCGCGGCGATGCGATCGAGCAGGTCGCCGCCGCGCCCGCGATCGACCAGCCGCACGAGCCCAAGCCCGACCTGCAATTCGAGCGCGTCGAGCCCCAGTTGCGATTCGATCTTCTGCGGCTTGGCGCGCTCGCGGGCCTGTTCGTCGGCCACGCGGGCGCGGGCGGCGGAAGCGCCCGATCGTCGCAGAACCAGGGCCAGCGAGAGCGCCCCAAACGCGAGGACGAACAGCGGCGGCTTGGGCAGCGGCGTGAGCATCAGCACGCCGAGGAAGCCGGACGCCAGGATCAGCGCCGTCGGCTTGGCGAGGAGTTGCCCGAGCACTTCTTCGCCCATGTTCGTTTGGCCGGTGCTGCGCGTGACGAGCATGCCCGCGCCGACCGAAAGCACGAACGCGGGAATCTGGCTGGCCAGGCCGTCGCCGATGGTCAGCTTCGTGTAGACCTCCAGCGATTGGAGGAAGCCGAGGTTGTGCTCGACGAGGCCGACGTAAAACCCGCCGAGGATGTTGACGAACGTGATGATGATGCCGGCGATGGCGTCGCCGCGGACGAACTTGCTGGCGCCGTCCATTGCTCCGAAGAAGTCGGCTTCCTGGGCGATTTCCTTGCGCCGTCGGCGCGCTTCGACCTCGTCGATCGTGCCGGCGTTGAGGTCGGCGTCGATGGCCATCTGCTTGCCGGGCATGCCGTCGAGCGTGAAGCGGGCGGCCACTTCGGCGATGCGCGTCGCGCCTTTCGTGATGACGACGAACTGAATGATCGTGATGATGAGGAAGATGATGATGCCTACCGCCAGCGAATTGCTGGCCACGAACAGGCCGAAGGCCTCGACGACGCGCCCGGCGGCGGCGGTTCCGTCGCCGCCGTTGGAGAGAATCAGCCGCGTGGTGGCGGTGTTGAGCACGAGCCGCAGCAGCGTCGCGGCCAGCAGGAGGGACGGGAAGCTTGAAAACTCAAGCGGCGTGCGGATGTACATGACCGTCATGAGCACGACGGTCGAGATCAGGATGTTGAGCGTGAGCAGGAAATCGAGCACCATCGTCGGCAGCGGGATGAGGATGACGAAGATCAGCGCCGCTGCGCCGCATGGGAAGATCAGCCCGCGGTTCCGCGCGAGGAACGCGAAGATCGGATTCGTATCGAGTGAAGCCGCCGTGGCCATGCTTAGAAAGTCCTCGGAGAATAGCGAATTGCGAATGGCGAATTACGAATTGAGGACTCGCGTCCGGGCGGCCTCTGAAATTCGTTATTCGCTATTCGCCATTCGCCATTCGTCTTCATGCCGCTCGTCCGGATAGCTGGTAGACAAACGCAAGCACCTCTGCGACCGCGCGGTAGAACCGCGCGGGCACTTCCTGTCCGATCTCGACCTGCGCATAGAGCGCCCGCGCCAGCGGCGGGCGCTGCACGATCGGAATGCGATGCTGCTGCGCGACCTGACGGATGCGCAGCGCCAGAAAGTCGCGTCCCTTGGCCACCACGCGCGGCGCGCCCATCGTCGCGTCGTCGTAGCGCAGCGCCACGGCGAATTCGGTCGGGTTCGTCACGATCACGTCGGCCTTGGGCACGTCGTGCTGAATCCGCTGCATGGCCAGCTTGAGCTGAAGCTGTCGCCGGCGCTGCTTGATGATCGGGTCGCCTTCCATGCGCTTCAGCTCGTCGCGCACCTCCTGCTTGGTCATCTTCATGCTCTTTTCGATGCGGTAGCGCTGCAGCAGATAGTCGATCAGCCCGATCACGAGCAGCACCAGCGCCATGCGCAAGGCCAGCTTGTAGATCAGCGTCGTCGCCAGCGCCAGCACGCCGGCCGGCGCAAGCCCGCCGGCGCTGAGCGCCTCGCCGATCTGTCCGCGCACGGTCGCATACGCCACCCAGCCCACGACGATCAGCTTCAACAGCCCGAGACCCAGCCGCGTGGCCGCCTCGAACGAAAACAGCCGCCGCAGGCCGGTGACCGGATTGACGGCGTCGAGTTTTGGCGCGAGCTTCGACCACGTCAGCACCAGCCCGCTTTGCGCGATCGTCCCGACCACCGCGATCAGCACCAGCAGCCCCAGAAACGGCCCGAGCGCGAGCGCCGCCAGCGCGCCGACGCGATGCGTCCAGGGCAGCAGGTGGTCCGTCGACAAATCGGGCGCCTCGCCGATCGCAGCCGTCATGGCCGTCATGGCTTCGAGCATGTTTCCGCCGAAGATGCGCAGCAGCACGACGCCGGCCAGCAGCACGACCGACGCGGAAAGGTCGGCGCTGCGCGGAATCTGGCCCTTTTCGCGGGCCTCCTCGCGGCGGCGCGGCGTCGGGGCTTCTGTGCGTTCTCCGGCATCATCTTGCGCCAACTCGTCGTCCTCCGTCGCGCCGGGCATCCGCTTCCGGCGATGAACCTACATGGCCTGCACGCCTTCAAACACCGCCTGAAGCGCCTCGACGACCGAGCCCATCACGATCGGCAGCGACACGGCGATGAACACAAACCCGAGCAGCGATTTCAGCGAAAAGCCGAGCGTCGTGACGTTGAGCTGCGGAATCGTGCGCGACGCGAAACCGAGCGCCATGTTCACCAGAAGCAGCGTCACGAGCGTCGGCGCGCCGACGCGCAAAGCCAGCGCTCCGCCCGCGGCCAGCGCCGCCGTCAGCAGTTCGGCCACGTCTGCCAGCGAGCCGCCGCCCGCCAGCAGCGGCAGCGACTCGAACGTGTCGAGGCACGTCGCGACCATCAGCCGATGTCCGCCGGCGACCAGGTACACGACCGCAGAAAGCTGGAGATAAAAGACGCCCAGCGCGGTCTCGTCCTGATCGAGCGTCGGGTCGGCGATCTGCCCGAACGCCAGGCCCGATTCCTGCGCGACGAGCTGCGCGCCGATCTGCACGCCCGAAAGGCACGCGGCCAGCGCCAAGCCCATCGCGCCACCCAGCAGCAATTCGTGTCCGATGGCGATTGCCAGCTCGACGATGCTTTCCGGCGCGTTGGCCGGCGCGGGCACGAGCGGCGTGATCAGCGCCGCCAGCGCGAGGATCAGCAGGACGCGCAGGTTGGTCGGAATCGCCAGCGAGCTCATGAGCGGCTGAAGCATGAGCATTCCGCCCAGCCGCGACGCGACCAGGGCGAACACCGGCAGCTTCATGTACAGCCCGAGCAGCTCCCACGGCATCGATCGCTCCCGCGCGCGGCGCCCGTCCTGCGAATCATCGAATCAGAAGTCGGAAAAGAGCTGCCGCGTGTATTCGAGCGTCCGCTGCGCCACCCAGGGAAAGAAAACGATCGCCGCCACGACCATCGCCACGATCTTCGGCACGATGCTCAAAGTCTGGTCATTCAGCTGCGTGACGGTCTGCACCAGGCTGATCACGAGCCCCACGAGCACGCCGATGGCCAGCACGGGACCGGCGATCAGCAGCGTGGTTACGAGCGCTTCGCGCGCCAGGTCGAGAGCCACCGGTACGTCCATCACTCAGCTCCTGTCTGGAAAGGAGACCGGCCGGAAGCCGGCCCCCCAGCGCCGCTGGGATTCAGCCCACGCTGGCCATCAGCGCGCCGACGATCAGATGCCAGCCGTCTACGAGCACGAACAGCAGCAGCTTGAACGGCAGCGAAATCAGCACCGGCGGCAGCATCATCATGCCCATCGAAACCAGCACGGTCGCGATGACCATGTCGATGACCAGAAACGGCAGGTAGATGCGAAAGCCGATCAAGAACGACGCTTTCAGCTCGCTCAGCACGAACGCGGGAATCAGCGCGCTCATCGGCACGTCGGCCTCGTCGATGACCTGATCGTCGGCCACCGGCTGGCGCGTCGCGTATTCGTACATCAGGTACACGTCCTGCTCGTTTTCCGCCGCGCGGATCTGCGTCAGCATGAAGCCGCGCAGCTCGTCCGACGCGGCGCCGATCGCGTCCATCTGGTTGATCCGGCCGGCCGTGTACGGCTCGACGGCGCGCTCGTGGATTCGTTCCCACGTGGGCGCCATGACCAATAGCGTCAGGAACAGCGCCAGGCCGACGAGCACCTGAGACGGCGGCAATTGCTGCGTTCCGAGGGCCTGGCGCAGGAGCACGAGCACGACGATCATGCGCGTGAAACACGTCATCATCAGCACGATGCTGGGCGCGACGGCGAGCAGCGTCAGCAGCACGACGATCTGAAGCGACGAGCTGAGCGATTCGGGGCTGGTCGCGTTGGGAAGGAACTTGCTTACGTCGGGAATGTAGACGGGATTGGCGGAATCGGGCGCCAGCGGGGCCGCAACGTCGCCCTCCGCCCGTGCGCCCGCGGCGAACGCCAGAAGCGCGACAAGCGCGCAGCCGACGCGCAGAAACGTCGCGCGCCGCGATCGCCGGAAATCGGCAACTCCATTCGCCTGCATGTCACGGCTCCGCCGCAACCACGATGCTCACGCCGGCCGGCCGCGCCGGTCGGCGTACAGGATTCTGCTATCGAATCATTCGCCTCATCGTCCCGCGTGCGTCCGCCGCACTTGCGCGATCAGCGCGCCGAATCGCTCGCGCAGCCCGGCCAGTCCGGCGCTCGCGCCCTTCGCGTCCGCGTCCGCCGGCGTGTCGCCGGGCGCCGCGGCGTCTGCCTCCGTCGGCTCATACGGCTCTCGCTCGTCACGCAAAAGCCGCTCGAATTCTGCCGCCGCGCCGCCCGCGCGCCGCGCCTGGCCGGTCACCGACGCCGCAACGTCGGCATCGCCGATTACGTCGAGCGCGTGGATCGCGGTCGGCGTCGCGCCGAGCAGCACCAGCCGCGGCCCGACGCGCACCAGGCAAAGCGTCTGGCGCGGCGAGAGCGACATCCGGCCGACCAGCTCCAGCGCCGCGGGGCTGCGGCCACGAAACGCGAACGGCAGCCTTCCGCCCGCGCCGCTCAGCGCTCGATAGCCCCACGAAAGCAGCACAATCAGCGCGACCACCCCGCCCAGCGCCAGCGTCGTGCGCAGCCAATCCCCCGCCGCCGTCCGGGTCGCCGCCGTGCGCTCGCTCGCGCCGGCCGACTCCGACGGTGCGGCGCGGCGGAGCAGCGGTCGCCCGTCCATGCGCGGCGCCGCGCCGGTGGAGGTCCACGGGTCCGCGGCGGCGTCGGCCGGCGGCGGGCTGGCCAGCGCCGGAGACGGCGCGGCGGCGACAAGCGCCAAGACAACGAGCGCCAGCAGCCTCATCGACTCGTTTCCAGCTCGGGGACCGGGCTGAGTATGTCATTGACGCGGACACAGAAATTGTCATTGAGAACGAGCACTTCGCCGCGCGCCACGAGTCGGTCGTTCACATACACGTCCACCGGATCGCCGGCGAGCTTGCTCAGCTCGACGACCGACCCGACGCCCAATTCCAGCACGTCCTGAATGTACATTTCCGCCCGGCCGAGTTCGACTTTTACGTCCAACTCCACGTCATCGAGCATGTCGATGTCGCTGGCGGACGGCGCGGCCCCGTCGCCGAGCGCCGGCGGGGCGAAGGGAACCGCCGCGGACGTGCCGGCGAGGTGCGGTGCGTGTCCGACGATGGTCGCCGCGGATGGCGTGGCGTCGGCCGACGCGGCGGGCGCTGGGATGTCTGCTGTGATGTCCGGAGGCGCGGCGACAGCGTTCGCGTCTGTCGCGCTCGATGAATCGTCCGCGGGCGTCATCGCGTCGTGGAGTTGGGACGAGCCGGCGGCGTTTGCCGGCGCGTCGGTCGCGGTATCATGTGGTGTTGCGGGCGTATCCGCCATGTCTCAACATCCTTGTCGGGACTAGCGCCGGCGTGCGGCGCGGTTACTCCGCCCGCAGCGGCACGGCGCGCGGAATCAGGATTTTCTGGATCAGCTTCGGATCGCCGGCGATCTCGGCCAGCTCTTCCGAAAGCTGCATGCGAATCGTCCGGAAATCGTTTTCCTTGAGCGCTTTTGGCTCCGCTCCGCGAAACGTGCGCGAAATCGCGTCGCCGATTTCGGCCGTCCGGCTCTTGATCAGCGTTTCCGCGTCGGAGATGCGCGTTTCGGCGACGACGATGCTGATGTCGATGTCGTAGATGTACGTCCGACCGGTCTTGTCGTTCGGAACCTTGAAGCTTTTGACGAGCGGCATTTCGGCCACGCCGTTCATCGGGATCACGGAGGGTCCGGCGGCTTTCGGGTCTGCGCCATGGCCGCCGCCGCTTTCGCCGTGCCCTCCGCCGTGGGATTCGGCCTTCGGTTTCGGCGGCGCGGCGTGGCCGGCGTCGGCCGGCGGCTTGTGATCGCCGCCCTGCTCGCCCTCGGGCGCGTCGTGGCCTTCGGACGACGGCTCATGCGCCGCGACCTCGTTCGGCCCGCCGCCCATCATCTTCATGAAGACGAAAAAGCCGCCGGCCTGCGCCGCGGCGAGCCCGCCGATGAGGATGAGCGTCATCGGCAGCTTGCGTTTCGGCTTTGCTTCCTGTTTTGGCTCGGCCTTTTCTTCTGCTGCCATGCTGGCTTCCCCTGCGGCGCGCGGCCGGTCGGCGACAGTGAGCTTATCGACGACGTGGAAGCCACGCTTCAGGCGCGTCGCGGCGTTGCGAGGAGAAGCGAGGTCTTATCAGACGCGCGCAAACATTGTTGCGCGGGAGCGCAAAGTAGGAAGGCACGAAGGCACGGAGGCACGAAGGGGAAGAATGCGCCGCTTCGCGGCGGGCCGCTGCGCCGGCCGCTAGCCCTTACTGGCGTGACGGGTTCGGATCGCATTCCCCTTCGTGGCTTCGTCGCTCTGTGGCTCCGTCGCTTC
>CAZHIE010000141.1:0-6766 GCA_964532435.1 uncultured Planctomycetales bacterium
CTTCTCGCGAGCCTCCTTCAAGCGCGCCAGCGCTTTGTCCGCCTCGCGCACGTCTTCCGCCTCCTCGCCCAGCGCCGCTGCCGAAATGCGGCGGCCTTCCTGCAACTCGCGCTCGGCGTCATCCAGGCGATTGAGGTTGAGCAGCGCACGGCCCAGCCGCATGTGATACAGCCCCAAATACTCATGCCCCGGCGGATAGACCTCCGTGGCCGCGCTTACCGCCGCCTCGTGCAGCGGCAGCGCTTCGGCCGGGCGGTTGAGCCGTACATACATCTCGCCCAGGTTGCTCTCCATCGAGATCAGCGTCGTGTGCCGGGGCGACAGGCGCGGCCGGGCGGCTTCGAGCGCTTCGGCCAGCACGGCGGCCCCATCCGCCACGCGGCGGTTTCGCGCCAGGATGGTCGCGAGGTTGTTTCGCGTGTTCAGCGTGCTGAGGTGCTCGGGGCCCAGCAGCGTCGCCTGCTTTTCGGCGACGTCGCGCAGCGTGCATTCGGCGTCGGCGAACTCGCCGCGGTAAGAGTAGAGAATGCCGAGGCGGCCGCGCGTGCGAAGCGTGTCTTCGTGCATCGGCCCGAGGACGCGCTCGGAGACTTCGACCTGCTGCAGCGTGAGTTCGAGCGCCTCGTCATATTGGCGAAACATGGTGAGCGCCGCGGCCAGGTTCCCCAGCGGGGTGAGCGTCTCTTCGCTTTCCGGTCCATAGACGCGCAGCGCGCGTTCGTAAGCCTCGCGCAGCAGGGGCAGGGCGTCCTGCTCGCGGCCCAGCCGGGCGTACGTCCAGCCCAGGCTTCCGGCGGCGGTGATCACGTTGGGATCGTCGGGGTCGAGCTTCTGGCGGCGGGTCGCCAGCGTGTGCGCGGAGACTTCGGCCGCCTCGCGGATGCGGCCGGCCTCTTCGAGTCCGCGGGCGTAGTAGTCCGCGGTGTAGAGCGTGAAATTGGCGTCTTCGCCATAGGCCTCGCGCGCGATCTCGTAGGCGCGCTGTGTGTGGCGAAGGCTCTCCTCGGGCTCGCCGAGGTGGCGGAACGCCAGGCCGAGCGTGCCGTGGATCTCCGACGCGGTGCGCGCGTCGTCCGGGGCGAACTCGTCTACTTCCTCGGACGCGCGCTGGATCACGTCGCGGAGCAGGACGTCGCGCCCCATGCGGTCGGGCATGGCCTGAAGCAGGATGCGCGTGCTGAAAAATTCGTTGATGGATTGCGCCACGCGCGCCTGGCGCTGCGCCTCGTCGCGCGCTTCGTCGGCCGCGACGCGCGACTTTTCCGCCTGTGCGTGCAGCCGCTCGGCTTCGCCGCGCCGATTCTCCGATTCCTGCCGCAGGCGGCGCTCCTGGCTGTAGAACATCGAAACCGCCGCGAGCGAGTTCACAGCCAGCAGCAGCACGAGCCCGCCGATCGCGCCGGCCACGCGGTATCGCCGGACGCGCTTGCGCAGCATGTACCACGCGCTGTCGCGCTTCGCCTCGATCGGTTCGCCCGCCAGGTAGCGCCGCAGCTCGCGGGCCAGGTCGCCGGCGCTCTGGTAACGCTGCTCCGGATCCTTTCGCAGGCACTTGAGCACGATCTGGTCGAGATCGTCGTCGATGCCGGCCTGAAGTGCGCTCGGCGCCGGCGGCTCGGCGTTGCAGATGTTGTCCAGCGCCTCGCGCATCGCCCCATCGACGCGATACGGAAAGCGCCCCGTCAGCGCGTGAAACAGCACGACGCCCAGCGAATACACGTCGGTGCGCACGTCGAGCCGGTCCGGCTGCGCGGCCACCTGCTCCGGGCTGGCCCACGGCAGCGAACCGAGAAACTGCCCCGTGGCGGTCTGAAAGTCCGAGCCTTGCGCCAGCTCGTCGTATTCGCTCAGCTTGGCGAGGCCGAAGTCGAGAATGCGCGGCTCGCCGGCCGGATCGACGCGAATGTTGCTCGGCTTGAGGTCGCGATGAATGACGCCGCGCAGATGGGCGATGTTGACGGCGTCGCACACTTTGGCCAGCAGCGCGCACACCTGCCGCGGCCCGAAGCTCTGCTTCCGCACGAACTCGTCCAGCGGCGCGCCGGGCACAAAGTCCATGACGTAATAGGCCGCGTCGCCCGCGAAGCCGTTTTCGATGACGGTGACGATGTTGGGGTGCTTTAGCTGCGCGAGAATCTGCGCCTCGCGCTCGAAGCGCAGCCGGCTGGTCGATTCCGCCCCGGCCGCGGCGTGCATGACCTTGATCGCCACGTCGCGGCGCGTGCCGCGCTGCAGCGCGCGATAGACGACGCCCTGCCCGCCGCGGCGGATTTCGTCGCCCACGTCGTAGCGGCTCGCAAGCTCCTCCCAGAGCCGCATCGGCGGCGGCGCGAGCAGCTCCGCGTCGTGCCGCGTGCTCGATCCGCCCGAGGCCCGGCAACGCGCGGCCTCGGCGCGAGCGCTGGCGATCCATTCATCGTGCATGGAGGACGTCCGCGTGAACGGCGTCGTCCGATCCACCTCGCTCACCTATGTTCTCCCGACGACGGGCGCCTGACGGGGCGGCGCCTCCGGGCCGGGCCGCCTCCCACCATGCGTGCGACGCGCACGCGCGGGATTCACGCTCCGCCCGCAAAAATTCGCCCGCCGGGCATCTTACCCGCCCCCGGAACCGCCGCCGGCGGATTCTTGGGGCGGCGGACAAGCGCGGGCGGCGTATACTTTCCTCATATGCCGCTTGCCCACTTTCACCCGACGATCCAGCGCTGGTTCGCGGCGCGCTTCGGCCAGCCGACCGAGCCGCAGCGCGAGGGCTGGCCGCACATTCGCTGCGGCCGGCACACGCTGATCTCCGCTCCGACCGGGATGGGCAAGACGCTGGCCGGGTATCTGTCGGCGATCGACCGGCTGGCGCGGCAGGGCGCGGCGCTGCCCGACGAGACGGAGGTGCTCTACATCTCGCCGCTGCGGGCGCTGAGCAACGACGTTCAGAAGAATCTGGAGGGGCCGCTCGGAGAGTTGGGCGCGCTCGATCCGGAATTTCCCCGCATCCGCGTCTCCGTTCGCACCGGCGACACCGCCCCGCGCGAGCGGGCCGCCATGCTGCGCAAGCCGCCGCACATGCTCGTCACGACGCCGGAGTCGTTCTACATCCTGCTCACTGCGCGCCGCGGCCGCGAGATGCTCCGCACCGTCAAGACGGTCATCGTCGACGAGATTCACGCCCTGGCGCGCGACAAGCGCGGCTCGCATCTGGCCTTGTCGCTGGAACGGCTGGAGGCGCTGGCAGGTCCGTTCCAGCGCATCGGGCTGTCCGCGACGCAGAAGCCGCTCAGCGAAGTGGGCCGCTTCCTGGTCGGCACGGGGCGGACGTGCGATCTGGTCGACGTCGGCCATCGGCGGAAGATCGACGTGGGCGTCGTCGTGCCGCCGTCGCCGCTGACAACCGTCTGCTCGCACGAGCAGTGGGACGAGATTTACCGACAGATCGCGGAATTGATCGAAGCGCATCGCACCACGCTCGTGTTCGTCAACACGCGCAAGCTGGCCGAGCGCGTCACGGCCCGTCTGGCCGGCGTGCTCGGCGAGGAGCAGGTTGCGTGCCATCACAGCAGCCTCTCGCGCGAGCGGCGTCTGGACGCCGAACATCGGCTTAAGACAGGCAGTTTGCGCGCGCTGGTGGCGACGGCGTCGCTGGAGTTGGGCATCGACGTGGGCGACGTCGACCTGGCGATTCAGGTCGGCGCAACGCGCTCGATCGCCACATTCCTCCAACGCGTCGGGCGGTCGGGACACGCGGTCGGCCGACTACCCAAAGGACGGCTGTTTCCGCTGACGATCGATGAGCTGGTGGAGGCGGCGGCGCTGCTGGCGGCGGTGGCGCGCGGAGAACTGGATCGCACGCCGCAACCCGCCGCGCCGCTGGACATTCTCTCGCAGCAGATCGTCGCCGCCTGCGTCGAGGCGGGCGAAGAGGGGTGGTTCGAAGACGCACTTTTCGATACGTGCCGGCGGGCGTGGCCGTATCGAGACCTGGGGCGGGAAGACTTCGACCGCGTCATTCAGATGCATCTGAACGGGCGACACGGGCTGCTGCACCGCGACGGCGTGAGCCGGCGGATCATGGCGCGAAAGCGCGCCCGGATCACCGCGATCACCGGCGGCGGGGCGATTCCCGACGTATTCGATTACCAGGTTCGCGTGGATCCGGACAACACGTTTGTCGGGACGGTGAATGAGGACTTCGCCGTCGAGGCGAGCGTCGGCGACATCTTCCAGCTTGGCAATACGTCGTGGCGGATTCTCAAGGTCGATCGCGGCACGGTGCGCGTCGCCGATGCCCGCGGCCAGCCGCCGTCGATTCCATTCTGGCTGGGCGAAGGGCCGTCGCGCACGGCCGAGCTGTCCGCGGCGATTGCCGACTTGCGCGAGCAGTGTGCGAAAGACGGCGCCGCCGCGGCGCTGGAGCGCGAGATCGGATTGCCCGCCGAAGCGGCCGCGCAGATCGCCGAGTACATCGCCGATGGCCAGCGCGTGCTGGGGACCGTTCCGACGCAGAAGCGCGTCGTGCTGGAGCGATTCTTCGACGAGAGCGGCGGAATGCAGATGGTGCTGCACGCGCCGTTCGGCGGGCGGATCAACCGGGCGTGGGGGCTGGCGCTGCGCAAGCGATTCTGCCGCGGGTTCGGTTTCGAGCTTCAGGCCGCCGCGAATGAGGAAGCCATAGTCATTTCGCTCGGTTTGCAGCACAGCTTCTCGCTGGAGGAAGTGTTCGATTACCTGCATCCGAATTCGGCGCGCAAGGTGCTGACGCAGGCGGTGCTCGATCAGCCGATGTTCGAATCGCGCTGGCGCTGGAATGCGACGCGCTCGCTCATGCTGGAGCGCTTTCGCAGCGGCAAACCCGTGCCGCCGCAGATTCTCCGCATGCGGGCCGCCGACCTGCTGGCTTCGTCGTTTCCCGCCGCGGTCGCCTGCCCGGAAAATCTTCCGCCGGGCGACCTGGAGATTCCGCCCGATCACCCGCTGGTGAACCAGACCATCGAAGATTGCCTGAGCGAGGCGACCGACGCGGCGGGGCTGATCGACGTGCTGACGGCGCTGCGCGACGGATCGATCGAGCGCGTCGCGGTCGACACGGTCGAGCCGTCGGCCTTCGCGCGCGGAATTCTGAATTCGGCGCCGTACACGTTTCTCGACGACGCACCGCTGGAGGAGCGCCGCACACAGGCCGTTCTGCGCCGCCGCACGCTCGACGAACGGTCTCAGGACGAGCTCGCGGCGCTCGACCCGGCCGCGGTCGAGCGCGTGCGGCAGGAAGCCTGGCCGCAACCCGAATCGGCGGAAGAGGTTCACGACACGCTGCTGTGGCTGGGCTTTGCGACGGACGACGAAGCCCGCGCGTGGCTCCCGTGGCTGGTTTCTCTGGCGAGCGCGAACCGCGTCGCGTATCGCGACGGGCGCTGGTTCGCGGTCGATGGCATGACCGAGCCGGCGCGGATTCTGCTCGGCCGGCTGGAAGCGCTGGGGCCGGTGTTTGACGAGGATCCGCGGATTGCGATGCAGGGCGAAGAGCAATCGCTGCTGCTCCAATTGCAGCGCGACGGCGCGATCCTGCGCACGCGCCTGGCGGGGCGGCCGGCCTGGTGCGAGCGGCGGCTGCTGGCGCGGGTTCATCGCTACACGATCGAGGGGCTGCGCCGCGAAATCGAGCCGGTCAGCGCCAGCGAGTTTCTGCAATTCCTCGCCTGTTGGCAGCACGTCGACGAGCGCTACGCCGTCGAGGGGCCGCGCGGCGTGGCGGAGGTGCTCTCGCAGTTGGCGGGGTTTGAAGTGCCCGCCTGGGCCTGGGAGAGCCAGGTGCTGGCGCGGCGCGTGAAGGGCTATCGCCGCGAATGGCTGGACGAACTGACGCTATCGGGCGAGTTTGCCTGGGGCCGCCTGTGGGGCGGATCGGGCAGCGCGATCCGCGTCACGCCGATCGCGATCGTTCCGCGCGAGCGGCTCGACGATTGGCTGGCCCTGGCCGGGCCGGCGGATACGGAGGGCATGGGCGGGCCGGCCGGCGATCTGCTGGCGGCGCTGCGCGAACGCGGGCCGATGTTTCCGCAGATGCTGGCAAAGGCCGCCGATCTCGTTCCGGCACATGTGGAGCTGGGGCTGGCCGAGCTTGTCGCGCGCGGGTTGATTACGTGCGATTCGATCGCGGCGCTGCGCCAGATGATCACGCCGCCGTCGCGCCGGCGCCGCGCGCTTTCGCCGGTCGGGCGCTGGTGTGCCTTCCGAACGTCGCCGCCCCCGGCCGGAAATCATGACGCGGCGCCCGGAAAGGGCGATGCGGCGCCCGGAAATGCCGATGCCGCGGCCGAAATAGTCGCTCGCCAGTTGCTGAGCCGGACGGGAGTAGTGTTTCGCCGAACGATTGCGCGGGAAAGGATTCCGATTCCGTGGGGCGCGCTGATGCGCGTGTTCCGCCGCATGGAGCTGCGCGGCGAATTGCGCGGCGGCCGGTTCGTGGCGGGCTTTTCGGGCGAACAATTCGCGCTGCCCGCGGCGGTGGAGCTGTTGCGGCGCGTGCGGCGCGAGGGCGCTGGTCCCCCGGTCACGGTGGCCTCGGCCGATCCGCTGAATTTCCAGGGCATCCTGACGCCGGAGCCGCGAATTGCGCCGTCGCGCGGCCGACTGGTGCGGATGGGGTGAAGGCGGAGACGAGCGGGAATGGCGAATGGCGAGTGGCGAATTACGAATAGCGAGTTGAGGACTTGCGTCACATGCGTGAACGTGAGCGAGCGCGATGGCTCTGATCGGTCGCGCTCGCTGACGCTCG
>CAZHIE010000141.1:6866-11117 GCA_964532435.1 uncultured Planctomycetales bacterium
GGCTGCGAAAGTCGCGAGGCGGCCGGCGGCAACGGCGACGTCGCCGTCTTCGGCCGCTCCGGCATGGGCGACGGCGAGTTCAGCTATCCGCGGGCAGCCGCCGTCGCGCCGAACCGCGACGTGTTCATCGTCGACAAGTCGGGCCGGATTCAGCGATTCGACGAGCAGGGCAGGTTCCTCCTTGCGTGGCGCATGCCCGAGATCGCCGCGGGCAAGCCGACCGGACTTGCCGTCGGTTCGTCCGGCGAGGTCTTCGCCGCCGACACGCACTATGCGCGCGTCGTCGTATTCGATCCGACCGGCCGCGAGCTGCGCAGGTTCGGCGAATGGGGCGACGGGACGGGACAATTCCGCCTGCCGACCGACGTTGCGATCGCTGCGGACGGCAGCATCTACGTCGGCGAATACGGCGGCAACGATCGCATCAGCAAATTCGACCGCGACGGCCATTTTCTGTTCAGCTTCGGCGGCGCGGCCGACGGCGCGGCGCATCTGAATCGACCGCAGTCGTTGTGCATGCTGCCGAGCGGCGACTTGTGGGTCGCCGACGCGTGCAACCACAGGCTGTGTTTGTTCAGCGGCGAGGGAAAGCTGATTCGCACGATCGGCGAAGTCGGCGACGGCGCCGGCCAACTGCGATTTCCGTACAGCGTCGACGTGCTGGCCGACGGCACGCTGGTCGTATGCGAGTACGGCAACAACCGCGTCTCGCGATTCGCGGCTGACGGGCGATTTCTCGGCTGGTGGGGGGCGGCCGGTCGGCACGCCGGCGAACTGGCTTATCCGTGGGCCGCGGCGGTCGTGGACGGGCGGCGACTGTTCGTGATCGACTCGGGCAACAACCGCGTGCAGGTGTTCGACGCGCTGCGCGCGGGAGTATGGCGCGGGGCCGATGGTGCGTCGGCCGGCGCAAGCCGCGTTGGTGGCCGGCCCGGTTCGGGGTAGGCTACCGCACATGCTCGACTGGCTGCCGATCCGTTTCGAGACGCCGGCCTATCTCGCGCTGCTCGCGCTTCTGCCGCTGATCGTCGCGCTGTCGTTCCGTTCGCTGGCCGGGCTGGGGCCGATTCGTCGCTGGGTTGCGATCGCGGCCCGCTGCGTCGTGCTGCTGCTGGCGATTCTGGCGCTGAGCGGCGCGCAGATGGCGCGCAAAAGCGACGACCTCTCGGTGCTCTATCTCGTCGATCGATCGAGCAGTATTCCGCCGGCCGAGCTGCAGCGCGCGTTCGAGTTCATGCAGGCGTCCGAGCAGGCGCGCCGCAAGGACGACCGCATCGGCGTGATCGGCTTCGACGGCGTCGCCGCGGTCGATCAGTTGCCGATGGCGACGTTGGCGATCGATCGCGTGTCCGAATCGGTGCAGCCGAACGAGACCGACATCGCGGGCGCGGCGCGGCTGGCGATGGCGCTGCTCCCGGCGGACACGTACCGCCGCGTCGTGCTGGTCTCCGACGGCAACGAGAACGTCGGCAACGTGCTCGAAGAGGCGCAGCAGTTCCGCGCCGCGGGCGTGCCGATCGACGTGCTGCCGATCCGCTACGAGCATTCCAACGAGGTCGTGTTCGAACGGCTGAAGGCGCCGATGACGGCCACCGATCAGGAAACGATCGGCCTTCAGATGGTGCTGCGCGCCCAGAAGCCGACGGCGGGTCGCATTCTGTTGTGGCACAACGACCAGCTCGTCGATCTCGACCCCGGCGGAAGCGGCACGGGCTACCCGGTCGAGCTGGACGCCGGGCCGAACCGCCGCGTGATTCCGATTCCGATGCGCGTGGCGGGCGCGCACCGCTTCGTCGCGAAGTTCGAGCCGGATTCGGCGTCCGACGACACGATCGTGGACAACAACAAGGGCGAGGCGTTCACGCTCGTCTCCGGGCAGGGAAAGGTGCTGCTGATCGCGGCGGCGCAGGACATCGAAGCGACCCCGTCCTCGGCGCGAATCCTCGCCCGCGCGCTGGAGCAGGAGAATCTCGTCGTGCAGGTGGAGCCGGTCGGCGCGCCGCTCGACCAGGTGCGGCTGCTCGAATACTCCGCCGTGATTCTCTCCAACGTGATGGCCGGCGACATGCGCGAGGAGGACAAGAACGCGCTGGCGACGTACGTGCGCGACCTGGGCGGCGGTCTGATCATGGTCGGCGGCGAAGACAGCTTCGGCGCCGGCGGCTGGATGGGCAGCGCGGTCGAAGAGGTCATGCCCGTCAGCTTCGATGTGAAGAACCAGAAGCAGATTCCGAAGGGCGCGCTCGTGCTGGTGATGCACGCCTGCGAGATTCCGCGCGGCAATTACTGGGGCGAGCGCGTCGCGGTCGAGGCCGTGAAGACGCTGTCGAGCCGCGACCTCATCGGCATTCTTTCATACCACTGGACCGGCAACAACGCCTGGGACGTGCCGCTTCAGGAAGTCGGCAACAAGACCGGCGTCATTCAGCAGATCATGCGCATGCAGATGGGCGACATGCCCGATCTCGACGAAATCATGCGGCCGGGCGTCGAGGCGCTGCTCGCCCGAACCGACGCGGCCGCCAAGCACATGATCGTCATCTCCGACTTCGACCCGGCCGCGCCGCAGCCCGATCTGATCGACAAGATGAAGAAGGGCGGCATCTCGTGCTCGACCGTTGCGATCGGCTACGGCGGGCACTGGATCGACGAAAACAAGGCGCGCTTCATCGCCGAGAGCACCGGCGGAAAGTTCTACCGCACGGCCAATTTCTCCGAGCTGCCGCAGATTTTCATCAAGGAGTCGCGGATTGTCCGGCGCACGCTCGTGCAGGAAGGCACGTTTACGCCGCGGCTGGCCAACCCGCTTTCGCCGGTGATCGCGGGCATGTCGGCCGGCTTTCCGGATCTCAAGGGCCTCGTGCTGACCACGCCGCGCCCGCTGGCCGACGTGCCGCTCATCCGCAAGGGCAACGACGGCGACGATCCCGTTTTGGCGCACTGGCAGGTCGGCTTGGGCAAGACCGTCGCGTTCACCAGCGGCATGTGGCCGCGCTGGGGGGCCGACTGGGCCGCCTGGCCGCGCTTCAGCAAGCTGTGGGCGCAGATTGTCCGCTGGTGCAGCAAGCAGGCGGAATCGACGGCGTTTGACGTGACGACGACGGTGCAGGGCGGCGTCGGGCGGGTGCAGATCGACGCGCTGGACAAGAATGCCGACGTGATCAACTTCATGGAAATTCAAGGCACGCTCGTCGATCCGCAGAGCAAGTCGCGCCCGCTGCGCCTGACACAGACCGGGCCGGGGCGGTACGAAGGCGAGTTCGACGCGCGCGACCGCGGGAATTACATCGTCGGGCTGACGTATCGCGCGGGGCAGGGGGGCGACGCGCGGACGGGCGCGCTGCACACGGGCGTATCGGTCGCGTATTCGCCGGAATTTGCCGAGCTGAAGGCCAACACGCCGCTGCTTCAGGAAGTCGCGACGCGCACCGGCGGGCGCGTGCTGTCGCCCGCCGACGCGAAAACGGTCTTCGACCGCCGCAGCCTGCCGCGCGCGGAGACGCGGCGGACGATCTGGGAAGATCTCGTCCGCTACATGCTGATCCTGTTCGTGCTCGACGTGGCGATTCGGCGGATTGCGGTGAACCCGGCCGAGCTGGCGCGAAAGCTGCGGCGGTTCATCGGCGAGATGGCCGGCCGCCGCACGACGGCGGCGGAAAGCGCGGCGGTTCTGAGCACGCTTAGGGGCACGCGCGAGCGCGTGCGCGGCGAGGCGGACGCGCGGCGACCGGATGGCTCGGGCGGGCGTCCGGCGGATGGCTCGGGCGGGCGGATGGCGGGCGGATCGGGCGGGCGAGCGGCGGATGGGGCCGAATCCGGCGGCGCAGTCGGCGATTCGCGGGCGGCCGGCGCCGCGGAGGCCGGCCCGGCGCCGAGCCGGACTTCGCGTTACGAAGCGCCGCTCTCGCCGGAGCGTGCGAGCGAGGATCTGAGCCGGGCGCTGGGCGGCGCGACGGAGAAGGATGCGCCGGTGGTGGCGCGTCCGACCGGGAAGAAGCCGGTCCAGAGCGAGGCGGACTACACGTCGCGGCTGCTGAAAGCGAAGCGGCGCGCGAAGGAGGACATGGAAGGCAAGGACGCGGAAGGCGGCGACGGCCCCCCGGCGGGGTAGGGGTCTGATGAGGTGCGATCATTCCATTGCAATGCGAATGCGGCTCGCCGCAGCGTGCTCGCAAACAAGCCATAGCCGCCCGCGCCCTTGCGTGTAGCGGCCCGCGCCCTCGCGCGTGTAGCGGCCCGCGCCCTCGCGCG
>CAZHIE010000142.1:0-6150 GCA_964532435.1 uncultured Planctomycetales bacterium
GAGTACGCGGGCTGCGCTCCACCCGTGGCTACATTCCGGCGCCCCGTTGGGGCGAGTGCGGAGCACCCCGTTGGGGCGAATGCGGAGCGCTCCGTTGGGGCGAGTGCGGAGCACCCCGTTGGGGCGAATGCGGAGCGCCCCGTTGGGGCGAATGCGGAGCGCTCCGTTGGGGCGAATGTGAAGGCAATCTCGCGGCGCTGATCGCCGGGCGCCGCAACACGCCGAGCGCCGCTCCGGCCGCGCGAGGGCGCGGGCCGCTACTTGTTCGGCGTCGGAGGCAGAGGTTGACGGGTTGGTGCGGCAATACGGCGTCGGACGCAGAGGTCCGACGCTACAGCGCTCGCGAGTACGCGAGCGTGGCGCCCGCCGCTGGCTGCGGGCGTCTGGAAAGCGCGCGGCGTGCGCCGGATGATGCGCGGGTGCCGATGGAATGTGCATTCGAGGGACAGACTCATGAATCTGCGTGGTCGAACATCGCCCGGTGTGCCGATATCGGAAAGTCATTCCCTGTGCGTTGCGCGGTCAAGGGCCGCCTGCACGTCGCGGCCGATCACCGCCTGCGCGTCGCGAGCACTCGTCGCCTGCATATCGCGGGCGATCGCCGCGTGCGCGTCGCGAGCGGATTCCGCGCGGGCACTGCGGGCGATCGCATGGCGCGGCGTCGCGCTGCTCGGCTACCTGGCGGCGGCATCGGCGCTCGCGCAATCTCCGCCGGCGCAATCCCCGCCGGGACAGAAGCCGCCCAGCACGCAGCGCGCCCCGGTCGATCCGCCATCGATCATCAAGCAGATGCAGGCCCCGCCGAAGCCCGGCGTGCCCGCGCTGGAGCAACTCGCCAAGGAGGCGGAGGCGCTTCGGCCGCTGGCGAAGAGCGAGTTGGCGGGCAAGTTTCTGGCCGCGGTCGCCGCCTTGCCGAAGGTCGACTTCCGCAAGGTCTATCTCAACACGGAGCGCACCGTCGCGGTCACGCATGCCGATTATGGCAAGCTGCCGATGGAGGAGCGCAAGAAGCTCCGCTCGCGGCCGATCGACGATCATTTCTATTACTACACGCGTTATGGCACGCCGCTGGCGTATGTGCGCCCGCTCGATCTGCTCTCCAAGGCGGGCCTGGGCGATCTGGCCGGCAAGCGCGTGCTCGATTTCGGATATGGCGGGATCGGGCATCTTCGCCTGATGGCGAGCCTGGGGGCCGACGTGGTGGGCGTCGACGTGGACCCGATTCTGGCGGCCGTTTATTCCGAGCCGACCGATCAGGGCGAGATTGCTGGGCACGGCGGCGCGGCGGGCGGAAAACTGAAGCTCGTCAACGGACGCTGGCCGGGCGACGCGGCGACGAAGACGGCGGTCGGCGGCGGCTTCGACCTGATCGTGTCGAAGAACACGCTGAAGAACGGATACATCCATCCGGCCGAGGCGGTGGACGAGCGGCAACTCGTCAGGCTGGGCGTGGACGACGCGGCGTATGTGAAGGCGCTGTGGGAGGCGCTCAAGCCGGGGGGGCGGGTGCTGATTTACAACCTATGTCCGGCGCCGGCGGAGGCGGGGAAGCCGTACATCCCGTGGGCAGATGGGCGTTGCCCGTTTCCGCGGGAGATGTTGGAGCAGGCGGGGTTTCGCGTGGTGAAATTTGACGAGAACGACGACGCGGCGGCTCGGGCGCTGGGCAAGGCGCTGGGGTGGGATGGGGAGGGGATGGACTTGGAGAAGGATCTGTTCGCGCTGTGGACGTTGCTGGAGAAGAAGTAGGACGGGCGGATGCGTTCGCTTACGCTCGCGATCAGGGCCGCGAGCGTCAGCGAGCGCGACGTGCGGGTGTTGGCCGTGTCAAAATGGCACGAAGGCTCTCCCGCTCTTTCACGCGCAACTCCGGCCGCACGCTTCGCTCGCTTACGCTCGCGGCTCGGATCGGACGGCGCTGCGCGCGCTGACGCTCGCGAGTACGCGAGCGTCGCACTTGCGGGCATCGTCGGCGTGGCGTAGAAGCACTGGGCCGCGTGGCGCTTCGCCGCTTGGCGCTGGGGCACCGGGGCGCTTGGCGCTGGGCCGAGACGGGTGGGAGCGGGGGCCGCGCGGGATTGGGAGCCGAACTGTCGTGAGCGAACCGAACATCCGCAATGTCGCCATCATCGCGCACGTCGATCATGGCAAGACCACATTGGTCGACCAGATGCTCCGCCAGTGCGGGCAATTCCGCGAGGCGCAACTTAAGGGCGAGCGCATCCTCGACTCCAACGACCTGGAGCGCGAGCGCGGCATCACCATCCTGGCGAAGAACATCGCCATCCGATACCACGACACGAAGATCAACCTGATCGACACGCCCGGGCACGCCGACTTCGGCGGCGAGGTCGAGCGCGTGCTCAAGATGGCCGACGGCTGCCTGCTGCTGGTCGACGCGTTCGAGGGGCCGATGCCGCAGACGCGTTTCGTGCTGCGCAAGGCGTTCGAATACAAGCTGCGCCCGGTGGTGGTCATCAACAAGATGGATCGCCCGGACGCGCGGCCGGACGACGTGCTGGACGAGACGATCGACCTGTTCATCGAGCTGGGGGCGGACGAAGCGGCGCTCGATTTTCCGCGGATTTATGCGTCGGCGGTGCAAGGCTGGGCGTCGACGAGCCGCGACGAGCGGCCGGGGAACATCTTCGCGCTGTTCGACACGATCCTGAAATTCGTTCCGCCGCCGCAGGTGTCGGCCGGCTCGCCGCTTCAGATGCTCGTCACCACGCTGGACTACAGCGACTATGTCGGGCGCATCGCGATCGGCCGCGTTTTCGCGGGGGAGATCGGCGAGTCGCAGCCTGTGACGGTGATTCATCGCGACGGCGTTCATCGGCAGCAGAAGATCGGCGGCTTGTTCGTATTCGACGGGTTGGGGCGGCAGAAGGCGGAGCGGGTCGGGCCGGGCGACATCTGCGCGGTGACGGGGCTGGACCCGATCGACATCGGCGACACGATCGCCGATCGCGACAAGCCGGCGCCGCTGCCGATTCTGAGCATCGACGAGCCGACGCTGCACATGACGTTTCGCGTGAATGATTCGCCGTTTGCCGGGCGCAGCGGAAAGATGATGACGAGCCGGCACATCCGCGACCGGCTGGAGCGCGAGCTTCAGAAAAACGTCGCGCTGCGGGTCGAGCCGGGCCCGACGCCGGAGGAGTTTCACGTTTCCGGGCGCGGATTGCTGCACCTGAGCGTGCTGATCGAGAACATGCGTCGCGAAGGCTTCGAGCTGTCGGTCGGCAAGCCGAAGGTGATTTACCGCGAAGACGGCGGGCACAAGACGGAGCCGATCGAGTTCTGCGTGGTGGACGTTCCGACCGAGCATCTCGGTCCGGTGATGGAGCTGTTCGGACTGCGGCGCGGGGTTTGCGTGAAGATGGAATCGCGGCAGGATCACAGCTACGTGGAGTTCACGATTCCCGCGCGCGGGCTGATCGGGATGCGCAACCGACTGCTCACGGCGACGCAGGGCACGATCATCATGCATCACAATTTCTACGAGTATGAGCGGCTGCGCGGCGCGATCGGCGGGCGCGCGGCGGGCGTCATGATCGCCAGCGAAACGGGGCAGACGACGGCCTATGCGATCGAGGCGCTGGCCGATCGCGGGACGATGCTGCTGCACCCCGGCGAGCAGGTGTATGAGGGGCAGATCGTCGGCGAGCACAATCGCGAAAACGACATCGAGGTGAACATCTGCCGGGCGAAGAAGCTGACGAACATGCGAGCCGCGGGCGCGGACAAGACGGTCGTGCTGAAGCCGCCGCGGATCCTGTCGCTGGAGCTGGCGCTCGAATACATCGAGGACGACGAGCTGGTCGAATGCACGCCCGACGCGATTCGGCTGCGCAAGAGGCTGCTGAACGAGAACGATCGCAAGCGCGCCGGCCGCGGCGGGGGATGAAGGCGCGAGCCGAGCAGGGAAGAGCGAGTAGCGAGTTTTGAAGCGCGCGTACGCGAGTAGAGCGATCGGAGCCGCGAGCGTCAGCGAGCGAGGCGCTCGGATTTTGATCGGTTGGAAGCGCGAGGGAGGGGTCGGTCGGGGTTTGTGGCGCTTGGGGCTCGCGATTCCGCTGCCCCTTCGGGGCAGAAAACAGGGGAATGGGGCGTCGGGGTCCACGGGTTCCGCGTCGCGGGGCTGCGCCCGCGCGACGCTCCACCCGTGGCTAACGTCTGGCGCCCCTTCGGGGCGAAAACAGACGCGCCCTGTTGGTCGGAACGGCGCGGTACAGTTCCCCGCATGTCGCGCACACCGCCCGAGACAACCCGTTCCGGCGATCTGCCGGTTGAGACGCTGCGCGCCGCGCTGCACCGCGCGGCCGACCTGGTCGCCGATTACGTCGGCGGGGTCGAGCGCTATCCTGTCATGCCGCGGGTGAAGCCCGGCGACGTTCGCGGCATGCTTCCCGCCGCGCCGCCGGATCAGCCTGAATCGCTTGACGCGATTCTCGACGATTACGTGCGGCTGATCGAGCCGAACGTCACGCACTGGAACCACCCCGGCTTTCTGGCGTATTTCGCGATTACCGGCTCGGCGCCGGGCATCGTCGGAGAGTTGCTGGCCGCGGGACTGAACGTCAACGCGATGCTGTGGCGCACCGGTCCGGCGCCGACGGAGCTCGAAGCGCTGGCGTGCGACTGGCTGCGGCAGATGATCGCACTGCCGGCGGAGTTTTCGGGGCACATCAATGACACCGCGTCGATCAGTTCGCTGGTCGCGCTGGCGGCGGCGCGCGAGCGCGTGGGCGGAGCGGACATCCGGCGGCGCGGGCTGGCCGGGCGGGGCGACGTTCCGGCGCTGACCGCTTATTGCAGCGAGCAGGCGCACTCGTCGATCGACAAGGCGCTGCTCACGCTTGGGCTGGGCGTGGAGAACCTGCGGCGCATCGCGACGGACGAGGACTTCCGTGTCGACGTGGCGTCGCTGGAGCGCGCCATCGAGACGGACGTGGCGGCCGGCATGCGTCCGATCGCGATCGTCGCGACGGCCGGCACGACGTCGACGACGGCGGTGGATCCGCTGCGCGCGCTGGCGGGTGTGGCGCGGCGGCACGGGCTGTGGCTGCACGTGGACGCGGCGTATGCGGGCAGCGCGGCGATCTGTCCGGAGTATCGGGCGCTGCTGGACGGGCTGGAGCTGGCGGACTCGATCGTCGTAAATCCGCACAAGTGGCTGTTTGTGCCGGTCGATTGCTCGGTGCTGTTCGTGCGCGACGCGGAGGAGCTGCGCCGCGCGTTCCGCATTGTGCCGGACTATCTGCGAACGACCGAGCAGGGCGTCACGAACCTGATGGACTTCGGTCCGCAGCTCGGCCGGCGATTTCGGGCGCTGAAGCTGTGGATGGTGATTCGCGCGTTCGGGCGAGCGGGGTTGCAGGAGCGGATTCGCGGGCATTGCGCGCTGGCGCGCGAGCTGGCGGCGCGGATCGCGGCGTCGGAGGGATTCGAGGTTTGCGCGCCTGTGCCGTTCAGCACGGTTTGCTTTCGGGCGACGCCGGCGCTGGGGCCCGAGGAGCAGGATCGATTCAACGAGGCGCTGATCGACAGGGTGAATGCGGACGGGCGCGTGCTCTTGTCATCGACGACGCTGCGCGGGCGGACGGTGCTGCGGCTGACGATCGGGAACCTGCGCACGACGGCGCGGCACGTCGAGGTTGCGTGGGAGCTGGTTCGGAAGGCGGCGGACGGGGAAGCGCGACGCTACGCGCGCGGGGCTGAAATCTGAGCCGAGCCGCGAAAGTCAGCGACCGCGACGTCCGGGCGCTGGCCCTGTGAGAATCACGCGCGGGCTCTCCTGCTCGCTTTCGCGCAGACTTCGATCACCGGACGTCGCTCCGGCCGCGCGGGGGCGCGGGCCGCTACGCCGGGCGCCGCGACGCGCCGGGTGCCGCGAGAGCGCCGGGCGCCGCTCCGGCCGCGCGGGGGCGCGGGCCGCTACGCCGGGCGCCGCGACGCGCCGGGTGCCGCGAGAGCGCCGGGCGCCGCTCCGGCCGCGCGGGGGCGCGGGCCGCTACATGTCCTCGCCGGGCCCGATCACGGCGTCGGACGCGGAGGTCCGGCGCTACGGCCTCTCATGCGACTACGGCCTCTCATGCAATTACGGCCTTTCATGCAATTACGGCTGAGCGGTTGGAACCGACGCGC
>CAZHIE010000142.1:6250-11085 GCA_964532435.1 uncultured Planctomycetales bacterium
TCATGCAATTACGGCCTTTCATGCAATTACGGCTGAGCGGTTGGAACCGACGCGCCGCAGCCGGGGCCGAGCAGCACGGCGTTGATCAGCAGCCGGCGCGTGCCCTGCCAGAATCCTCGAAAGTTCGGATCCACGTTGAACAGGATCAACTGCCCCGCGCCGATGCGCTCGACCGTGACATACGCGCTGTCGCCCATGCGCGCGGCTGCTTCCGGCCAGAGCAACCCGGATAGACGCAGGCGGCTCGGCGGCGCCAGGCGCACGGGCGTCTGCACCGGGCGGCGGGCGAGCAGCACGCGCGAACCGGCGAAGAAAACCGGCTGTTCGAACGTGCGCCGTACGAGGTCGGCGGCGTCCGGATCGAGCCCGAACGTCAGCCAGTGCGCGCGATCGAATTCTCCGCGCACGATCACGCCGTCCGGCGAGAAGACGCTCCGCCATTCATCGAGCGCCGCCCGCCGGGCGTCGTCGAGCGAGTCGTCATCGCCGGCGTCGGCCGCGGACGGCGCGCTCGCCGCCGCCGGCGAAGTCGCCGCCGCGGACTGTGCCGCATCGCCCCAGACGGCGCGCGCGTCGAACGGCGTCGCACCGGCCGAGCGCTCCAATTCGACCGCCGCGGCGTATTCCTTCAGCTTTCCGAGCACGTCGGGCCGCAGCCGCACCGCGCTGAACGCCGCCTTTTCCGAGACAAACGGCCGAACCGCGGACCCGATCGCGACAAGCGTTCCGCCGGCCTCGACCCAGGTCTTCAGCTCGTCGAGCGGCGGCCAGGCGTCGTCGTTCCAACCGCCGGGCAGGATGAGGACGTTGTAGCGGCGCAGGTCGGCGCCGCCCTCGGTCGCGTTGAGCAGCGAGAGCGGGGCGCCGAGTTCGGCGTCGAACAGGTGCCAGATCGCGCCATAGGCGGACTCATCCACCGGCGGCCCGCCCAGCAGCGCCGCGCGCGGCCGCTCGAGCAGCGCGAAGCGTTGCCCGCCCAGATCGGGCGAAACGTCGTCGGGGCTGCGGCCGGTCGCGGCGGCGTGGATGGTGACTCCGGAGGCATGCGCCGCCCGTTGCAGGCGCTCGCGCAGGCGCGCGAGATCTTCGGGGTTGTTTGCGTCGGCGTTCTCGTGGACACGGATGAGCAGGCTGCCGCGGCCGAAGCGCCGACCGGCAACGAAGAACGACTCTTCGCCAACGCGCACGCGCAGCCCGTCGTAGAGCAGCGAAACGAGCGCGCGGCAGGAGGCGTCGTCGGCTGAATCGACGGCGTAGGCGTACGCGCGTTCGGCGGGCTCGACCTGCCCGGGCGGCGCGGGGGCGGGCTGATACGCGGAAGCCGTCGCGGGCGGCGCGCCATCCGTCCAGCAGGCGTCGACGCCGAACGCCAGCGGCAGCGACCACGCGCTGATGTCGTAGATGCGCGAATTGTGCTTTGTCTCCAGCTCGCGGCGCTCCTCGGCCACGAATGAATCCTGCATGCGCGGGTCGAAGTCGAGCAGCGCGCCGACCAGCGGCCCGATCGGTTGTTGCAGCCGAACGATGAACGTGCCGGCGGGGAAGTCGCGCTGCGCGGAGCGCTGCGCGAGCGCGTCGATCAGCGGACCGGCCGGGAACGCGGCTGCGGCGACTTCGATCTCGACGCCCTGGTCGTGGAGAATCTGCAGGAGCGCCTGCTGTCGCGCCGCATTCGCGCTGGGCGGCATCAGGAACGTGCGCGCGGGTCGCTCGACGCTGGTTTGAAGCGCGGCGCGGAAGTGCGCGCGGAAGTCGGCCAGCATCTCCTTGCGCCCGGCCGCCAGCGTGTGCAGGTTTGCCAGGCTGCTGACGACGCCGTGATGCACAGCTTCGCGGTAGGTCAGGATGCGGCCGGTGGGCTGGCGGATGGGGCTTCCGCCGACGCGGGCCTGCTCATAGAGCATTCCGGTCGCGCCGCGCAGGCTGGCCCACATGTCGGAGTAGCCGGGATACCAGAAATCCAGCCATTCGCGCGTGTAATAGCTCCAGCCGAAGCGGTCGAAGGCGACAGCCTGGTCGGCGGCGAAGCGCGACCACCACTTGCGCGGGGCGGCGAGCACGTGCGGATTGATCGGCTCGCGTGGCGGATTGAACAGGTATGTGTCGTAGCCGTCCATCTCGTGCGCGTCGACGAAGAGCTGCGGCCGCCACTGTGCGACGGCCTGCCAGCGGCCGCGCGTCTCCGGCTGCACGCCGGCGAGCCAGTCGCGGTTCATGTCGAACAGGTAGTGATTTCCGCGGCCGTAGGGCCAGCGTCCGGCGTGCTGCATGGCCTCGTTGTCGAGGCTGGGCGTATGGCCGGCGAATTCTGCGAGCTGGCGAATGTAGCGGTCGCGGCCGTCGGGGTTCATGAGGGGATCGACGCAGACGATGAGGCTGTCGAGCTGCGCCGCGACGTCGGCGTCGCGGCAGGCGATGAGGTGGTAAATGACGTAGAGGGCGGCGTCGGTGCTGGACATTTCGTCGCCGTGAATGCTGTAGGCGAGCCACGCGACGGCGGGCAGATCTTCGATGAGCTTCGCGGAGTCTGCGTCGCTCAGCGCGCTGCGCGGATCGGTGAGCCGGTCCAGCTTCTCCCGAATGGCGGGCAGCGCGGCGCGAATGCGCGGCGAGGTGATGACGGCGTAGTAGAGGGCGCGCTGCTCGTGCGTGCGCGCGTATTCGTGCAGCGTCAGCCGGCCCGTGGCTTCCCACGCGCGCAGGCAGCGCTCGACCTCGGCGTGGTTGGCCGGGCGCGTGCCGAGCGGAAAGCCGAGCAGCGCGTCGGGCGTCGGGACGGCCGGGTCGTGGTTGGTGGAAACGACGAAAGGCGCGTCGTATGTCGCGCCGGGGTCGAACGAGGCGGGCCGTGTGGAAAGTGGCTGCGCCTCGGCCGCGACGGCGAGCGCGGCGATGGCGCAGAGCGCGGGCACGAGTGGAGAGCGAACGATTGTCGGCGACATGGGCGCTCCGAGGGGCCAATCCGAGTTTGCGGATGGGGATGATACGAGCGGGCGGGCGGGCGTGGCGAATCCCGCGCCGAAACCGGAGGGCGGGCGGATCGCGAATTCGCGCGGGGCGGCTTAGGCTACGCCGCATGAACGCACCCATCGGTCGGCGGCGCGGATATCGAAGACTTGGCGCAGGGAGCGGCGCGCGGGCCGCGCCGACGGCGTGCCTGGCGGTGGCGCTGCTCGTGAGCGGCTGCGCGGAGCGTCGCGGGCCGGAGGCGGGCGAGTGGGCGGTTCGCGAACGGATCGAATGCTACTCCGCCGCCCACCGCGATGCGCTGGAAAGCGCGGATACGGCGTGGTCGGACGCGAGCGGCGCGGCGCGCGGCGCCGCCGGGTCCGCCTGGCCCGGCGGAAGCAGCGGCGCAGGGCTATTCCGATCTTTCGGCAGGACGGCGGCGGGCGACGGATTCGACGACACGTTCTTGGCGCTCGGCACGTTGGCCAGCGACGACGCGCCGCAAACGCGGCCGGCGGTCGGCGGCGCGGCGACGCAGTCGTCGTCGCAGCCGGCGGCGGTTCGCAAGGAGTATTGGCGGCCGACGTTTGCGCGGCAGATGGGTCGCGAGGGCGTGGATTTCCTAAAGCGGGATTTCTGGCAAGGCTGGCGCAATTCGTTTTGGGATGTGAAGAACGCGATTTTCCTGACCACCGCGCTGGGGGCGAGCATCGCGATCCGCGAGTCGGGCGTGGACGACACGATTCGCGAGCGGGTGCGCGGGCATCAGCAATTCGGCGATCTCGACGAGACGGTGCAGATCATCGGCAATCCGGGCACGCATTTTGCGGCGGCGGGCGCGGCGTGGCTGGGCACGGCGATTTTCAAGGACACGCAGGGGCACGAGTTTTCGCGGTCGCTGACGCAGGCGCTGATCGTCAACGGCGTGACGACGTGGGTGCTGAAGGTTGCGGCGGACACGCGCGCGCCGGACAACGTCGACGAGGCCTGGCCGAGCGGGCATACGTCGAGCGTGTTCACGGTGGCGGCGGTAGCGAACGAGTATTACGGTCCGTGGGTTGGGATTCCGTCGTTCGCGCTGGCGGGCCTGGTGGGGTATCAGCGGCTGGATTCGCAGGTTCATGATTTTTCCGACGTGGTGTTCGGGGCGGTGCTGGGGTACGTGGTGGGCACGTCGGTGGCGCGGGGGAATCAGGCGGAGTTTCCGAAGCTGTTCGGGATGGACCTCGTGCCGTATCAGGATCCGCAGACGGGGGCGTTGGGGCTGGGGCTGATGAAGACGTGGTAGGCGGGTTGAATTCGGCGCCGGGCTGCCGTAATCTACCGGGTTCCCGATTTGGGCTGCGCGGCGGCCGCCGTGCTGGATGAGAAAGGACGACGGACGTGTACGCGATATTCGAAGACGGCGGAAAGCAGTACAAGGTCAGTTCCGGCGACATGCTGCTGGTCGAGCGGCGCGAGGTGCCCGACGGGGCGAGCACGCTGACGTTCGACAAGGTTCTGCTGGTCGGCGAAGGGGCGGCGGCCAAGATCGGCCGGCCGCACGTGGCCGGGGCGAGCGTGACGGCGACGGTGGCCGACGAAGACCTGAAGATGCCGAAGGTGGTGGGGATCAAATTCAGCCGGCGCAAGGGTTATCGCAAGAAGTGGGGTCATCGCCAGCACATGATGCGCGTGCGGATCGACTCGATTCAGGGGTAGACGGGCAGAGGCCAAGTCAGACGTTGGAATGAAGAATTCGGAAGGGCGTGCTCGCAGGTGACGTGAGCGTGCCGGTTCAATTCCCACGCGCTGGCGCTTGGGGTTCGGATTGGCGGAGTTCGCGAAAGGACAGCCGGGGGCGGCTGCGGTCCACTTCACACAAACGGCGTGAAGAGGCGCGCGGC
>CAZHIE010000143.1:0-2415 GCA_964532435.1 uncultured Planctomycetales bacterium
CCGGCCGCGCGAGGGCGCGGGCCGCTACTCGCCAGCGGGTCGCTACGGCGTCCAGCGCCAGAGCGCGTCGAAGAGACTGGCGCCGAGCCGACCGGCGACAATCTCATCCTTGATCGTGCCCGTCCGCAGCACGGAACAGGAAAACTCCGCCGACCAGTTGCTCTCCATCGCGCGGCCCATTCCGTGCAGGATGACGACGTCGGCGTCCGCGAGCGCCGCGACGCACTCGTCGGAGAGCTTCGTCAGATCGATCAGCGGTGCATCGGCGCCGCTGGCGACGACGCGCAGATGCCCGCCGCGCAGCGCCTGCTGAAGCGTCGCATCCGCGGCGGCGGAGCGCTCGAGCAGCGGGACGACTTCGCCCGCGGTCAGGTCGTTCAGCGACGGAAGCGTGTTCGCCGCCAGCGTCACGCGCGCTCCCCCCTGGATCATCCAGCGCGACAACGGCAGCACGCCGAGGACAAAATCCGCGCCGGCGTTGTCGATGAAAAACGCGACGCGCCGCGCCGGCCGGCGGCGCCAGTCGCCCAGCCAGGCGTCGAATTCGTCGATGCGCCAGGGCCGCTGCCGATACTGGGAGCGCAGCTCGACGTGCCGCAGGCGGCCCTGCTCATATGCCTGCGTCGTGGCGAACGCGCCCATGTCGAACAGATTGCCCGCCAGCAGCGACGCGGCAATCTCCAGCGGGCGATCGCTCTCGGCGGTCGCGCCGATCTGGCCGAGCAACTCGGGCAGGACGCGCAGCGCGGCGTCGTTCTCGCGCTGCTTGACGACGTGGTACGGATCCTCGACGCCGTGCTTGCGCAACACCTCGTTGCGGATCTGATCGAGCAGCAGAATGTCGACGTGCTCGTAACGGGCCGGCCGCATGTACACGTCGCGGATGCGCTGCTGATACTCGGTGCGCAGGGCGGCCTGCTGCGCCGGCGAGAATTGCGCGTTCGTTTCGAGCAGGTGCGGCATCAGCACGTCGATGTGCCGGCAGAAGTGATCGACCCAGTAGGCCCGGCCGTGCAGATCGGCGCGCAGATCCCAGTCGCAGGGGCGGTACCTGTCCGCGTGACGCAGTTGCCGAAGCGCGGCCATAATCCTCGTGCTCACTCTCGCGGCCCGGCCGGCGCGGCGAACGCCGGCCGGCGGCGCGGGCGCCGCCGGCAGCGCCTTGCGACACTGCCCGTACGCGCGGACCGCGCCTACAATCCGCCCGGCATGATGACGACTTCGGGCACATTCGACAACGTACGCGCGTGGCTGGCGGAGGCGCGCCGGCCGCTGCTGCTTTCGCACCGCCGGCCCGATGGCGACGCGCTCGGCTCGCTGGCGGCGATGACGCGGATGTGCGCGGCATTCGGGGCGGCGCCGCTGCCGGCGCTGTTCGACCCGCTTCCGCCGCGTTACGACACTCTCTTCGGCGAGATCGAGTGGCGAAGCTGGGCGGACGAGGGCGACGCGCTGGCGCGACGGTGCGACGCTGTCGTGATCCTGGATACGTGCTCCTGGTCGCAGCTCGAGCCGGTGCGCGCGTTTCTGCCCGCTGCGCCGCGCACCCTGGTCATCGATCACCACGCGACGAACGACGAAATCGGCTTGCGCCCCGGCGATTTGCGCTGGATCGACGCGACCGCCGGGGCTACGTGCCTTCTGCTGGCCGAATTCGCCGACGCGGCGCGGATCGAGATTCCGCCCCAGACGGCCGCCGCGCTGTTCATCGGCATCGCGACCGATTGCGGCTGGTTTCGATTCTCGAACACCGATGCGCGCATGCTGCGCGCGGCCACGGCGCTCGTCGTCGCGGGCGCTCGGCCGAACGAATTGTGCGAAGCGATCTATCAGCGCGACGCGATCGCGAAAGTGCGGCTGGTCGGGCGGCTGCTCGATTCGCTCGTGACGCGTGCGAACGGGCGGCTGGCGGTGATGGTGCTGCGGCAGCGCGACTTCGAGGCGGTCGGCGCCGATTCGACGATGACCGAGGACATGGTCAACGAGGCGAACCGGCTGGGCGGCGTCGAAGTTACGCTCATGCTGACGGAAGAGCGCGGCGGCGAGATTCGCGTGAACCTGCGCAGCCGGCGCGTGGTGGACGTCGCCGCGCTGGCGGCGGGATTCGGCGGCGGCGGGCACGTTCGGGCGGCCGGCGCGCGCGTGAAGGGCGAGTGGGACGTTGTCGCGGCAAAGATCATCGACGAGACCGAGCGGGCGGTGCGCTCGGCGATGGATGAACGCCGGAACGCATAGGCAATTCAGAAGCTGGGATTCAGAATTCAGAAGTAACACTCAACCTTCCGTCATTCTGCTAGTGCCGTGCTTCGAAAAAACCGCAACGAACCCGCGCGGGGAGCATCGGCCTCTGGCCGGTGCTTCACCCGTCGCGTTCGCATCCTCCCGCGTATCGGCTGGCGCAGTGCCTCGAAAAAA
>CAZHIE010000143.1:2515-5992 GCA_964532435.1 uncultured Planctomycetales bacterium
ATTTTCATCCACCCGGGCGAAGCCGCCATTATGCATCCTGCTACAATCGAGTGCCGTGCAACAACTCGTTGGGGCGGGAGGAAGAACATGCATTTGCGTTTGGCGACGATTCTCGCGGTTTGTATCGGCTGCGCAGGCCTTACGGCCGCGCAAGTGCTGACGGACAGCCGGTTTTCCTGGAGCGTCGTCCGCGGCGGGCTAGGGCTGCCGACGGCGATGGAGTTCATCGGACCGAACGACTTCCTGGTCGGGCACAAGAGCACGGGGGAAATTCGCCGCATCACCGGCGGCGTCGACGCGGGCGTCGTGCTCGACCTGCCGGTGAATGCGTCGTCGGAGCGCGGAATGCTGGGCATGGCCCTGCACCCCAACTTCGCGCAGAACCACTACGTGTACATCTACTACTCGCACGCCGACGCCGACAACGACCCCTGGACGGACAACCGCGTCTCGCGCTTCACGTGGAACGGCGCGGCGCTGATCGACGAAATGATGATCGTCTCGTTCCCATTCGACCCGGACCAGGCGAACGGATCCAACCACGACGGCGGCATCATCGCGTTCGGCCCGGACGGCAAGCTGTACGGCATCACCGGCGACCTGAATCGTTCGGGCATCGAGCAGAACTCGTCGGCCACGTTCGTGTCAGGAGTCGGCGGCATTTTCCGGCTGAACGACGACGGGACGATTCCCGCCGACAACCCGTTCGTCGGAGAGGCCGACCCGCGCATCCAGCGCCTCTACGCCTATGGCGTGCGGAACAGCTTCGGCCTGGCGTTCGATCCGCGAACCGGCGTCTTGTGGGACACGGAAAACGGCCCCGATCGCTACGACGAGATCAACCGCACCTACGCCGGCTGGAACAGCGGCTGGACCGACCTGATGGGGCCGGACGATCGCGATCCGCAGGGCGTCGGCGATCTCGTCATGCTGCCCGGCGCGAGCTACTCGGATCCGGAATTCAGTTGGTTTTCGCCCGTCGCCGTCACGGCCCTGGTCTTCCCCGACTCGCCGAAATTTCCGTGCGATCTGCGCGAGTCGGCCATCGTAGGCGCGTGCAACACGGCGACGCTCAGTATCTTCCGCCTGAATGCCGCCCGCGATGCGTTTGTGCTCAGCGGGGATCTGGCCGACCTGGTGGCCGACAGCGGCACAGAGCGCGACCTGGTCGTCTTCGCCCGCAACATCACGTGCCCGACCGACCTGACGATCGGGCCGGATGGATACCTGTACGTCTCTTCGTTCAGCGGCAATGTGCTGCGCATCCGGCCGATCCATCCGATGGGCGATCTGAACTGCGACGGCGCGGTGGACAACGGCGACATCGACGCGTTTGTGCTGGCGCTGATCGACCCGGCGCAGTACGCGATTCAATATCCGTCGTGCAGCACGGGGCTGGGCGACATGAACTGCGACGGCGCGACGGACAATGGGGACATCGACCGGTTCGTCGACGCGCTGCTGGGGTAGACGCGCGCGGAAGAGTGGACCGCAGCCGCCCTCAGCCACGCTACTCCGCGGCGATCGCCGCGCCGCCTTTGCCTCGCACTCACGTTCCTGACGGACGGACCAGCCGGCCGCGCGCGACCGCTGCCAAAAACGGCGCCGGGCCGCGGCGCCTGGTGGCGGTCGCGGCCCGGCAAGCGACGATTCAGCAAGCAGCGTTTCCGTGTGAGATCGGGAACCGATGCTTCCCCGCCCACGGGGGGCGGGCGTTTTCGTCTACTTCCAGTTGTACGTGGCGAACGGGCGGGCCGTCACGCTCGACGACGCGCAGACCAGCCAGCAGTTGCCCTTGCCGCGCGTCACGGCCTTGATGCCCGTGCCGAAGCGCTGGCGCAGGTAGCGGAAGCAGGTGGTCGGCGTGCCGCCGGTCCACTGCGAGCCGAAGTACCGGCTGAACTGGGCGCTGCTGAACTTATAAACGCGCGCGCCGCTGTTGATGAACTTGACCCAGCGATTCGCGGTCGTCGGCGAGAACGCCGTCTGACGACCAACGCCGCTGCACTGCGAATAGATGTTGCGATACGACGCGATGCGGGTCTCGCACTCGCTGCGCACGGGGCTGAACTTCGGCGAGTTGCAGGGCCAGCCCGAGCCGCCCGTCGTGCCGCCGCCGACCGTCGTGCGCGACGTCGTGCCGCCGCGCGTCCCGCCGCTCCACGACCAGCCGCGATTCGTCGTGCGGCCGCGATACGTGTTCCAGCTCTTCGTTGTAGGCATGTAGCGATTCTCCATTTGCTCACTGACCTTCGTCGCTGGTCATTTCCAGCCGTACCGACGAAACTACTCACGGTTGTCTATCGGGACGCGCACGAACCGAGTTGAATGATGCCCTGCGCGATTTCGGATTTTCCTCAAGTTTCCGCCCACGCCGCCGCCGACCGGCCGACCCCGCCGCCGGCCTTCCGCCGCGCCGCGCTACGCCTGGCGCACGCGCCGCGAGCGCAGCGACCCGCCCGACAACGCTTGCGCGCCGGCGGATTGCGCTTCGTCGCCGGGCTGCTGCCGCTTGTCAGCGCGATCGCGGTCACCAGCGGCTGCGAGCGCGGCGCGACGCCGGGCGCGGCGGGCGCGGCGCAGCGCGTCGTGGTCTACACGTCCGTCGACGAGGAGTTCGCCCGCCGGATTCTCGATGATTTCCAGCGCGCCAGCGGAATCGCGGTCGACGCGCTCTACGACACCGAGGGCGGCAAGACCACCGGCTTCCTGCGCCGCATCGAACGCGAATCGGCCGCGCCGCGCTGCGACGTGTGGTGGTCGTCCGAGGTCTATGGCACGATCGAGCTTGCGCGGGCCGGGCTTCTCGCCGAGTACAGCCCCCCGCCGGCGGCCGATATTCCGCCCCTCTGGAAAGACGCGCAGCGGCGCTGGACGGGGCTGGCCGCCCGGGCGCGGGTGCTGGCGTTTCATCCGCAGCGCGTGCGGGCCGAGGAATTGCCGCAAACGTGGCGCGAACTGGCGACCGAGCCGTGGTGCCGACGCCTGGCGATCGCGAACCCGCGATTCGGCACGACCCGCGGCCACGTCGCCGCGCTCTTCGCGTATTGGGGCGATGCGCCCGCCGCCGCGTTTGTGCAGACTTTGCGCAAGGCCGGGGCGCGCCTCGCCGACGGAAACGGGCACGCGGTGCGGCTCGTCGCGGCCGGGGCGGCCGACGTGTGCATGACGGACACCGACGACGTGTGGGTGGCGCAGCGCCGCGGCGAATCGATCGAGCTGATCTATCCGGCCATCGACCGCGGCGCGCCCGTGATGTGGATTCCCTGCACGGTCGCGCTGCTGCGCGGCGCGCCGCACGAGGCGACCGGGAAGCGGCTGGTGGATTACCTGGCGAGCGCCGCGGCCGAGCGTGCATTGGCGGCTAGCAATTCACGCAACGTGCCGGTGCGGCCGGCGCTGCGCGAGGAACTGGCCCTGCCCGGCCCCGCGCCAGAGCCGCACGATTTCGAGCGCGTGGCCGACGCGCTGCCGACG
>CAZHIE010000143.1:6092-11047 GCA_964532435.1 uncultured Planctomycetales bacterium
CGGCCCCGCGCCAGAGCCGCACGATTTCGAGCGCGTGGCCGACGCGCTGCCGACGTCGGATCAGGTGGTTACGGAAGAGTTGTTGCGATAGCCCCGCGCTGCAGACACGCGACTGCGTTTCGAGCCCGCCTATCACCATGCGGGTCTTCCCGGCGCGCATGAGCCCGCCTGTCCCCAGGCGGGTCTTCCCGGCGCGCATGAGCCCGCCTGTCCCCAGGCGGGTCTTCGCGGGAGACCGGAAAGACCCGCGTGAGGACACGCGGGCTCGGTTGGAGGAGAACCCTGGGGGGCCGGCCTCCGGCCGGTCTCCGTCTCGCAGTTCGGAATTCGAACGCGCCGCTCACTCCGGCGCCGTGTACTCCGCGTACTCCGGGAACCACATCGCGCGCCGCACCACCTCGTCGAGCGCCTCGTCCTCGATCAGAATGCCCAGGTTCGCATCCCGCGCGCCGCGCATCACCGCCACCGCCACACGCTGGCTCACCTCGCGAAGCTGCGAAACATCCGGATAAATGCAGCCCGCCGCCAGCCGCTCGGCCGGCAGAAAGTCCGCCAGCGCACGCGCCGCCGCCGCGAAGAGCGAGTCCGGAATCTCCCGCGCCTCGGCCAGGATGCACCCCAGCCCCAGCCCCGGGAAGATGAACACGTTGTTCGCCTGACCGATCTCGTAGCGCCGCCCGCCATGCTCCACCGGCGAAAACGGGCTGCCCGTCGCCACGATCGCGCGCCCGCCCGACCAGCGCAGCGCCTCGGCCGGAGTGCATTCGCACTTCGACGTCGGGTTGCTCAGCGCGAACACGATCGGCCGCTCCACGTGCTGCGCCATCGTGCGCAGAATCGTCTCGCCGAACACGCCCGGCTCGGCCGTCGTCCCGATCAGCACCGTCGGCTTCACCTGCCGCACGACCTCGAGCAGATCGAACGGGCCGTTCCCGGCAAATCCGTAGCTCGCCATCTCGTCGCGCGTCAGCGCAAACGGGCGCTTGTGCGCGTCGGTGATGTTGCGGCCTTCGTGAATCAGCCCCTCCTGGTCCACGAAAACCTGCCGCACGTGCGCCTGCCCCGCATCCGCCCCCTCGCCGAGCATCGCCGAGCGAACCAGCCGCCCGATGCCCACGCCCGCCGCGCCCGCGCCGGCGTATACGATCCGCTGCTGGCCGAGCGGCTGCTTCGTGATGCGCAGCGCCGACCAGATGCCGGCCAGCGTGACCGCGGCGGTGCCCTGGATGTCGTCGTCGAAGCTCGTGATCCGCTGGCGATAGCGGTCGAGCACCATGAACGCGTTGTTCTTGCGGAAATCCTCCCACTGCAGCAGCACGCGCGGGAAGACTTCCAGCACGCCCTTCACGAACGACTCGATGAACGACTCGTACTCGCGGCCGCGCAGACGGCGCTGCCGGTAGCCGACGTAGAACGGGTCGTTGAGCAGCTCGGCGTTGTCGGTGCCGATGTCGAGGCTGATCGGCAGGCACTGCTTGGGCGAAACGCCCGCGCCCGCGACGTACAGCGCCAGCTTGCCGACGGGAATGCCCATGCCGCCCGCGCCCTGATCGCCCAATCCGAGGATGCGGTCGTTGTCGGTCACGACGATCAGCCGCACGTCGTCGCGGTTCGGCACGTTGCGCAGAATCTCGGGGATGCGGTCCTTGTCATCCGGCGTGAGCCACACGCCGCGCATCCGCCGCAGGATGTGGCTGAATTGCTGGCACGCCCGCCCGACCGTCGGCGTGTAGACGATCGGCATCAGCTCGCCCAGGTTCTCCACCAGCAGGCGGTAAAAGAGCACCTCGTTGCGGTCGTGCAGCGCCGCCAGGCCGATGTATTTCTCCAGGTCGTCCGACTTGCTGCGGACGTGCTCCAGCTCGAGCGCGACCTGCTGTTCCAGCGTCTGCGTCTGCGGCGGCAGCAGCCCGCGCAGGTGCAGCCGTGTGCGCTCCTCCTGCGTAAACGCCGTCCCCTTGTTGAACCAGGAATCGCGCAGCAGGCGTTCGCCCAGGAACGGCGCGCGTACCTTGCGTGGCTGCGGCTGTGGCGTCGCGTCGGCGCCGCGCGCTGCCGGCGGGGCGGGTCGTGTTGGAGATTCGGACTTCCTCTCGCGCGTGGCTTGCATGGCGCGCTCCTCGGAGCGGCCCCGGTCTGCAACCCTTCGCTACCCGCGGCGATGCGGGCCGTAGCGCGGCCGCCGGCCGGTCGTGGCTCCGGGAAACCACCATGCAAGTTGCGTGCCAGGTTTCAGAAAGCCCGTTTCCAGCGTGCGGCGCGGGGTGTGCGCAACAGGGTGCGCGATTTCGCGCACCCCGCAGTGGGAGAGAAAAGGGAGCGGGCGAGCCGAGCGTGGGCGTTTTGGCGGGACTCGGCTCGCCCTTCATCAGGGAACGGAGGACCGGGAGAAGACCCGCAACGGGCTCGCCGGCCGGCCACCGCTGCGGCCGCCAGACGAAGCGCGTCATCCCTGAGCGCGCTGCGAGTCTTCTTTTTCCCCAGCATTGCACGCGCTGGCGGCCGTTCTAACCGTGGCGCAGAAGTCCGGCCCAAAGCCGCGTGCAACGGGTAACAACGCAATTCAACGGCGCGGGGCGCTCCCCCGCGATCCCGCTCAGGGGCCGGCGACGAGCGACTCGCCCATCTTTCCGACGGGCAGTTCGACCAGCCCCCACGCGGACACCTGTTCGGATATCTTTTTCTGAAGCGAGTCGCGCGAGATCGCCCGCGCCGGAGCGTCGAGCAATTGTCGCTCGACCTCGCCCGCCAGGAATCGTGCCACAACCGGCCCCAGCAGAGCCGACGCGCCCAATTCGACCATCACATCGCGCTTACGCCACGGAACGCTCGGCCCGGTCAGCGACGCATGTTCGAAGATGCGAACCCGCTCGCGCCGGGCGCGCCGCAGCCGGCGGTGCGACATCAACGCATCCGCCACTTCCCGCAACCCCGTCTGAATCAGCGCTTCGCGCACGCACTGATACAGGTAATCCGTCGTCGGCGGCCGAACCGCGCTGCGGTCTTCGACATGCATCGCTACGGCCCGAGCCAGCGGTACGGCCAGTCGCCGCTCATAGGCGGTCTCTTCGAAGACCCGCGCCAGGCAGTTTCGCAGCTTCGCGAAACTGAACGGCTCGGTCGTGCCGTCGCGCTTGATCACCCGGACCGGACGCTCACCCTTCATGGCTCCGCCGTCCCCTCAAACAGGCTCTTCTGCCCCGGAACATCTTCCGCCGAGCGGTCAATCACGTCCTGCGCCTCGTCGATGAAGTCTCCCACGTCTTCGAATTGGCGATATACGCTCGCGAACCGCACGTATGCGACCTGATCCACTCGCCGCAGCACTTGCGCGATGCGCTCGCCGATCGTCTGACTGGAAACCTCCTTCTCAAACGTGGTGACGAGGTACTCTTCCACCTCGTCGACGATCTGATTGATCCGCTCGGAGGAGATGGGCCGCTTATAGGCAGCACGCCGAATGCCGTCCAGAATCTTCGAGCGGTCGTACGGCACGCGCGAGCCGTCCCGCTTGATTACCTGCAGCCGGACCGTCTCCTCAATCCGCTCGTACGTCGTGAATCGCCGCGAACACCGCACACAGTGCCGACGCCGACGAATCACCGTGCCGCTCTCGCTCGCGCGAGAGTCGATGACCTTGTCGTCGTCTTCCTTGCAGAACGGGCACCGCATCAGGTTCCGGCGAACGGCCGCACGGCCGCTGCACCGCCCGGGCAGGGCGCGTCGCCCACATCCCTTGCACGGGGCACAACGTCCGCCCGACCTAAAACCCTGGGTCCGCGCCGACCACTATACATTGCGACATCAGGTAAAGTACACTACAAGCTGATGTATGTCAATGAAATCCAGCGCACTTTTGCAGACAATCTCTCACCTCCCCGTTACACTCCCCTCACCAATGGCCTCCCTCGCGGAATTCCGGCACGGAGATCTCCACCTTCTCGGTTGCTCGCTCGCCGGCGAAGAGGCCTACATCGTCGCCCCCGAACTCAACCTCGCATTCGACATCGGGCGATGCCCACGCGAAGTGCTCGGCGTCGACCACATCCTGCTCTCTCACGGCCACATGGACCACGCCGCGGGAGTCGCCTACTACTTCTCGCAGCGCATGTTCATCGACAACCGGCCGGGGACCGTCTACGCCCCGGCGCCGTTGATCGACCCGCTCCGCCGGCTCCTGCGCGTCTGGGCCGACATCGACGGACACGAGCCGCCCGCCAATCTCGTCGCCGCCCGGCCGGGCGAGGACATCGCCCTGCGGCGCGACCTGATCGCGCGCCCGTTTGAAGTGAACCACCCCTGCCGCCGGCACGATCGCTCGGTCGTGCAGACGCTCGGCTATGCGGTGATCGAGGTTCGACAGAAGCTGTTTGAGGAATACCTGGGCCTGACCGGACCGCAGATCGTCGAGCTCAAGCGGCAGGGCGTGCCGATCACGCAGCGCGTCGAAGTGCCGCTGGTCACATACTGCGCCGACACCGCGCCGGGGTCGTTCCTGGAGCTCGACCACGTTCGCAACGCGCGCGTCCTGTTGCTCGAATGCACGTTCGTGGAAAGCGATCACCTCGACCGCGCCATCGCGGGCAATCACATCCACCTGAGCGATCTGCGCGAGATTCTGCCGATCCTGAACAACGAGCGAATCGTGCTCGTTCACCTTTCGCGCCGCACGGCGATCGCCGACGCCCGCGCGCTGCTCCGCCGTGAACTCGGCGACGAGGCCATGACCCGCATAGACTTGCTCATGGACACGCGCCGCCGCCGCCGCGAAGCCGGCCGGCCGCCGCCCGGAATTGACGATCCGCAACCCCGCCTTGACGATTCGCAACCCCGGCCGTAGCTTGCGCGGTCTTCGCCGGGCGCGGGCGACCAGGTCGCACCCCCGCAGCGATCGCCCGGTCAGGTAGCTCAGTTGGTAGAGCAACGGACTGAAAATCCGTGTGTCGCCGGTTCAA
>CAZHIE010000144.1:0-3782 GCA_964532435.1 uncultured Planctomycetales bacterium
ACGCCGAATTCCGGCGGGCGAGACGCCCGCCCCACCCATGATAAACTGCAAACAGCGTGACTAACTACACCAGCGGCCGGCCGAGTCTGCGTCGCTCCATGCAATCTGCGGATCGTTTTTGCAGCCCCGTCACTCAATGCGGCCAGCGCGACGCGAAGATGGCGCCGGTCATCACCCCGAAGACAATGCCGTCGAGGATGCCCACGATGATCGTTCGCCGGTGCGCGGCGAACCAGATGGCGCTCGGGATGAAGGCGGGCCGGCGGATCAACGTCCGTCAGCCTCCGTTCGGTTCATTGCGACTGCTTCAGCCACGATTCCGTCACGATCTCAGGAAGCGCCGCAAAGTCGCGGTCGCTTGTTACCAGGCGGGCGCCGCCACACCTTGCCAGCGCGGCGAGCATGATGTCGACCTGCGAAAGAGCGCGACCCCGACGCCTGAGTTCGTGATAGACCTGCCCGTATTGCACCGCGCAGCGCAAGTCGAGCGGCCAAATGCGGATTTGCCGAAGCAACTCGCCGAGAATTCGCTCGTTCTCCTCGCGACGCGCCGTCAGGGCGATTCCGGCGTGAAGCTCGCACAGGACGGGAACGCACGTGCCGACCCGATCGCCGCGAAGGCGAAGTTCACGCAACTTGGCCCTCACGTCCGGCTCGTCATTCAGTGCCGCGCTGAGGTGATTGGTGTCCAGGAGGAACAGTGCCATGGAATTTCGCCCAGCTCCGTCGCATCGATTCCTTCGCTTCCCAATCGGCGTCCTGCATCAGACGCTCGATGGCTTCACGCTCGCCAGGTTCGTATCGGGCCGGACCGAGTTTCGCCAGGTTCGCAAACCAGCTTTCGATCTCTTCGAGATCGTCAGCCGCCGGAGCTTCGGCGGCCTCGATCACGACGTGCCGTCCGTCGGCCCACTCGGGCGGGATTGGATCGATAGGAAGAATTTCGTTGCCCTTGACGACTCCGTGAATCATGTCGCTTCCTCACTCGGTGACGAACCGGATTATATCGACGCCGTCATGGAAGAGACTGACGAAATCTGCGAAGTCTGCGGATCGGCTTTGCTCCGCCGCCGTTCCATGCGGCCGGCGCCGCCGACGCTGGCGCCGGTGATCGCGCCGTAGGCTACGCCGCCGAAGATGCCCACGATGATCGTTCGCCGGTGCGCGGCCGGGGGGGCCGTATGGGTGCCACTGCTCTTGGTCAGTGGCTCGTCGACGTCGAGGGCGCCGGGGTAAAGTGAAGCGGCCCGGCGGAGTGTCGCTCGGCCGAACTCCAAGTTCGTGGGCAGCTTGGGCGCCGAGGAGCACTGCTCAAGAGCAGTGGCGCCAATCATGCGAATCATCGCCCTGCGCTGACCCCTCTGCGAAATCTGCGAAATCGACGTAATCTGCGGATCGTCTTTGCCGCGCCGTCAAGCAATGCGCCCAGCGCCAGGCGAAGATGGCTCGGGCGATGACGGTCCAAGCGAAGCCGGAGATCGCGAACCGATTTTCGCCGCGGCGCAGCAACCGCGTAGCAGCGGACGGCCGATCCCGCCTTGGTCGAGGAGACGAGTTGCGGTATGATTGCCTTACCATGGCTCAATCGAACGCACATTTCGATGGCAAGGTGATCGTGCCGGATGAACCCCTGGCGTTGAAGCCCAATCAGCGCGTGCGCATCCAGGTCGAGACGATCGATCAGCCCGTTCTGCCAGGAGACGCCAAACGTCGCCTCGGACTTCAGCGCGGCGTCGTCCAATACATCGCCGCCGACTTCAACGCCGAACTCGGCGATGAATTCTGGCTGGGCGAAGCTCAATGAAGCTGCTGCTCGACACTCACAGCTTCATCTTTTATGTCGATCGACCAGACGAACTCCCTTCTGCGCGATCTGCGAGGGGCTGACGATCGTCAGTTCCGATCAGGCCATCGCGAACTACGACGTGCCGATGTTGTGGAAATAGTCACTCGTCGCAACGATGCTTCAACGGCCCCCGTGCGTTTCCGCGCCCCAGCCACTAACGCTTGGACGTGGTTCGCAAACGTGCCGGGGACGGACATTGCCGCGAGATCACTCACTGCGGCCAGCGCCAGGCGAAGATCGCGCCGGTGATCGCGCCGTAGACCACGCCGTCGAGGATGCCGAGGGCGATCGTTCGTCTATACGCGCCGAACCAGATGGCGCTCGGGATGAACGAGAAGCAGTACGCCAGGATGCCCGCCGTGCCGACAACCTGGAAAACCTTGGCGAATCCCGGCGCGCCGAGACGGTCCTGCGGCAGGGCAACCGAGGCGAGGTACGCGATGAGCGTGCTCACCACGAGGTAAACGACGAGAGTGCCGGCCAGCTTGCCGCCCATGCCCAGCGGCGGCTGCCAGAGGCTCAGGTGGCCGACCGGGCCGTGTTCGAGCGCCGCCTTCACTTTCTCCGACTCCATCGCTTCACGCGTGCGGAAATCAGGAAAGAGATAGTTGCCGGGCTGGATGCCGCTCTTGCGGAGAAACTCCATGAAAGCGTCCTCGGCGGCCACGCCCCCGTCCTTGCCCGCGGCGCCGAGGCCGATCCAGTCGTCCTTGTGATGGAGGAAGGGCATTCCGAAGAGGGTCGAGACGATCCACACCGCCGCTGCGGAAAGGAGAATGGGGAGCCAGAGGGATTGGAGGAAGTCCATGTGGTTCCTTTCATCGAATTCGCGGGCGACTGTGTTCCGGCTCGCGCTTGCTGCTGTGTGAGTTGCTGCCCGCACTTGGCGCAGTGTACCCGCGCGCCGCACTCTCCCAAATGACATGCGGCCGAACGGGCAGGCCATTCCGCTCGTGCGAGATTTGCTTGTGTAAGACCGCGCCCGAGGTTCCCCATCCCGCACAATTGCAAACGGGAATCCCATCCCGCAGGTCGTGCGAGATGGGATTCCCGAAGTCGGGGCGCGGGAACGGTTTGTCGCGCACGCGCCGCCCCGCTGCCGCGAAACGCTCTCGTATTAGCGCCAGTCGTTCACACGCCGGACGATCTTCCGCGGCAGGTCGGACGAGCGCGTGTCGATCCGCCTCACGTCGCGGCTGATCTCATGCGGCGCGTAATCGTCGCGCCACGGTTCGCGCTGCGTGCGAATGGCGCCGCGCCGCGCGGAGCTCTCCGCCCACGTCCGCGCCTCGGCGGATCCGAAGCGATCCGAGTCGGCGCTCGCCGTCGCCATCGCGGGCCGGCCACTGCCGGCGCCGCCGCCGGCGGTCGCCTGGCGGTAGATCGGACCATCCGCCCGCGCCACGCCAAGACTGGCCGACACGTCGCCGTCGCGCTCGATGCCGAAGTTCAGGCTGGTGGCCAGCGCCGGCCCGAAGCGCGGCGCGACCGCCTGGCTGACCGAGAGCGAAAGGCCGTCCTCGTCGAGCCCGACCGCGACGCCGCGGGCGGAGCTGACGCGCCCGCTGCGCGAGTCGGTGCGGGCAAAGCCCACGTCGCCCTCGTAGCGGGCCGTCGCGGCCGCCACGTCGCGCCCGAGTCCGGCGCCCGCGCTGGCCGAGGTCTGCGCATCGCTCGCCCGCACCGCGGCGGGCAGGCACAGGGCGGCAAGTATCGGAATCATCCAGCGGCCGATGCGTTTCATCGCACGTTCCTCCGTCGATTCGCGGCGTGGGTCGGCCGGGGGGCCGTTCCACGAAGCGAAGGTTTTTCAACCCGCCGGGCGCACCGGTCTGGGCGCCTTTCGTCGGCACGGATCGGACGATTGTGGGTCGAGCACTATTCAGTCATGAGCCCGCCTGTCCCCAGGCGGGTTTCTTCGCCTTTCCGCGCCCGC
>CAZHIE010000144.1:3882-6191 GCA_964532435.1 uncultured Planctomycetales bacterium
GCCCGCCTGTCCTCAGGCGGGTCATTCTCGATGAGGCAGAGGACGAAGAAACCCGCGTGAGAACACGCGGGCTCGCTTCCGAATCCGCCAGTCGCCGGCCGGGACGCGCCAAAATCCGCCAGACCCGTTCTCGCAACTATCTTTCCTAGAATCCTGTGCTATTCTTGTTTCGTGGCCGCCCGCGGGAACATCGCCCCGCACGCCGAGCCGCGCCGGAGACGAACGTCGTGAAACTGCCGCACCGCAACCTGCTGCCCGCGGTCCTGCGCAAGCTCGGCTCGCTCCTGCCCCGCCGCGCGACCCGCAGCCACGGCGCCCGCGTCCTGCGTCCCTGGCGACAGGACGCCGATCGGACTTACCCGGTCGTCGGACTCACCCCCAGCCGCCTGCTCGCATTGCTCCAGGCCGCCGACGGCGGCGCGCCGCGCGAACAGTTCGAGCTCTTCAGCGACATGCTTCAAAAGTGGCCGCGCCTCGCCGCCGTCGCCGCCACGCGCCGCCTGGCGCTCACCGGGCTCGACTGGGAAATCACGCCGGCCGCCGGCGGCGACGATGCCGCCGCCGCGCTCGCCCAGGCCGCGTCCGAGCATTGCCGCCAGACGCTCGCGGCGCTGCCCGCGCTGCGCGAGACGCTCGACCATCTGGCCGGCGCGACCGCCTTCGGCATCGCCGTCGCCGAGCTGGTCTGGGAGCGCGGGCGGCTGGTCGACGTCGTGCCCGCCCCGCCCACGCGACTGCTGCGCGACCCGCACGAGCCCTGGCGCCTGCGCGTGCTCACGCCCGAGCAGCCCGCCCGCGGCGTCGCGCTCGACGCCCAGCCGTGGAAGTGGATCATCCACGAGCCCGGCCGCCTGCCGGGGCGGCATTTTCAGAGCGGACTGCTGCGCGCCTCGGCCGCGCTCTTCCTGGCTCAGAATCTGAGCTTCAAGGATTGGCTGGTCGCGTCGCAGATCGCGGGAATGCCGCTGCGCGTCGCGCAATTCGAGCCCGGCACGCCCGACGCCGACAAGCTCCAGCTCCTGCGAATGCTCGAAGCGCTCGGCACCGACGCGGTCGGCGTTTTCAGCAAGTCCGTCGACGTACGCCTGATCGAGCCGGCCCGCGGCGCCGGCGAGCGCGCCTTCGCACAGCTCCAGGACTACTGCAACACCGAAGTCACGATCCTCTGGCTCGGCCAGCACCTGACCACCGACCTGCGCGGCAGCGGCTCGCGCGCCGCGGCCGACGTACACGACCGCGTACGCGAAGACCTGCTTGCCGACGACATCGCGTCGGAGGCGGCCGCGCTGCGCCGCGACCTGCTCACGCCGCTCGTCCGCGCCCGCTTCGGTCCCGCTGCGCCCATCCCGCACTTCCGCCGCGCGCTGGTGCAATCCATAGACACCAAGACGCTGGCCGACACGCTGGCCGTCGCCGTCGAGCGGCTCGGCTTGCGCGTGCCGCGCGCCTGGGCGCATCACGCGCTCGGCGTTCCCGAGGCGACCGGCCACCAACCCACCCTCACCACGGAGACCCGCTGATGTCCGCACTTCCCGCCAAATCCCCCGCCGCGCGACCCGGCGCGGCGCCGGCGCGGCCCGCTACGCTGCCGGCCCGCTTTGTGCTTCGCCCGGCGCAGCCCGGCGACGAGGCGCCGCTTCAGTTCTTCTTCGACGTGACGCTGCGCCGCGACTATTTCCTGCGGCGCGGGCAGCTCCGCGACATGCTCCGCGGCGGCCGGCATCGCGTGCTCGTCGCGGAGATCGGCGGCGTCCTGGTCGGCATCGCCGTCACGACGCGCCGCGCCACGCTCGTCAACCTGCTCATTCATCCCGCCTTTCGCGGCGTCGGTCTCGGCAGCGCGCTGGTCGACGCCTCCGGGGCGCAGACCGTTCGCGTCAAGACCGACATGCGCAGCGGCGACCCGCGCCGCTTCTACGAACAGCTCGGGTTCAAGGCCATCGGCCCGGCCGCGGGCAAGCCGCACATCGAACGCATGTGCCGCCCGCGGCGCGCTGCACGGAACAGCGCGCGAGCGGCCGGCGTCGCCGTCGAGTGAAACACAAGACCCACGACACGAGAAGGAGAATCGCCATGCCGACGAATCTGTCGATCGCCAACGACGCTTCCCCGTCGCCGCAGCCCGCTTGTCCACCGTCCGTGACGCTCGCAGACGTGGCGCGGGCGCGGCTGGTCGCGTGCCTTCGATCCGCGATCGCGCGGATCGAGACGCACGGTGCCGACCTCGATCCGGTTCGCGAAGCGCTCGAAGACGCCCGCTATCGCATCGACGCGCTGCTTCTGGCGGATGCGCTTCCCGCGCCCGCCGC
>CAZHIE010000144.1:6291-11010 GCA_964532435.1 uncultured Planctomycetales bacterium
GCGCGGCGCGAGATGCTCATCGCCGCCGCCAGCCAGCCGGTCGCCGAATTCCTGCTCATTCCCTTCGGCCGCGTGGCCGTCGAGCGAGCCGCCAGCGGCGAGGACTTCGAATTCACCCGCGCGCACGCCGAATCGGCGCAGCGCTGGTTCGCGAGCCTCGGCCGCAAGCTCGCGATCGACTACGAGCACCAGTCGTTCGACCGCTTCAACACGCGCAGCGACGGGCTGCGGCCGGCCGCCGGCTGGATCGGCGGGCTGGAAGCGCGCGACGACGGGTTGTGGGCGACGGACGTGACCTGGACGGAGCGCGCCGCGGCGCTGCTGCGGGCGGGCGAATATCGCTACTTCTCGCCCGTGATCTACTGGACCGACGAGGCCTGCTCCGACGTCGCCGCGCTCGGCCCCGTCGCGCTCACCAACGATCCGGCCATGCGGCGCGTGCAGCCGCTGGCAGCGCGGCGCCGCGCGGATTGGCCGCCGCCGCACGCGACGGACAACGACGCAGGCGCAGAGTTCGCGGCGCTGCGGTCCGAGCTGGACGCCACGCGTGCCGAACTGAGCGCGCTGGGCGGTCGGCTGGAGGAGGTCGAGACGGAACGGCTGATCGACGTCGGGCTGCGCGACGGGCGCGTGCTCGAATGCGATCGCGAATTCTGGCGCGGCGAGTTGCGGCGCGATCCGCAGCGGGCGGGCGAGCGCCTGCGCCGCGCGCCCGTGCTGCTGGCGCAGGGTCGCGTGCTCGAAGTCGACGCGCGCGGACAGATCGCGCCGCTGCGCGAGGCGGCTTCGCCCGCCGCGGCCGCCCACGCCGTCGAGCCGGACGACCTGCGAGCGTACGAGCGGGCCCGCGCCGCGGGGCGCGTGCAGGGCGCCCGCTAATCGACACCCGGAAACCCGCAACCTCGGAAATGGAGAAACAGACATGGCACTTACGGCAAATCGCGACCTCGAGTTCTACGCCTCCGAGCAGCTCATCGACCTCGGCGTCGACGACAACATCCGCGTCTACCGCGGCGCATTCGTCGGCCGAAACCGCGCGACCGGCTTCGCCCGGCCGCTCGTCGCGGGGGACGACTTCCTCGGCGTGGCCTACCTCGAAGCGGACAACACGGTGGCGGGGCACGCGGCCGGCGGCGTGAAAGTCCGGCTTCGCCAGTCGGTCGACATGGTGATCGCGCTGGCCGGCGCGGCGGTGGGCGACATCGGCAAGGACGTTTACGCCAGCGACGACGCGACGCTGACGCTTACGCCGCTGGGCAACAGCCGCATCGGGCGGATCGTCGCGCTGGAGGGCAGCGACGTGGCGCGAGTGCGCTGTCAGCCGCAGACGGGCGGGCAGGGCGAACTGGAGGGCCGCGCGGTCCGGCAGGTCAGCGACGCGACGCAGGCGCTGACGCTCGATCACGTCAACCGCGTGCTGCTGATGGCGAACACGACCGCGCGGACGCTCACGCTGCCCACCGCGGCGAGCTGCCGGGCCGGCTCGTGGGTGCGCGTGGTGAAGACCAGCTCGGCGGCGGCGGCGATCACGCTCGACGGCAACGGCTCGGAGACGATCGACGGCGCCGCGACGCTGGCGACGCTCGACGCGCAGTACGACTGCGCCCACCTGCTCTGCACCGGCACGGAATGGATCGTGCTCGACCGCGACATCGCGTAGCCGGGCGCGCCGCAACGCCGCGGCGATCGAGGATTTCCGGCGGCGCGTGTCGCGTCCCGGACCGACGAGAAACGACTTCAAAGGGAGAACGGATACATGGCAACCGTAGTCGACACCGGACTCACGTCGCGCGCGATCGTGGGCCGCTTCTACCGCAAGCTCGAGGAATTCGCGCAGTCCGCCTGGTGGACGAAGCTGGCGATGCACTTCGCCAGCGCGCAGGCGTCGGAGACGTACCGCTGGCTGGGCATGGTGCCGCAGGTGCGCGAGTGGGTGGGCGGGCGGCGCGTCCGCGCCATGCATCCGCAGGGCGTGACGATCGTCAACAAGGTCTGGGAGTCGACGATCCGCGTCGATGCCGACGAGTTCCGCCGCGACAAGACCGGGCAGATTCTCGTCCGCGTCAACGAGCTCGCCCGGCGCGTCGCGACGCATCCGAACAAGCTGCTCACGACGCTGATCGAGGCCGGCGCGACCGCCACCGCCTACGACGGGCAGAATTTCTTCGACACCGATCACGCCGAGGGCGACTCGGGCACGCAGAGCAACAGCATCACGCACGACGTCTCGACGCCCACCGCGCCGAGCGACACGGAGGTTTACGCCGCGATCGTCAAGGGCGTCGCGCAGCTCCTCAGCCTGCGCGACGATCAGGGCGAGCCGCTCAACGAGGCGGCCCGCTCCTTCCTCGTCATGGCGCCGATGAATTTCCTCGGCAGCACGCTCGCCGCGCTCACCAGCAAGCTGCTCGACATGAGCGGCAATCCGCTCGCCGCGAAGGAGCCCTTCCGTGTCGAGTGGGTCGCCAACCCGCGGCTGAGCTGGACCGACCGTTTCGCCATCTTCCGCACCGACGGCGACGCGCGGCCGTTCATCTTCCAGGAAGAGCTGCCGGTGCAGGTGCAGGTGCTGGCCGAGGGCAGCGAGCTGGAGATGAACGAAAACCAGCATCAGTACGGCGTCAAGGCGGTGCATGAGGCCGGTTACGGCTTCTGGCAGCACGCCTGTCTGGTGACGCTGATCTAGATTTTCGAGTAGCGAGTAGCGAGTAGCGAATGGAGGAACGCAGCCGGTTCGCGTGCGCCGCCTGCCAATCCATTCGCTGCTCGCTGCTCCCGCTCGCCTCCCCCGACTCCCGGTTGGAGCGATTCCATGAGTTACATCACGACGACGAACCTCAGCGATCGCCTCGGCGCGACGATCTATGCCCGCCTGACCGATCGCGTGGCCGGAACCAGCGCCAACGCGACGATCGCGCAGCAGATCGTGGACGAGGCCGAAGCCGAGGCGAACAGCTACCTGGCGGAACGATTCGCGACGCCGCTCGACCTGGCCCTGCGCCCGGAGCTGGCGAACGTGCTGCGGCGGCGCGTGCTCGACTTGGCCGAGTGCGCCGCCTGGCGCGGCTCGCCGTTCATCGGCTCGCTGCCGGAGCGCGTACAGCAGCTTTACGAGGATGCGGTTACGTGGTTCCGCGACCTGGGTTCCGGCCGGGCGCAATTGCCCGCCGCCGCGCCGCCCGCGGGCGCGACGGCGATCGGCGACGGCCCTCAGTTTTCCGCGGCGCCGCGGACGTTCACGGCCGGCGAGCTCGACGGGCTGTAAGACGCGGACGCAAGTCACGCGAGGAGATGGCACATGGCGTACATGGTTTACACGTTCAGCGCCGACCTGAACGCGCAGGAGCTTGTCCCGGCCATCGAGGGCCGGCGGACGCTGGTTACGCGGATGATCGCGTCGACGCGGGCGGACGTGGCGCTGACGATCAGCTCGGACGGCGGCACGCCGGCCGAGCAGATTCTGATCGGGCCGGTCTATTGCGGCGCATCCGTGCCGGTGGTCGTAGACGCGGGGCGCGAGGGCAGCCTGGTCGGCGACACGGCCAAGCCGATCACGCTGACCGCCGCGTTCGAGGGGACGCCGTCGTTCTGCACGGTGATGCTCTGGTATGAGATTGTCACTTGATGGCACGGGTTGAAAACCCGTGCCACCCACGTGCCACCCGAGACCCGTGTCACCCCGGCTATTTCTGACGTGGAGCAACAACGATGGACTTTCGCAGAATGCTCGAACAGATCGACCCGGTCGCCGCGCGGGCGTTCATCCGCGCGGCGCGGAACGTCGTCGATGCGCTGCTGATCGAGGCGGCCCGCGCCGCGCCGGCGTCGGCGCCGACCGAGCGCGACTACGCCGCGGCTCAGCTCGACCGCAGTGCGCCGGCGGGCGGCTGGCTCTCGGCCGAGGAAGTTCGCGGCTCGGTGCAGCGCATGAACGAGGCGCTGGCGCTGGAGAAGTGGACCGACGGTCTGATCGCGGCGTTTCGCGCGCTGAGCGTGATGGGAGGTGCGCTATGACGCGCGCGGCGATTCGGATCATCGGCGCGTGCCGGACGAGATGCGTGGCACTGCGCGTTTTCGGCACTTGCGCGGCGCCGCGCGCCGCGCGGGCGCTTCTGCCGCTGGCGCTGCTGGCCGGCGCGGGCTGCACGCGCGAATCGCTGCGCGTCGCGCTCGAGGCCGGCCGGCGGGCCGACGACGTGGAGCAGGCCGTCTTCGACCGGCAGCACGATGCGCTGCGCATCCTGCTCTTTCGCGACGTGGTCGCGCAGCTCGAACAGGCGGGCGGGCCGCTGGCGCCGCCGCAGGTCGACGCGCTCAGCCGCGTGTGGAACGATCGCGACCTGGTCGAGTTCTGGGGCTTTCAGCACGAACGAGCGCGGTCGCTGCGACTCGCGACGGTCGATGCGAAGCTCTACGCCGAGCAATCGATCATCGACCTGATGGTCAAATCCGCCGTGGCGCGCTTCGACCGCGCGCGGGCGGGCGTGGCCGCGGCGCTGGGCAGCGGCGTCGCGGAGCGCGGCATGTCGAACGGGGAATCCGCAGGCAATGGGAATCGAACGGAGAACGATCGATGAATCAGCCAAACACGTGGCAGCGCTGGCTCTGGCCGCTGCGCAGCCGGAAGGTTCAGGTCGCGGTCGCGACGGTGGCCGCGGCGTTCGCGGCGCAGGCCGGCTGGAACGTCAGCGAGGAATCGGTAATGACGATTCTCGGCGT
>CAZHIE010000145.1:0-11002 GCA_964532435.1 uncultured Planctomycetales bacterium
GGAGAACATCCGCCCCCGGCTGCATTCCCCCGCCGTCAACCCCACCCCGCGACCTCCCCCTACGGCACGACCCGCCGGATCGAGCGGATGATGACGTCGGTAACCGGCACGTCCTCAAACCCGTCGCTCACGTCCGTCGGCACAGTCGCGATCTGGTCGGCGATCGACAGTCCCTCGACCACTTCGCCGAAGACCGTGTATCCCGCGCTCCCCCCGCTCGCGTCGAGCTCCTCGTTGTCCACGAGATTGATGTAGAACTGCGCCGTCGCCGAGTCGGGATCGCTCGTCCGCGCCATCGCGATTGTGCCGCGCTGGTTGCGCAGGCCGTTGTCCGCTTCGCTCACGATCGGGTCGCGCACCGGCTTCTGCACCAGGCCCGGCAGGAACCCGCCGCCCTGAATCACAAAACCCGCAATCACGCGGTGAAACAGCGTCCCGTCATAAAACTCGTCGTCGACGTACTGAAGAAAGTTGTCCACCGTGATCGGCGCGCGCGTCCGATTCAGCTCCACGACCATGTTGCCCATCGACGTCTGAATCTCCACCCGCGGCCGATCCGGATCGACGCTATCCGGAACGACCGTGACGACGACCGTGTCGGTCGACGTGCGATTGCGCACGTCGGTCACTTGCAGCGTGAAGCGCAGCGAATTCTCGCCTCCCTCCACAAACGCCGGCGCCGCAAACGTCGGCCGCGCCGCGGCCGCGTCGGACAGCGCAACCTCCGTCCCCAGCGTCTGGCGCCACAGGTATACAAGTTCCGTGCCGCGGCTGGACGAGCCGTCCAGCCGGACCGTGTCGCCCTCGTTGACAGTCTGGTCGTCGCCCGCGTTAGCGCGAACCGGTCGCGACGTCGTTCCGCCGCCGCCCGTGCCGCCGTCGCTCTGGCCGAAATTCGGATCGGCGACGACGGTCACGCGGACCTCCGCCCGCCCGACGTCGCCGCGCTCGTTCGACGTGGTTACGAGCAGACCCAGTGCCTGCTCGCTCGCCAGCGACGGCGCGACGAAGCTCGCCCGCCGGCTGGTCGAATTTTCGATCGCCACGCCGGGCCCGGAGACCTGAACCCACGCATAGCGGATCGCTCCGCCCTCGGCGTCCGCCGTCGCCGTCGCGACCAGCTCGACCAGGTCGCCGACCTGCGCCGCGCCGGGAGAGACCGCTTCGGTTGTAATCTCCCCGCGCTCGGCCGGGGTGGTGTTGTCGTTCGACGCGCCGGGGCAGCCGGCCGGCAGATTTTGCGCCAGCAGGCAGGTGCATGCGACCAGGCAGAACGTGCGGATCACTCGTGGACTCCTCGCCGCTACGCGAAGCGGACAGCCGATAAATCGCCCGCCGACGCTTCTCTATCGTCCATTGTGGGCGCGCGACTTCGGCGAACCGCGCCGCCCGGCCGCGCTACTGCTCCCCGTGGATCATTCCGAGCTGCCACATCATGAACGTCCACGTGTCGACCGCCGACGCGATCTGCTTGCTCAGCGGCTTGCCCGCGCCGTGGCCGGCCTTGCTCTCCACCCACAGCAGCACCGGGTTGTCCGACCCGCTCTGCGCCTGGAGCAGCGCCGCCATCTTCCGGGCGTGCAACGGATCGACCCGCGAGTCGCCGTCGGCCGTCACGAACAGGACCGCCGGGTACTTCTCGCCCGGCTTCACGTGGTGGTACGGCGAATAGGCGTGCAGCCACTTGAACTGCTCCGCATCCTCCGCCGAGCCATACTCCGGAATCCACAGCCGCGCGATCGAAAAGTTCTGATACCGCAGCATGTCGAGCAGCGGAACCTGGCAAACCACCGCCCGGAACAGGTCCGGCCGCTGCGTCAGGGCCGCCCCCATCAGCAGCCCGCCGTTGCTGCCGCCCTGAATCGCCAGGCGCTCGGGGCGGGTGTACTTCTCGGCCACGAGCTTCTCGCCGGCGGCGATGAAGTCGTCGAAGACGTTCTGCTTCTTGCCGAGCCGCCCGTCGAGATGCCACGATTTTCCGAATTCGCCGCCGCCGCGGATGTTCGCCACGGCGTAAACGCCGCCGCCCTCCAGGAACGGCAGAACGGTGCGCGAGAACGACGGCGTTAGGCTGATGTCGAACCCGCCATAGCCGTACAGCACAGTCGGGTTGTCGCCGCTCTTCTTCATGCCCTTGCGGCCGGTGACGAACATCGGCACGCGCGTGCCGTCCTTGCTCTGAAACCAGACCTGCGTCGTCTCGAAGTCGTCGAGCTTCGTGTCGCCCACGTCGAGGCGGTCGATCGCCGCCAGCTTGCCCTCGGTCATGTCATAGCGGAACACGGTCGTCGGATAGGCGTACGACTCGAACGAGAAGAAGAACTCCGGTTCGCCGGGGCGGCCCGTCAACCCGCGGACGCTGCCGAGCGTGGGCAGCTCGATCTCCGACTCGCGTTTGCCGTCGAGGTCGTGGATGACGATGCGCGAATGCGCGTTCTCCATCATGTGCAGTACGAGCTTGCCGCCGACGATCGTCATGCCCTCGATCACGCCCTCGCTTTGCGGGACGATCTCCTTCCACGAATCGCGGCCCGGCTTGTCGGGCGGCGCGACGAGAATGCGATAGCGCGGCGCTTCGAAGCTCGTGCGGATGTAGAGCCGATCCTTGTACGTGTCGCCCTCGAAGACGCCCTCGAGATCGACCGCCACCGGCCGAAAGTCGGCTTCGCCCATCTTGCGCACGTACAGGTCGTTTTTCGCCCAGCCCTGCGACACGCCGAGCAACTGGTACGCGTCGTCGGCGCTGTTGTTGCAGTTGGGCCATTCCTCCTTCGGCCGGCCGTCGCCCCACAGCTTGGGATCGTTCTCCCAGCGCGTGCCGAACTTGTGATGGAAGATGCAGCGGAAATAGTTTTCGTCGCCGGGCGGCACGTCGCCCTTCTGGGGATAGCGCGAATAGAGGAAGCCGGTCGAGTCGGCGTCCCAGGCGATGCTGCACGCCCGCGTGTTCGGAATCGACAGCGCCGTCGTCGCGCCCGTGCGGATGCTGTACAGGTAGAGCGTGCTGCGCTCCGTCCCGCCGGCCGACTTGCCATAGGCGACGAATTCGCCGTCGGGCGATGGCTGCCACCAGTCGAGCGCGACCGTCCCGTCTTCGCTGAACTTGTTCGGGTCGAGCACGACCTTTGGTTCGGCGTCGTACTTCTCCTCGCGGGCGTAGAGAATCGGGTGATTCGCCAGCCCCTCGCGCCGCGTGAAGAAGTAGCGATTGCCGTAGCGCGTCGGCGGCGACCCCACGTTCGCGGAGAGAAGCTGTTCGAGCCGCTTGGTCAGTTGCTCGCGCGGCCCCTTGAAGCGGTCGAGCTGCCCGCGCGTAAAGGCGTTCTGCTGCTCGGTCCAGGCCTGCACCGCCGCGTCGTCCGCCTTCTCCAGCCAGCGGTAGGGGTCGGTGATGGACACGCCCTGCACCGTGTCGGTCACAGGCTCTGCTTTCGTCGGGGGATAGGCGGGCTTTTCGGCCCGCGCCGCGGCGACAACCAGCATGAAAGCAAGCGCGGCGGCGCATCCGATGAATCGTCGTGAAACGTGCATGGTTCTCCCTGCCTTGATCGTGATGGCGCGGCTCACGCCCGGCGAGCGGTCGTGCGGCGGCGCGCGGCACTTCGCAGACTACCGCCCGGCGCGGCCAAATGCCAATCTGCGACAGGAATCGACGGAGACGGACCGCGCGTAGCCACGCACGTTGGCATGATTTCCGCCTGCTGCCTCAGAGCGCGGGCGTCACATTCGCACGCGCCGCCGCCCGTGCGATAGCATTCCGCCGTGATGCCGTCGAGCGACGACGCGTGGGACATTCTCATCATCGGCGCCGGGGCGGCCGGGCTGGCGGCCGGCATTTTCGCCGGGCGCGAAGCGCTACGCCTCGGCGCGCCGCTGCACATCGCCGCGCTCGACGGCGCTCGCACGATCGGGGCGAAAATCCTCGTTTCCGGCGGCGGGCGCTGCAACGTGACCAACGAGCGCGTCTCGCCCGACGACTTTCAGGGCGGCAGCCGCAACGTCGTGCGCCGCCTGCTGGCCGAGTTGCCGGTCGACGAGACGCTCGCACTTTTCCGCGAGATCGGCGTCGAACTCCATGTAGAGGAATTCGGCAAATACTTCCCCGACACGAACCGCGCGCGCACCGTCCTCGATGCGCTCCTCCGCGAAGCCGCCCGCGTCGGCGCGCTCGTGAAAGCCGAGCATCGCGTACACGAAATCCGGCGACTCGCGGCCGCCGCCGCCGGCGCGATTGATTCGTCCGCGCCGGGCGCAGCCACGAACGAGCCCTTGTTCGCCGTGCGGACGCAGCGCGGCGAATTCCGCGCGCGCCGCGTGATCCTCGCGACCGGCGGCCTCTCCCTTCCCAAGACCGGCAGCGACGGCGGCGGCTACGCGCTCGCCCGCTCCCTCGGCCACACCGTCACGCCCACATACCCCGCGCTCGCGCCGCTCGTGCTCGACAGCCGCTATCACGCCGCGCTGTCGGGGATTTCGCACGACGTTGCGCTCACCGTCCGCTCCGGCGCCAAGTCGATCTACTCGCACCGCGGCCCGCTGCTTTGGACGCATTTCGGCATCAGCGGGCCGGCCGCGATGAATGTCTCCGGCCCGTGGCACAAGGCGCGCTCGCTCGACGCCGCGACGCAGGTCGTCGCAAACCTGCTCCCCGGCGAATCGGCCGAGTCGCTCGAACACGCGCTGCTCGACCGCGCGGAGGCCGCGCCGCGAGAGTCGCTGCAAAGCTGGCTGGCCGAGCGTCTGCCGGCCCGCGTCGCCGCGGCGCTGCTCGGCGAGCTGCGCATCGCGCCACAGACCGCGCTGGCGCACCTGTCGCGCGAAGTCCGGCGCCGGCTCTCAGCCGCGCTGGTCGCCTGGACGCTCCCGGTCGTCGACAGTCGCGGCTACGCGCATGCCGAAGTCACCGCCGGCGGCGTGCCGCTGCGCGAGATTCACGCGGCGACGATGGAGTCGCGCGCCTGCCCCGGCCTGTTCCTGGTCGGCGAATTGCTCGACGTCGACGGTCGCATCGGCGGATTCAACTTCCAGTGGGCGTGGTGTACCGGGCTGGTCGCAGGCCGCGCGGCCGCGCGAAGCTGTACGGCGCGGCCGGCGACGAATACGCTGGAGGCCGAATGACCGGACCGCTGGACGAAACGCTGGACGCGCGGGCGCGGCCCGCAGAATCGCACGCCGCGGGCGCGCCGGCTGCCGTGCCGGCCGCTGCCGAAGCGCGCCGCGCGCCGTCCGTGATCTTTCTATACGCGAAGAACCGCGGGCCAGCGCGCGTGCCGCTTGTGCTGTTCTGGACGTTTGGAGCGATGGGCGCCGCGATCGCGATCGGCATGCTCATCATCGTGCTCGCCGCCCGCAGCCCGATGCGCCCGTTCCTCATTCAAACCGTGGTCTGGTCCATCGTCGGATCGATCGCCATGTTCGCGCTGGGCGTGTTTTTCCACTTCCGCCGCAAGCGCGCCGCCGCCAAACCCGAAGTCGTCGCGCCGCTGGCCGAGGATCGGTTGCCCGCGGATGACCCGGCGGCGGCCGCGCTGCTTGCGCTGCGTTCGCGCGGCGCGCTCTGGCCGGCGGCCACCGCGGCCGCCGGCGCGTTGCAGGCCGTCCGCGACAGCGCCCCGCAGCGCCCGCCTCGCGCGCGGGTGATCGTCGTCGGCGCCACGGCGCCGCCGTCGGGCGGCGAGGTGTACTTCGAGCCGCAGATTATCTCGCCCACGCAGTTCCTGTGGAAACGCATGTTCGTGATGCTCCCCGCCGCCGTCATCACGGCCGTGGCAGTCCTCGATTGGTTGGGCGTCTGGCCGTTCACGGTGCTTCACCTGGGGCGCCATTTCGGATCGTTCGCGTGGTTTCTGATCACAGGCGTCACGGTGGGCTGCGCGTGGATCTGGCGCACGGCGATTCGCCCGACCTATGTGCGCCTGGCGCCCGGCATCGTGCAGGTCATGGAATATCGGTTGCGCGGCGCCAAGCCGACCATTCACAGCTATCCGATGATTCCCGGCACGGTCGCGGTCGTCGTGCAGATCGGCGCCAAGCCGCACCAGGCCATCGTCACGCTGGCGCGCGGAGAGCGCAGCGACGTGCTGCCGTTGTCGCAGATGAGAGACGCGGTCCAACTCGTGCCGCACGTGTGGAACGCGCTCCTTTCCACCGCGCCGACGCCGCCGCTCGACGAAACGGAGCTTCTGGGCTGATCTTCACAGCGCAAGCGAGAAACGCATGAGCGGTTCCCGGCTGTTCCCCGCGTCGCGGTCGATCATCGGCATGATCCACGTCGGCGCGCTCCCCGGAACGCCGCGCCACTTCGAGCCGATCGAGCGAATCGTCGCACGCGCCGCCGACGAAGCCCGCATTTACGAGCAGTGCGGCCTCGACGCCGTGCTGATCGAGAACATGCACGACCTGCCGTATCTCTGCGGCGGCGTCGGGCCGGAAATCGTCGCCGCCATGACCGTCGTCGGCCTCGCGGTACGCCAGGTTTGCCGGCTGCCGCTGGGCGTACAGATTCTGGCCGCCGCCAATCGCGAGGCGCTCTCCGTCGCGCGGGCGGCAGGGGGGCGCTTCGTTCGCGTCGAGAATTTCTGCTATGCCCACGTCGCCGACGAGGGGCTTATGCCGACCGCCGAGGCCGGCCCGCTGCTGCGCTTTCGCCGGCAGATCGGCGCCGATTCCGTCGCGATTCTGGCCGATGTGAAGAAGAAGCACGCCGCCCACGCGCTGACCGCCGACATCTCGCTCGCCGAGGCCTGCCGCACGGCCGAGCTTTGCGGCGCCGACGGCGTGATCATCACCGGCGACGCGACGGGTCGGCCGGCGGCGGCGCGCGACGTCGCCGACGCGCGCGGCGCGGTCGGCTGCGCGGTGTGCGTCGGCTCGGGCGTGACGGTGGACAATGTCGCCGACTATTGGCCGAACGCGGACGCGCTGCTCGTCGGCTCGCACTTCAAGCGCGATGGGGACTGGCGGAACGAGGTCGATCCGGCCCGCGTCACCGCGTTCATGGACGCCGTCCGCGAACTCCGGAAATCCTGAGGGTCTTCACTTCCGAATTCCCAATTCCAACTTCTGAATTCTCCCTAAATCGTCTCCCACCGCCGCGCGAACACCCGCGCGAGTGCCAGAAAAATCACCGTCAAACCCGCCAGCACGCCGACCTGCGGCCACAGTTGCCACACACTCTGGTCATACCAGAAAACTTTCTGATACCCGTCCAGCGCCCACGCATTGAACGTGCAAAGCCCGACTTTCTTCATGACTTCCGGCATCAGGAAGCGCGGAAACATGCTGCCGCCCACCGCCGACATTACCAGAATAATGATCGTCGACAGCCCGGAGAGTTGCGCGCGCGAACGGCTCAGCGTCGCCAGCACCAGGCCCATCCCCGCCGCCGCCGCCGCCGTCACGATCGTCATCGCCGCAAAGCCCGCCAGGTGCCCCGGCGTCCACAGCTTCAGCCCGAAAACCAGCGCGCCCCAGATGAACATGATCGTCACCTGCACCGCGCCCATCGCCGACAGAAACAGCCACTTGCCCGCCAGCAACTTGCCCATCGTCACCCGCGACGCCAGCAGCCGCTCCAGCACGCCGCTCTCCTCCTCCTCCAGAAGCGTCCCGCCCGCCCCCGACATCGAAAAGAGCAGAAACATCACCGCCGTCCCCGCCGCATAGAACGCGACCGCCGGCGACTTGTCCTGTTGCCCCAGTACATCCACCACCTCGACGCCGATCGGCCCGGAAAACGCGGGCGCTTTCTCCTCGGCGCCGCCCGTCGCCACGGCGCTTGGCCCGCTCGCCGGCGCCGAGGCGGGATTCGTCAGCGCGCGAAGCTGCGGCAAATACTCGTCCAGCGAGCTGCGCTGCGACGCCGTCAGCGGCCCGCCGTATTTCTCGAACATCTCCAGACCGCGCTCGATGAAAAGGTCGGGCGCCGCCGTCATCGCGGCCCGCTGGATCAGCCCCGCCACCATCTGCGGCGCGACCGGGTCGGAGCGGTCGGCCAGCAATTGCACACCCGCCGCGCTGACGTCCGATCCGCCGAAGCTGCCGAACGACGCCGCGAATCCGCGGCGAACGACGATCGCGACCGACACCTTGCCCGCGGCGACGATCTGCCGCGCGTCGGTCGCCGTGGCCGTGCTTCCATCGGCGTGCGGCGCCAGCGGGCGGACCGTCAGCGCCGGATCGTCGCTCAGCGCGCGGATGAATCGCCGGCTCGCGTCGCTCTGGTCCTCGTCGACGACGACGACGGCGACTTTGGAGGTTTCGCCCCCGTTCGCCCCGCCGAAGACAACCGCAAAGATCGAGAAAAACACGACCGGCAGGACGAAACTCAGCGCCTGCGCGACGCGATCGCGCTTCAGGTTCAGCCAGCTTACGCGCAGCACGGTTCCGATCATTCGCGCAGCTCCCGGCCCGTCAGGTGCAGAAACACGGCCTGGAGCGTCGGCCCTTCCACTCGCACGTCCTGCACGCGGCAGCCCGCGGCGCCCACGCTCGCCAGCAGCGCCGGCAACTCGCCCGCCACGTCGCGCACCCGGCAGCGCAGCGCGCCGCCGGCCGCATCCCGCTCAAAGCGCGCGTCGAGCCCCGCCGGCGGCGCGCGATCGAGAACCAGCGTCACCGTTCGATCGCCGCCGATCGTCGCCGCAACCAGCTCGTCGAAGCGGCCGGACGCGATCGTGCGCCCGTGGTCGATGATCGTGATGCGCTCGGCGACCTGCTGCGCCTCGTCGAGTTGATGCGTCGTCAGCAGCAGCGAAGCGCCGTCGTGGCGCAGCTCGCCGAGCATTTCCCAGATGCGCTGCCGGCTCTGCGGATCGACGCCGACCGTCGGCTCATCGAGCAGCACAACCCTGGGGCGGTGCAGAACGCCGCAGGCGATGTTCAGCCGGCGCTTCATGCCGCCGGAAAAGCGCTTGACGGGTTCGCCGGCGCGGTCGGAAAGGCCGGTCCATTGCAATGCCCAATCGACGCGCTGCCGCAGCGTCGCGCCGCCGAGGCCCAGGAAGCGGCTGAAGGTCTGTAGATTCTCGCGGGCCGTCAGCGCCGGATAGAGCGCCAGTTCCTGCGGCACGACTCCCAACTCGCGGCGCGGGCCGTTCGCCGCGCCGCGCGCCAGCCGCTCGCCGAGCAACGTGACATCGCCCGCGTCGAGCACGACCCGGCCGGCGACGGTTCGCACGAGCGTCGTCTTGCCCGCCCCGTTCGGCCCGAGCAGCGCCAGCCACTCGCCCGCTCGCAGCGTGAGGTGCGCCCCGCGCAGCGCCACGACTGAGCCAAAGCGCTTGGCCGCGTCGCGTATCTCCAAAACCAGCCCGTGATCCGCCGTTGCGGGTGGGGCGGGCATCTCGCCCGCCACGGGTGAGCCGGAAAGCTTGCCCGCCATTCCTTCACTCACCCCTTCAGTGCCGCAGTCGTGTCAAAGAACCGCAGTTGTCGATTCTCGAACACGTCTTTGCTGAATGAAGGATCGATCGGAATCGGATAATCGCCCGAAAAGCAGGCCGTGCAATACTCCCCCGCCGGACGCTCCACGCAGCGCAGCATCCCCTCCAGCGAGAGGTACGCCAGCGAATCGACGCCCACAAATTTCCGGATTTCGTCCACGCTGCGCGAGCTGGCGACCAGTTCCGCCCGGCTGGGGAAGTCGATCCCGTAGTGGCAGGGGTGGCAGATCGGCGCGCTCGCCACGCGCAGGTGTATCTCCCGCGCGCCCGCGTCGCGCAGCGATTGCATCTTGCCGCGCGTCGTCGTCCCGCGCACGATCGAGTCCTCCACCACGACCAGCCGCTTGCCCTCCACGCTCGCGCGGATCGGGTGCAGCTTCAACCGAACCGTCAGATCGCGGATCGACTGCGTCGGCTGAATGAACGAGCGCCCCACGTAATGATTCGTCGTGAACCCGCGCCCGATCGGAATCCCGCTCTGCTCGTGATATCCGAGCGCCGCGCAGCGGGCACAGTTCGGCACCGCGATCACCAGGTCGCCGTCCGCCGGCGCTTCGCGCGCCAGCTGCGCCCCCATCGCCTTTCGCACGAGATGAACGTTGTCGCCGAAGACCTGGCTGGCCGGATCGGCGAAATACACGTGCTCAAAGATGCAGTGCGCCCGCCGCATCACACCCGGCTCGACGAACTGCCGCGACGAAAGCCCCGCCGCCGAGATCGTCACAATCTCGCCCGGCGCCACGTCGCGCACGTATTCGGCGTCCACGATGTCGAGCGCGCAAGTCTCGCTCGCCACGCACCACGCATCGCCCAGCCGGCCCAGGCACAGCGGCCGGTTGCCCGTCGGGTCGCGCACGGCCTCAATGCGGTCCGGATAGAACACCAGCAGACAGTACGAGCCCAGCAGCGAGCGCAGCACCGCCGCCAACCCGTCCGCCCGCTCGGCGAAATGCCGATCCGCCAGCATGTGCAGGATGACTTCGGTGTCCGACGTCGTGGAGAAGATGTGGCCGTTTTCCTCGTAGCGCTCGCGCAGGCCGGCCGCATTGACCAGGTTGCCGTTGTGCGCGATCGCGACCTGCCCGAGCGAGCAGGTCACCAGGAACGGCTGCGTGTTGTTGGCGTTGCAGGATCCGGTCGTGGAATAGCGCAAGTGGCCAACCGCGGCGGTCCCGCGGATTTCGTCCAGATCGCGCATCGTGATCGCGTCGCTGAGCAGGCCCTCGCCCGAGCGCCGCACGATCCGCTGTCCGTCGCTGGTGCAGATGCCGGCCGCTTCCTGCCCGCGATGCTGCTGGGCGAAGAGGCCGAGATAGGTCAGGTGCGCAGCCTCCGCATTCCCGAAGATGCCGAACAGACCGCAATTGTGACGAATTTCGTCGAGCATCCAACCTCGCGCCCCGGGAGCGCCCGTCTCCCGGATCGAAGTATATCAGGCGTCCGCCGGGTTGCACGCGGGCGGCATGGGGGCAAAGCAGACGTGCGGTAGGGGACAAAACTCGGTTCGCATGAGCCCGCCTGTCCCCAGGCGGGTCCTCTTCCGAGCCCGCCTGTCCCCA
>CAZHIE010000146.1:0-2274 GCA_964532435.1 uncultured Planctomycetales bacterium
AAGCCCCCGTACAGCATGCGCTTCACATCGAAAGGCATCTTTTTCGGCGCTGTCCCCATCGCCGGGTCGCTCATCACCTTCTTGTTGACGGCGTCGCGGTGGGCCTTCGACTTGTAGATGATGAAGGCGAAGATGACCGTCTCGCCGGGCTTGGCGCCGATGCCCTTGGGGAACGGCAGGCCGAAGGGCGGTTCGAGCTCGTGGCCGACGCATTCGAAGTATTGCAGCGCGCCGTGCTTCATCCACGTCCTGCGGCCCAGGTTGGCCATCTTCTTGTAGGCCGCGAGGTTCTTCTTCGGAACCGGCAATACGAATCCGTCTACGTAGCTCATTTGTGCTCCTTGTGCAGGTCGGCTGTCATTCTATCGAATATGCGCGGCGGGTGGCACGGCCCGGTGTGGCACCCGCCGAAGAATAGGTAGTGTGTGTCCCTTGACGCACCATTTCGCACACACCCTGTGCGACGTCGCGCTGCCGCCGGCAGTCACGGCCGGAACCGCTCGAACGCCTTGCCATTGAGCTTGTACGCGCCGTTTTCGTGCGTGCCCACCCAAATGTCGCCGCGATTGTCTTTGTAGATGGAGAACATCGTGATTTCCTCGTCGCCGACCTTCATCGGGTAATGCGTCGCGCGCTTCCCGTCATATCTCCAAACGCCGCCGCCATAAGGCGCCATCCACAGGTCGCGGTTGTTGTCCGCCGTGATCGACTGGTAGTGGAAGTACTTGTCGGTCGTGGCGCTGCCGGCGAGGTCGATGCCCTTCTCGCGCGTGTACTTGAGCCGGCCGTCGCCCTGCTCCCCCGCGGCGTGTGGCTGCATCCTGTAGCGAAACTGCGTGCTGCAAAACCAGAAATCGCCGCTTCGGTCTTCGGCGATCGAGCGAAAGCCGAACCAGGCGCCGCCTGGCAGTTCCGTCAGATGCGGCTCGTACATCCAGTCGAACGATCGGCCGTCGAAGCGGCAGATGCCGAACATCGCCGTTCCGAACCACATTTGCCCTTTGCTGTCCTTGTAAACCGTCCAAACGTCGTACGGAGTCCAGTTTTTGGCGGCGCCAAGCCGCGCGGTGAGCTCGTCGTGGAGCGGGCTTTTGGGAAACTTCAACTGATAGAGCGTCTTGCCGTCGTAGCGCCGCGGGCCTCCCCCTCCAATCAACCACACGTCATCCGCACGCAGCACCCAACCCGCGTCCGCGAGCGCGGCGTCGGTGAATGCGGTGGGCGCGGCCGCGGAAGAGCCGGACGAGGCCGGGGAAGGCCCCGACGAAGTCGCGGCAGCGCCGGGCGGCTTCATCTCGCTGACCGCCAGCGTGACAAATCGCTTCCCATCGAACTTGCTGACGCCGGCGTTGGTTGCAATCAGAATGTCGCCGCTGGGGCCGTGCTGCTGAATGCCGCGAACCTGATCGTGTGCCAGACCGTCGCGGGTCGTGAAGCGCGTGATCGTCTTGCCGTCGAAGCGGCTCACGCCGGCTCCATCGCTTCCGAACCAGTGGTTGCCGCTCTTGTCCTGAAAAACGATCCAGCAACTCTTGTCGATCTCCGCGACCGTTTCGCCCTTGGCGATCGGCGGCTCCTGCGGCCCGGCGGCCGTTTCGTGCGAACCACCGGCCTTTTCCTGCGATGCAGCGGCCCTTTCGTGCGGGGCCGAAGCGGCCTGTGTCCAGCTCGCGGGAATCAGCAGAAGCGCACAACAGAGCACGGTGGTGGCAGCGTTCATGCTTGGCCCTTCGACGAGCATGCGGACGAGGCGACAACGTCGCGCACGCGCGGAAGTCGGGCAACCCGCGCAGCTCGCGACGCGTTTACGAACACGGCCCATGATAACCGGCGGATGGCACGCACGAATGTGTCACTGCTCTTGAGCAGTGGTCTTCGGCACTCAGTTTGCTCACGAATTGGGGAACTGCTCGACGATAGTGCGGTCGGCCGGCGGCACGGACGGGTGTGCCACTGCTCTTGAGCAGTGCTTCTCAGCACTCATGGCGCCAACGAGCTTGAAATCGGACCGAGCGACACAACCGCCGCTACACCTTTCCAAAACTCCCTCGTCATCGGCACGGCCACTGCTCAAGAGCCGTGCGCGTTCGACGGCCGCAAGACCACTGCCCGAGAGCAGTGGCACTCGCCGTGATTGCGGGATGCTCAGCGCCGTATTTCGCCAGCCGCTTCGCCGGCAGGATGGCGGAAACGCCCGGATCGTACACCTCGAGCAGGAGCTCGGCCGCGCGGCGGCCGAGCTCCATCCGATTGCACTGTCCCACCATTCGCGGA
>CAZHIE010000146.1:2374-7317 GCA_964532435.1 uncultured Planctomycetales bacterium
GACAGGGCGCCGGCCGCGCGTTACTGCTTCTGAAACACCAGCATGATCGCGGCGTTGCCGTTGTTCTGCGCGGCGATGTCGATCTTGTAGCTGCCGATGTCCTGCGTCGAGGTGTCGTTCAACACTACCTGATCGACGAAGACCTCTTTGGGGATCGTCACGGTGAACGTGTTGTCGCCGGAGAGCACGAGCGCGTCGGCCGCCACGTTGTACGACTTGTTTTGCGAGAAGTTGGCGGGCGGCGCCGGCCAGGTGGCGGTGAAATCGACGTCCTCGACTTGCGAACCGTCGCCGGACGCAAGATAGAACATCTCGAACTGGTAGCTCATGCCGGTCAGCAGCGCGCCGGTCTCGTCCGGCGGCGGCTCGAAGACCAGCACGAGATCCTGCGTGCCGTCGAACTCGATCGGCTGCTGATCGACGTAGTCGTTGAGCGCTCCGTCAGCGCCGAATTGAATCAGCCTGGGAATGTTGCGAAACACGTAGTTCACCATGCGCGAATACTGCTTCGTCGTGTCGTCGCTGAAGCTTACTTCGATGGTGAACGTGTCGCCGGCCTCGATCGTCGCGTTGGGAATGATGAAAGCCTGCCAGCGATCGCCGAAATCGGCGAAGGCGTAGTCGGACTCCGACCAGGGCTGACGCAACAGGCCACCCCCGCCGCTTTCCATGTTCACGTCGGCCGTCGCGAGGTATGCGGGGCTCGACTCGGGCACGCAACGGACGCCGGTGATGCTGACGCCGTCGTCGGCCTCGTCGATCACTTCCAGCGTGATGACGATGTCTTCCTGCAGCGCGCTGGCGATCTCGTCGCTGCTCCCGTCGTAATACGTCGCCGACTTCTCCGTTCCGATCTTGAGATTCATGAAGAAATTCAGCCGGATGCCGTCGCCGTTGTCCGGGTCGCCGCCGTTCGCGTCGAAGTCGTCCACCACGCCGTCGCCGTCGTTGTCGGCGTCGAACCCGTCGGGCAGGCCGTCCTGATCCGCGTCGCACGCCTGCCGCGGATTGGTCGTCACGTCGCCGGCCGCGTCCTCGCCCTTCCCATACGTGCCGACTCCGACCGGCACACCGTTGTCGTCGAGTCGCGCGAAGACGTCGTCGGCCACAACGTCGCCGGCGTCGGCGTCGTCGCCGGGCAGAATCGGCTCCATCGCGGGGTTCTCGGGAATCTGCACCTGGCCGACGCTTACGTCGCGCGAGAGATCGAGGCCGGTGAACCCGTGCTCGGCGTCGGCGTCGAAGACGATCGGGCCGGCGGGTTTCCCTTCCGGCGTGAGGATCGTGAGGAGCACGAGACTGTCCTGCTCATCGGTCGGCAGATCGATCTGAAAGTTTCCGTCGGCGTCGGTCGTGCCGCGGTAGATCTCCATTGTCTCGGCGCTCTGCGCGACGACGGTGTAGGTCAGGTCGCTTTCGGCGGCGCGGGCGCGGCGCTTGGCCGACTCGGAGGGAAGAATGGTTCCGGTCAGCGACAGCGCATTCGGATTGGAATCAACGATCTCGCCGCCGCCGTCGCCATTGTCATTGTCGCCGGTTGCGCCGCCGTTGTCGTTGTTGTCGATGCTGCCGTTGTCGTCGCCGGCCGCGTTGTCGGTCGTGTCCGGCGCCGGGACACACGCGGAGAGCGAGACGCAGAGCGAGAGGCTGAGGACGAGCGCGAGGATTCGATACATGCGGGTCTCCTGAACAGCGCACGGGGCAGCCGCCGGCGCAGCGCGCGCCGCAAGCGGGGAGTGACGGTGCTATCGGCACGTGAGGCCGTTGCCATCATCCCGGCCGGCCGGCGGAGGCGGCGCTTTCCGATAAACGATTGCGGCGCGGCGGGTGATGTTCCGTTAATAGGTTTTTCACGGATGTTTCAGAGCGGCGTGGTATCTCTCTCTGTGGCGCGGAAGCCGCGGACCATTCTTGCCGCATCGGATGAAAGGGAAACCCGCCATGACGCGATCGGCCGTCCCATGCCTGCTGCTCATATGCTTCGGGTGCGCGTCGGACGATCGCCGCGACGATCGCGACCATGACCGGGCGGGCGACCACCGCCGCGACTCGAAGCTCGTTTCGGATGCCGACCGGCGGGCAACGCCGTCGGGCGAGATGTTCGTGCGCGAGGCGGCCGAAGACGGCATGACCGAGGTCGAATTGGGGCGCATGGCCGCCGCCCAGGGTCAGGATGAGCGTGTGCGGCGTTTCGGCCAGCGCATGTTCGATGATCACGGCAAGGTGAACCAGGAGCTGCGCGACCTGGCGCGTGACGAGGGCATCTCGCTTCCGATCGATCCGACCGCAAAGGTGCGCTCGATGAAGGATCGCTTCTCCGGACTGAGCGGCGAGACGTTTGACCGGCGCTACATGGAGCAGATGGTCGAGGATCACGAGACGGATGTGCGCAAGTTCGAGAAGGAAGCCCGAGACAACCCCAATCCGCGGGTCCGGGCGTTTGCCGATCGGACGCTGCCGGCGCTGCGCGAGCATCTGCGCGAGGCTCGTGAGATCGCGCGCTACCTCGGCGTTTCCAAGAATTAGCGAAGCCGTCGGATCGGTCCGCCGTTCGAGAGTCAACCCAAAATCAATCGCCCGGGGTGCAGCAGCGTCCTCCAGCTCGGCCGGACAGCCTCACCCCGGGCGTCTTTTTCCCATTCCGCGGTTTTCTCCCGCCGCGAATCCCGAAATCGCGCCAACCTTCCCGTGCGTATTGCCCAATAGGCCGCGTCGTGGTCGATCGGCCGCGCCTGCAATTTCGCGGGCGCCGCAGGCGAGTTGGCGGACGAGGGATGAGCCTTGGTACGAGCAGCGAACCCCGCGCCGCCCGATTGTGGCCGGGACGCCGATAACCTAGCATGGGGCCGGACAGGTCGCGCCCGCCCGCGCTCGGCCGAGGCCGATGGATGCGCGCCGGCGGCTTGCGGCGGTCCGGGCGGCGGATTTCTGATGGCGGATCACCTCGACGCAGCCCTGCTTGGCCGGATCGCCGGCGGCGACCAGACCGCGTTTGCGAGTCTGTACGACCGCACCAGCTCGCGCGTGTTTGGGTTGCTTCTGCGGATGCTGCGCAGCCGGGCGGCGGCCGAAGACGTGCTGCAGGATGCCTATTGGCACGTCTGGTCCAAGGCGGGCGACTACGACGCGACGCGGTCGGGGCCTCTGGCTTGGATCGTTCTGATCGCTCGATCGCGGGCGATGGACCACCTGCGGCGGCGCAAGCGTCGCGCGACGACGCCCCTCGAATCGGCGGCCGAGACGCAGGCGCAGGCCGGCGGGGCGCTGGAAGACGCGGAGTGCGGGCAGGTCGCGGGCGAGGCGCTGCGGCAGCTTCCCGATGAGCAGCGTCGCGTGATCGAGCTGTCCTATTTCGGCGGCCTGACGCACGAGGAAATCGCGAGCCGGACGCAGACTCCGGTGGGCACCGTGAAGACGCGGATCAGACTGGGCATGCGCCGGCTGCGCGAGATCGTGCAGCCGCGCCTCGGGTTGGCAACGACATGAATGCACAACACACCATCGGCGAACCCGAAGAGCTGGCGAGTCTTTACCTGGCCGGCGCAATGACGCCCGAGCAGGCGGACGAGTTCGGCGCTCACCTGCGCGCGTGCGACGCCTGCCGGTCGGCGCTGGCCGACCTGAGCGACGTGGGAGCGCTGCTTGCGGCCGGCCTGCCGCAGGCGGAACCCCCCGCGTCGGCCCGCTCGGCGATTCTGGCCCGCATTTCGCAGACCGACGTCGCCGCGACGGACCACGCGGCGGACGAAGAAACCCAGGTCTGGAAGGGCTGGCCGGACGACGCGACCAGCGGCATCCTGATCCGCCGGGCGGGCGACACGGCCTGGGAAGACACGAGTGTTGCGGGGGTTCGCGTTCGCCGGCTGTTCACTGATCGAGCGAGAAATCAGGCGACGATGCTGGTGGAGATGCGGGCGGGCACGAGCTATCCGCGGCACGTGCATGCCTCGGGCGAGGAGTGCTACGTATTGCAGGGCGATCTTCGCATGGGCGATGACGTGCTGCGCGCCGGCGATTACCAATACGCCGCCCCGGGCAGCCTGCACGGCGTGCAGAGCACCGAGCGCGGCTGCCTGCTGCTGATCGTTTCTTCGCTATCCGACGAGCTTGTGTGAGGGGGAACAGGGAACAGGGGGCAGGGGGCAGGGGGCAGGGGAATCCGAACCCCTCACGCCAGTGAGGGGCCAGCGGGAGGGAAGAGGGAACCGAGGCGTGTCCGGCGGGGCGCCGAGTCACATGCCGTCGCGGCCACGGGCGACGCCTCACGCCGGCCTGCTTGGCGCCTTGACGACGACCGCGTCGCCCTGGGCCATGCACTTTCCCGTCGGCAGGCGATCGCTGTGCAGATTGATGATCGCGTTGGCGCCCTTCTGCGCCGCGAGCGCCTTAAGCATTTCCACGGCTTTGCCAGGCGTCTGGTGTCCATCCGTGAAGACCGCTTCGATCTGACGCAGCAGCGCGAATCCCGCGATCGTCCGCGAGGAACTCGTCGCGATGATCTGCAAGGCCAGTCGCTCGACCTCCTGCTGCTGCAACTGAATCTGACCATACGTCTCGCGCAGCCGCTCGCGCTGGCTCCTCCACGCGGCCGCTTCGCGCCGCCGTTGGATAATCCGCAGAACGAGCGCCAGGGCGACGATGCCGGCGGCGGCGAGCGCGAAGCGCTGCACCAGCGGGTCCTGGAAGTTGAGGTAGGGCTTGAGCCATTCGGGAATCATGCGGGAATTGTATGGGGAACGGCCGGCCGGGGGCGGGCGAAATCGCCGGCGGCCGGGTTGCATCCATCTGGCCGATCCATTAGGATTCTGTTTGGTATTCCATCATGGAGGTCTGCCGATGTCCATCGCCTTTCGAATCCTGAGCACGCGCTGGGGCGCGGTCGGCTACGTCGCATCGGAAAAGGGGCTGCGCCGCGTCTACCTGCCGGCGGAAAGCACTGCGCA
>CAZHIE010000146.1:7417-10986 GCA_964532435.1 uncultured Planctomycetales bacterium
CCGACGCGGTGGAGGACGCCTCGCTTTTGCCGCAGGCCGCGGACGAGCTGTCGCGCTATTTTGGTGGCCAGCGCGTGAAGTTCACCGTCCCGCTCGATTTCTCGGAGCACTCCGACTTTCCGATCAACGTGTGGCGCGCCTGCGCCGGCATCGGCTACGGCCGCACGCGCTCGTATGGCGATCTGGCCGGCGCCGTCGGGCAGCCGAAGGCCGCCCGCGCGGTCGGCGCGGCGATGGGTCGCAATCCGTGGCCGATCGTCGTGCCCTGCCACCGCGTCCTGCGCGGAGATGGCGGGCTGGGCGGCTACTCCGGCCCCGGCGGCGTCGACTTCAAGCGGCGATTGCTGGAGATGGAAGCCGCCGTCGACCAGCCGCTGTAGTCCGGCCGCGGGCTTTTCCCAAATCTGCGTCAATCTGCGCAATCTGCGGATGCATTCCAGCCACGCAATCGATCCGCAGATTGCGCAGATTCACGCAAGCGGAAAGACGCCGATCGATCAGCCCGCGACGTTGGGAAACCGGCCGGCGGCGTGCTCGCGGCCGAGCCGCAGATAGTTGTCGAGCACAAAGCGCGTATATGCGCGGTCCTCATCGGTCACGTCGCGGACGATCCGCGCCGGCGTTCCGACGACGACCTTGCCGTCGGGAACGATCATGCGCGGCGGCACGAGCGCGCCGGCCGCGACGATGCAGTTTTGCCCGATCTCCGCGTCGTCCAGCACGATCGCACCGATGCCGATGAGCGTGTGCGACCGCACTCGGCGGCAGTGGACGACCGCGCGGTGTGCGATCGCGACGTCGTCGTCGATGTCGAGCGGCACGCCCGTCTTGGTGTGGATGATCGCGCCGTCCTGCACATTGCAGCGCGCCCCGATGCGGATGGCGGACACGTCGGCCCGGATCATGACGTGATGCATGATCGTCGTGTCGTCGCCGACGATCAGGTCGCCGGCGACGTACGCGGTCGGCGCGATGTAGACGCGCTCGCCGATGCGCGGAATGACGGGTTCAGCATGCACGCGACCCCTCGCGCGGATTTCGCGGAATCGACCCGGTGGGAATCGGCGCCGACCCCGGGCTGCTTACGCGGTCGGGCGGCGCGCCCGCACGCGTCGTCGCGATACGCACGGCAGCGCGAAGCCGTACCGCGCACTGGGCGCGGAGCGAGAATCGCGCTGCCCAAGTCTGGCTCAGGCTACGCGGCGGGCGGCTAGCCGCGGCGCGAGCGGTAGCAATCGCGGCAGTAGACCGGGCGATCGCCGCTCGGCTTGAACGGCACTTCCGTCTGCTTGCCGCATGAAGAGCACGTGGCCGGATAGAGCTGAAGCGGGCCGCGCCCGCCGCCGCCGCCCCCTCCACCGCCGCCCCCGCCGCCAAATCGTCCGCGTCCGCCGCCCCCGCCCCCGCCGTCGCCGAAGCCGCGCCGGGGCGGACCGCCGCGATCGCGACGCGGTCCGCCGCCGCCTCCGCCTCCGCCGCCAAAGCTCGGACGGCGCGGGGTGGCCTCGTTGCCGGGGGAAGCGAAGTCGTCGCCGCCGGCGCCGGCCTCCTGCATCTCGCCGCCCTGCCCGCCGCCTCCGCCGCCGCCCTTGGCCTTGCGGATTTCGCGGCACGGCCTGCAGCGCTTCGGATCGTGGGCGAAGCCGCGCTCGGCGTAGCGCTGCTGATCTTCGGCGGAGTGGAGGAACTCCTGCTTGCAATCGACGCAGACGATCGTCTTGTCCTCGTAATCCATGAACTGTACCTCGAAGGGTTCGGGAGGGGCGATACTCTCGTTCTCGGATGGGAGAATGTGGCCTACCGTGATGGAAACTCGAAGTTCACTAGGAATGGCCTGCGTCGAAAGAGTCAACACCCGAATGGTGGATCCGGGCCCCTGCCTCTAGTTTGTCGATGGTTCGCCGGGAGGCCCAGTACGGCGAGCACCATGTTTATAGCCGCTGCCCGCGCTCCGTGCCACGGGAAAGCGAAAATTTTTCCGGCTTCGGATTTTCCGGTCCCAAAAGGCGCCGCCCGGGCTGGCCGACCACCCGCCGATCACAAATCGCCGTATGGAACCGTCCGCACCACGCGGACCGGCGAGCGCTCCGACACGCCGTCCACGCCGTCGCAGATGAGCTGCATCCCCGGCCGAATTCCGGACAGGATTTCGACCGATTTTTCCGCCCGCGCGCCGACGCGCACGGGGTGACCCACGGCCCGGCCCGCGACGATGGTGAAAACCAGCCCGTCGTCGCCGCTCGGCGCGAGCTTCACGACCGCCTTGGGCGCCCACAGGTTGCCGCCCGCCGCGGCGGCCGCGTCCGATGCGGTGGCGGGGGCAAGAAATTCGACTTTGGCGGAGCCGTCGATGCGCAGGCCCGGCCCGGGGTTCTCGATGCGCACCTTTACCTGCACCACCGCCCGGGCGTAATCGCCGACCGGGTCCACCCACATCACGAATGCGTCGTACGCCCGGCGATCGGCGTCGGGCGTGATGCGGGCGCGCTGCCCGGGCGAGACGCGGCCGATGTCGCGCTCGCTGACGTCGACCTCGACGCGCAGGCGCGTCATGTCGGCGATGGAAACGAGCTGCGCGTTGGCGTTCGCGCCGCGCCCGCCCTCGGCCGCGAGAAAGTCGCCCACCTCGGCGTTGCGGTCGAGGATGACGCCCGCCAGCGGCGCGCGAATGTCGCAATCGTCGAGCCGTTTCTGCCAGACGCGCAGGATGGCGCGCGAGGCGTCCACGTCGGTCCGCGCCGCCGCCAGCGCCGCGGTGGCGCTCTGCGCGGCCGCCTCGGCCACCTGAAGCGCTGCGGCCGACGCTTCGGCCAGGTTCATCGAGTTGAGGAACTCGAACGCGCTGGCCTGGCCCTTCTCGTTGAGCTGGCGCATGCGCTGGTAATCGCGCTGCCGGAGGGCGTCTTCCGCGCGGGCTTCGTCGACGGCGGCCCGGGCGCGCGCCTCTTCCGCGGCGGCGCGGGCGACCGTATGCTCCGCCTGCGCCGTGCGGGCCGCCGATTCGTCGCGCTGCGCGCGATAGATGTCGTCTTCGACGCGGGCGAGCACCTGGCCGGCCTCGACCGCGTCGCCCTGTTCGACCAGCAGCTCGACGATCTGGCCGGAGACCTTGGTTGCGACATTGACCAGCCGATCGCTGACGATCTTGCCGGTAGCGACCAGCGCAACGGGCGCGGCGCGCGGCGCGGCCGCGGGGATCGTGGTGACGCTCACGTCCAGCGTCTTTTCGGCCAGGGCCGAGATGATCGTCGTACCGGTCGTCTGGTAGTACCACCAGGCGGCGCCGGCCGAGAGGGCGGCCACGCCGGCTACTGTAATCGTGAGGATAATCCATCCGCGTCCGGCCGTGGTCGGCCGTTGCGAGCGATCGATGCGGAGCCGCGACAGGCCCGCCGACGGCTGGTTGGTGGTGGTTTCGTTCATTCCTGCCGATCCGAAAAAGCCGCAGATATTGTACCGGCGGGAGCGGGCGGATGAGAATCGCTGCGGGGGGCGCGGGGGCGGCGGCGCGGGCGAGGGGGCGGACGGCGGCACGCGTAGGCGGCGCGGGCGACGTTGCCCTCCGTGTC
>CAZHIE010000147.1:0-3059 GCA_964532435.1 uncultured Planctomycetales bacterium
CTCGAACGGGCTGACGATCTGGAATCGGCTCATGCTGCCTCGTGCGCCGGGGGGGGCGAAATCGCTGATTATAGCCCCGTGGCGGGGGGAGCGCCGCGGCCGCCCGCGGTCCAGCTTGGAGGAAGATTCTGGGGGGCCGGTCTCCGGCCGGTCTCCTCCGGTCACCCGGATCGGCCGAGGAAGCATCCGAGGGCGGCTGCGGTCCAAGTGCCCGCCCCTCACTGGCGTGAGGAGTCGGATGCTTCCACGTTCGTGCCTCCGTGCCTCGTCCCGCCCCGCTGCGTAAAGTGGCGCACCGCTGCGGAATTTCGCGCACCGGACAAGCCTCATCGCGAACGGATTGGCGCGGAATCGCCTTCTGCGGCCCGGAAATGCGGTCGCCGAATGCAGCGTGCGCCGGGAATTCCGATCACCCCGGCGCGGCACGCAAAATGCCAGTAACGCGCCCGATCGGTGCACTCGGCGCCCGCGCCCATTCGTACACCTCGTCGCCGGCACGCCGCGCCCGAAATGCACCGCGCAACGGAGCACGCACATGTCGCCGAAAAGGCTCACGCTAATCGCAGCGGTCGTCGGGTTCATTGCCGCGGGCGCGCTCGCCCCACAGGCCGCCGCACGAAGCTCGATGCGCCGAGCCTTCTTTGACGCATATCCGCAGGCCGTCGGCTCACGCCTCGACCTGCGCCTCAACGGAACGCAACACTGCGGCGTCTGCCACTTCAACTTCAACGGCGGCGGCCCGCGAAACCCGTACGGCCTCGCGGTCGAGGGAACCGCCAACCGCACGGCCGCGGAAATCCTCGCTCTGGGAAATCTCGACTCCGACACCGATGGCTTCTCCAACAACACGGAAATCCTCGACCCGGCGCATCTTTACGCCAACACGCCGACGTTCCCCGGCCTGCGCGCCGCAAACCTCGGCCAGGTCTCGAACATCTCCACCGCCGAGATTCAGGATTACCTGACGCCCACAGTCGGCCCGGACACCACGCCGCCGACGGTCACCGTGCTCTCGCCCAACGGCGGCGAGTCGTACGTCAGCTCGTCGGCGCAGACCATCACCTGGACCGCGACCGACAACAGCGGGACCGTCATGGCCGTCGACATCCTCGTCTCGTTCGACGGGACGACGTTCGCCCCGCTCGCGATCTGGACGGCCAACACCGGCTCGTTCACCTGGCACGTGCCCAACCGGCCGACGTCGGCCGCCCGCGTCCGCGTCGTCGCCTATGACCCCGACATCAACATCGGCCTCGACACGAGCAATGCGGGCTTCTCGATCTCGTCATCCGGCGGCGGGCGCGTGCCGACGACGCTGCGCGATTTCGACATGCCCGGCACGCAGCCATTTGGCGCCGAGACGCTCATCAGCCCGGAGGTCTGCCGCGGCTGCCACGGCGATTACAACCCAAGCGTCGAGCCGGCATTCAACTGGCGCGGCGGCATGATGGCCCATGCTTCCATCGATCCGCTGTTTCTCGGGCTCATGGAGATCGCCAACGCCGACGCGCCGGAGTCCGGCGACATGTGCCTGCGCTGCCACGACAGCCGCGGCTGGCTGGCGGGCCGCTCGACGCCGACGGACGGCTCGCAGATGGAGCCCGACGACCTCATTGGCGTGAGCTGCAACTTCTGCCACCGGCAGGTCGATCCGATCTACGTTGAAGGCGTCAGCCCGCCGTTCGACGCGGAAGTTCTGGCCAACCTTGCCGACGTGCCCACCGGTTATGCCAGCGGGCAGTACGTCGTCGACCCGTACACGTGGGGGCTGCGCGGGCCGTTCAACGACGCCGTCGCGCCGCACGAGGCGACGTATTCGCCGTTGCATCGCTCGTCGGCGATCTGCGGCATATGCCACGACGTGAGCAACCCGGTCTTCACGCGAAACCCCGACGGCACCGTCAGCCCCAACGCATTCGACCAGCCGGCCGAGGCGTTCGGCTCGCATCAGCTTGGCGCCGTCGAGCGCACGTACAGCGAGTGGGTGCATAGCGCCTTCAACACGCCGCAGGGCGTTTTCGCGCCGGAATTCGGCGGCAATCGACAGTACGTCTCCGAGTGCCAGCACTGCCACATGCGTGCGGTCACGGGGCAGGCCTGCAACTTCCAGGATTCGCCCGTGCGCACCGACCTGTCGCTGCACGACATGACCGGCGGCAGCACGTGGGTTCCGACGCTGCTGAGCCAGGTTGCGCCGGGCGTCGACGTGGCCGCGCTCGACGCCGGCATCGTCCGCGCGCGGAACATGCTGCAACTCGCGGCGTCGTTGGCGCTGACGCAGGAGGGCGACGCGCTGCGCGTACGCGTGACGAACCGAACGGGCCACAAGCTGCCGACCGGCTATCCCGAAGGCCGCCGCGCGTGGCTCAACGTGCGCTTCTACGACGCGGGCGACGCGCTGGTCGGCGAATCCGGCGCGTACGACTCGCAGACGGCGCTGCTGACGCGCGACCCGCAGGCGAAGGTGTACGAGGCCGCGCCGGCTGTCTCCGAAGCGCTCGCGCCGATCGTCGGGCTGCCCGCCGGCGCCGAGTTCCACTTCGTGCTGAACGACACGGTTCATAAGGACAATCGCATCCCGCCGCAGGGCTTCACCAACGCGGCCTACGCGGCATTCGGCGGCGCGCCGGTCGGCGCGAGCTACGCGGACGGCCAGAATTACGACGAGACGCTGTACGACGTGCCGGCCGGCGCGGTCCGCGCCGAGGTGACGCTCTATTACCAGTCGACTTCGCGCGAGTTCATGGAATTCCTGCGCGACAGCGGCGCTCCGGGGGGCGCCGCCCGCGCGATGTACGACCTCTGGACGGCCAACGGCAAGTGCCCGCCGGAGGAGATGGTCCGCTCCGAGATCGATCTGGCGACGGGACGGATCGGCGACATGAATTGCGACGGCGCCGTAGACAACGGCGACATCGACGCGTTCGTGCTGGCGCTGCTCGACCGCGCCGCGTACGAGGGCGCGTTCCCGGCGTGCCGTTTCGAGAACGCCGACACGAACGACGACGGTTCCGTGGACAACGGCGACATTGATTCATTCGTTGCGCTGCTGTTGGGGT
>CAZHIE010000147.1:3159-10905 GCA_964532435.1 uncultured Planctomycetales bacterium
CATTCGCAATTCCCTACGCCCCCGCCGGGTCGATCGCCTCTGCGTTGATCCCCAGCTCCTTCGCCGCGGCGCCCAGCTTGGCCTTGTCGAACGTGCCCACCCGCGCGAGTTCGCACAGCGCCGCATACGCGACGTGCTCCGCGTCCGTCTCGAAGTGCCGGCGCAGGTTCTCGCGCGTCTCGCTTCGGCCGAAGCCGTCCGTGCCCAGCGCGCAAATGCCCTGCGGAAGCCACGTCGCCAAGCGCTGCGGAATCGCCTTGACGTAGTCGCTCGTCGCGACGACCGGCCAGCGGTCTTCGCCCAGCGCCGCCCGCACGTGCGGAACGCGCGGCGTCTCGCCGGGGTGCAGCCGATTCCAGCGCTCGCACCGCAGCGCGTCGCGGTACAGCTCGTTGTAGCTCGTCGCGCTCCACACGTCGGCCGCCACGCCGAATTTCTCGGCCAGCATCGCCTGCGCCCGCACCGCCTCGCGCAGCAGCGGCCCGCTGCCGAACAGGTGAATCCGCGGCGACTTGCCGGGGTTCTCGGCCGCCCGGAAGCGATACAGCCCGCGCAGGATGCCCGGCGGCGCGCCCTCCGGCATCGGCGCCATTTCGTACGGCTCGTTGTAGACGGTGATGTAGTAGAAGCAGTCTTCCCCGTTCTCATACATCCGGCGGATACCGTCCTGAATGATCACGGCCAGCTCGTATGCATACGCCGGGTCGTATGCTGCGCATGTCGGCACGGTGCTCGCGTGAACGTGCGAATGCCCGTCCTGATGCTGAAGCCCTTCGCCGTTGAGCGTCGTGCGGCCGGCCGTGCCGCCGACCAGGAACCCGCGCACGCGCATGTCGGCGGCGGCCCAGATGCTGTCGCCGATGCGCTGGAATCCGAACATGCTGTAGTAAATGAAGAAGGGGATCGTGCTCACGCCGTGCGAGGCATACGCGGTGCCCGCCGCGGTGAACGACGCCATCGAGCCGGCCTCGGTGATGCCTTCTTCGAGGATCTGGCCGTTCTTTCGCTCTTCGTAACGCATGAGCTGCGTGTGATCGACCGGCTCGTAAAGCTGCCCGCCGTGGGCGTAGATGCCGTACGTGCGGAAGAGCGCCTCCATGCCGAACGTGCGAGCCTCGTCGGGCACGATCGGCACAACCAGCTTGCCGATCTGCTTGTCGGAGAGGAGCCGCGCGAGCATTCTCATCAGCGCCATCGTGGTCGAGGCCTTCTGCGCGCCGCTGCCCTTGAGGAACTCGGCGAACAGCTCGAGCGAAGGCGCCTTGAGCGGGGCGGCCCGCACCGCGCGGCGCGGCACGAACCCGCCCAGCGCGCGGCGGCGCTCCATCATGTACTCGTATTCGCGGCTGCCCTTTTCGAAGCGGCAGAACGGCGCGTTCTTGATCTCGCGATCGGTGACGGGGATGTCGAACCGGTCGCGGAACACCTTTAGCTCATCGTCGTTCAGCTTCTTCTGCTGGTGCGTGATGTTCCGGCCTTCGCCCGCTTCGCCCAGTCCGTAGCCCTTGATCGTCCGCGCCAGCACGACCGTCGGCTGGCCGCGATGCTCCGTAGCGGACTTCAGCGCCGCGTAGACCTTTTCCGGATCGTGCCCGCCCAGGCGCATGCCGCGAATCTGGTCGTCGCTCAGGTTCTCTACCATGCGCAGCAGGTCCGGATGCTGTCCGAAAAAGTGCTCGCGCGAATACGCGCCCGGCTCGACGCTGTAGCGCTGCCACTGACCGTCGACGACGGCGCCGACCGCCTCCGTCAGGATGCCGTCGGCGTCCTGCGCGAAGAGGGGGTCCCAGTCGGAGCCGAAAATCACCTTGATGACGTTCCAACCGGCCCCGCGAAAAGCCGCCTCCAGCTCCTGAATGATGTTGCCGTTGCCGCGGACGGGGCCGTCGAGCCGCTGCAGGTTGCAGTTGACCACCCACGTGAGGTTGTCGAGCTGCTCGCGGCTGGCCAGCGTGATCGCGCCGAGGCTCTCCGGCTCATCCATCTCGCCGTCGCCGAGAAACGCCCAGACGCGGCTGCGCGACGTGTCGAGCAGGCCGCGGTCGTGCAGGTAGCGGTTGAAACGCGCCTGGTAGATGCTCGACAGGGGCGCGAGGCCCATGCTGACGGTCGGGCATTCCCAGAAGTCTTTCATCAGCCATGGATGCGGGTAGCTCGACAGGCCGCCGCCGGGCGCCAGCTCGCGCCGGAAGTTCATCAGGTGCGACTCTTCGAGCCGGCCCATCATGTACGCCCGCGCGTAGATGCCGGGCGAAGCGTGACCCTGAAAGTAGATCTGGTCGGCGGGCGAATCGCCGTCCTTGCCGCGGAAGAAGTGGTTGAAGCCGACTTCCCAGACCGTGGCGAGCGACGCATACGTGGAGATGTGCCCGCCGATGCCCTCGCTGGCCTTGTTGGCGCGGACGACCATCGCCATCGCGTTCCAGCGTACAAAGCTCTTGATGCGGCGCTCGATGGCGCGGTCGCCCGGATACTTCGGCTGCTGCTCGACCGGGATGGTGTTCAGGTAGGGCGTGTTCCCGACAAACGGCACCGTGACGCGATGCCGCATCGCCCAGCGTTGAAGCTGGTCGAGCAGGAACTGGGCGCGCTGGGGGCCGGCCGATTGGGCGACGGCCTCCAGCGACTGGAGCCACTCGGCGGTCTCGATGGGGTCGATGTCGTGCAAGTCGTGTCGTAACATCCCGATAGCGTAGCCAATCGAGGTTTCGAGTCAACTTCCGGACGTGCGCGGCGGGCGCTGCGCGTCGCGGGCGTCGTTCCGCCGCTTGCGTCCACCCGCACCAGTTCTACAATGCCCGAATCGAATCGGAGTGCGCTCCCCGCTGGCGATTCGGTCACGCCCACGCGCGGTCCGCACCCCGAATCGCAGCAAGGAAGGCGAGGGTTCTCATGGGAAAGGCACTCGTGGGGCTGATCGTCGTCGGCGGGATCATCCTGGCCGGCATGTACTTCTTCGGCGGCGTCGCCGGGCACGACCCGACCGCGCTGGGCAACGCCGCCAAGGCGAAGATCAAGTCCGGAATGTCGTGGGAGCAGGTGTGCGACGCGGCCGGCGAGCCGCGCAAGTACCGCGTGTTCATCACGCAGAAGAAAGTCGTCGACGGCGAGGAGCGCGAGTTCGTCAAGGAAGGCGCGGAGCTGAAATTCGTCCGCAATCTCTTCACGGGCGACATGAAGGCCGGCACGCTCAAGGACGGCTTCGTCTTCCCCTACATCTTCTCGCACCAGGCGGCGTTTGACGTGACATTTGACGGCGGCGGCAAGGTCATTGCCGTCCGCGACGCGATCACGACCGCCGACCTGCTCGGCACGCGCGACAAATAGCCGTCGATCCGAGCGAATTGCGAATAACGAAGAGCGAATTACGAATCTCGGAGGGGATGGGGCTTTCCGCAATTCGTTATTCGCTAGTCGCCATTCGACATTACCTCAGCAGTCGCGCGACAAACGCATCGATGTCGCCATTGTCCACGACACCGTCGCCGTTCGCGTCGGCGGCCGTGTAGTGACAGCCGGGATGCGCGGCCTCATATGCGCTGCGGCTGAGCAGCGCCAGCACGAAGCCGTCGATGTCGCCGTTATCGACCGCCCCGTCGCAGTTCATGTCGCCGATCAGGATGACCAGCGCCGGCGTCACGCTCGCCCAATCGACGCCGACGCGCATCTCATCCGTCGTCACGCCGCCGTCGTTCTTGATCTGCAGGGACGTCGGCAGCGTCGTGCCGGGCACGCTCGTCTGCGCCGAGGGATACGCCGGCTGCGCCGCGCCGGGCACGGGGTTCACATAGAGCGAATACGAGATCGGGCCGGCCGCGCTCACACGCCGGATTTCGACGACGAGCAGAACCGTCTCGCCTACGACCTCCGGCACGTTTGACACGGCAAATATTCCTTCGCCGACCATCATGCCGTACAGGTAGTAGCCCAGCGGCGAGCCGACGACGACCTGCCGCGGATACAACCCGAATTCCAGCCCGCCGAACGTGGCATAGCCCGAATCGGGGCGATACAGGAACGAAACGTAAACGCGATCGCCCGCGACGGTTCCGAAGCTGCGGGAGTAATTGCAGATGTCCCACGTGCCGCCGGTGCCGGGCGTAACGGCCGCGCCGGGCGAAGTGACGAGGCCCGGATATGTCAGGCCGGGCAGAGCGAGCGGCGTGACGATCGCCGTACCGTTGTCGAACCACGACCCGGCCCAGCCGGCCCCGTTGCTGGAGCCGGCCAGGTCCGGACGCGGTGCGTTGTTGAAGCCGTCGTACGCGGGCAGCGCCGCGCGGGCGGCGGCGATTGCCGCCAGCGTCGCAGCCGCGATCACGAAGAAGTGACCCTTCCGTGTGTTCATGGCAGAACCTCCTGTCGCGCTCGCGGATGCGGCGCCGCGCCAATCCTCAAATTCAGCAGCCGCCGCCAAGCAGGCAGGCCACGAATCCGTCAATGTCGCCGTTGTCCACCGCGCCGTCGCCGTTCGTGTCGCCGTTGTCGATGCGGCAATTGGGATACGCCTGCTCGTAGCCGGCCGCGTCGAGCAGCGCCAAGACGAACGCGTCGATGTCGGCGTTGTCGACCGCGCCGTCGCAATTCATGTCGCCGGGGCGATGCGGGATCGGCGTGAGCAGGAACCCGCGCGGCAATCCGCGCAGCGCGCCCGCGCCCGCGATCTGCCCGGCGTCGTTGATCGACCAGGCGGCGTCCAGCCGCCAGCCGGTCCCGCCCGGAATGCGCGTGTTGAGATCGATCGGCGCGCCGCCGTCCCACAGCACCGCGCGATACGAACTCGACCCGACCACCTGCGACAGGCCGTTCACGTCATACGCAAAGCTGTATCCGTTCAGCGCGCCAAGATCCGTCCGCGTGACGACATTGCCCGCGCCGTCGGTCGTAAACAGGAACGCGTGCGGCATGCCGCCGGCCGTATTCGCCCAGCCGACGATCTCGCCGAGGCCGTTGATCGCGTAGGCCTGGCTGTTCGTGCCGCCCAGCGTGCCGAGATCGCGCATCTGCCCGGCGATCCACACAAACGCGTGGCGCGTCGTCTCGCCGGCCAGCGAGGATCCGCCGACCACCCAGCCCGCGTCGTTCACGTCATACGCGTAGCTGTAATTCCCGCCCAGCGTGCCGATCTCGGCCAAGGCGCCGCCCACCCACCGCGCCGCGCGATCCAGCCAGCCGAGCGTCGCGTCGAAGCGCTTGGCCGATCCGACCACCACGCCGGCCGAATTGCCGCCGCGCGGTGCGAGGTTCCCGACCGGCGTGACCGCGCCGCCCTGTACGAAGAAGCCGCGCGAGGCCATCTCGCCCAGGTCGTACGACACGGCGATGATGCGCTCCGTGTCCGTGATCGCGAATACCTGGCTCTGCGTGTCGCCCGCCAGCGGCGGCACATCCTGAAGCGCGCCGTCGAGAACGACGCCGTGCATGTTCGCCGCCGCGTTGGCCGACACGCCGCCCACCTGGCCGAGGCTGTTGACCGTCATGGCGGCGCTGAACGGCGCGCCGAGCGTGCCGAGATCGGTGATCTGGTAGCGATCCGCGGCCGTCGCGACTGCGGCGAAGAGCAGAGCCGACAGCGCCGCCGCAAGAAGCCGCCCGCGCGCGAGCATTCCGCAAGTGTGTTTCGTTGTTTTCATGGGATCAGTCCTCGCTCACGCGGTGAAAGAACGACTCGGACGGCTGGTTGACGTGACATACCGTGCAGTCGTTGATGACGCCGGCGTGTCCCTGCATCGTCATCGCCTGAACGTTGTCCACCTCCGTGATGGTCGGCGTGATGGCGTGCGGGCTGCCGTGGCAGGCGGCGCACTTCACGTGGCTGTGCCCCTCGGAGTTGCGATACAGCGTTCCCGGCTGCTCGAACTCGAAGCCCGCCCGCACGTGGCACGTCCCGCAGCGCGGCTCATCGGCCCACGGATTGCGGGCCGGATTGCCTACCGCGGCCATGTCGCCGTGGCATTCGGTGCAGGTGACGCCGTTGGACAGATGCACGTCGCGCTGACAGGCCGTGCGAATGCCGGGGTGGCAGGCGTAGCAAGTCTCGGTCAGCGTAATGCCGCCCATGCGCGTCGAGTGCGCCGTGTGCATCGCCGACGACAGGTTGTGCAGCCCCGGCTGACCCGGAAGGCCCAGCGCGTTCGAGCCGTGGCAACCCGCGCACAGGACCGGGCGCTGCGCCATCAGCGTCGTGCCGTGCAGCCGGTCGTGGTCCATCAGAATGTCCGACGCCGTCGAGACGGTCGGATCGTTGTGACAGAGGTTGCAGCTCATCTCGGTCGAGACGGGCACGACGGCCTGCGTCCGCGCGACGAGCGTGCCGCCCGTGCGCACTTCGACCGTCGCGAGCGGGTACGGGTTCTCGCGCCCGTCGTCGTCTGTCGGCACGATCGGAATTCCGACGACGGAGTAGTCGCCGGCGCCCGTGTAGGCCATCGACCCCGCCATGCGGCTTCCGGTCACGCCGACCTCGGGCGTCAGCGGTCCGCCCAGCAGCGCCTGCGGATATTCCCAAAAGTTCGTCTTGTCGGCCGAGTGCGTGTTCGACGGGATGAAGTAGCGGACGGCGGCGTCTGTGCCGCGAATGATGTCCGGCTCCTCGCCGCGCCGCAGCACCTGCGTGTGCAGCGTGTTGAACGGCGGCAGCACCATGATTTCCGAGAAATCGGAGTTCATGCAGTGCATGCCGAGGTCATTCCACGCGAACGCGACGTAAGGCGTCGTGACCGCGGATTGCTCCGGCGGGCGATCGGCGCGCGTCTGCCCGCCGGGAAGCAGAACCGCCAGACTGGCGGCGGCCGCGGCCGTCGCGCAAACGACGGCGGGCCGCGCGAAACGGTGAACCCAACTCATGCGCATCTCCCTTGCGAACCGGGCTGGGGGCGTGGTCGGGGCGCCCCGTCGCCAGGTTTCCGATGGTCCGGGCCGCCCCCGCGGCGCGGACTGTCCCGGTTGCCCCGCAAGCGCCTGCGCGCGTGCGGGGGTTGTTGCTCATAACGTTAGAGGCGGTTGGCGGGCGGCGTGATTCGACCCTTTTGCCTAGGGAAAATGGAGATGGGGGCGCTCGCCGGGCTATGCGGCGGCCGGTGCGTCCGGTCGTTCGGGCGTCGGCGGCGGTCAGGTCGTCTTGGGCGATTTGGCGCGCGGCAGGTCGTGCCGGGCGCTTTGGCGCCCCTTCATGTCGTGCCGGGCGCTTTGGCGCCCGACCGCCGAGCCCGGATCGCCGCCAGCTTTTCTCGCGCGGCCAGGCAGTCCGGCGAGCCGACTTCGAACGCGCGGCACAGGTGCGGCCGGTCGGCGTAGATGGTGCAGCGGTTCGCTTCGAGCGGCCCCGCGAACGCCACGCAGGCGTCCGTGCGGGCGTCGCGCCGCAGGAAGCGCAGCTCGTGGCCGTTGCCGAGACGATGGATGTACGTGAGTGCGATCAGTCGCGGGCGGCGCTCGAAGTGCTCCTCATCGGCGGCATCGAGGAGCACGTCGTAAAGGTGGCAGCACGCGCCGCAGGTCTGACAATCCAGCTCCATGCGGGGATTGTAGCGGAAGCCACGGAGGCACGAAGCCACGAAGGCACGAAGGGGGGAGACGCCGAACGACAGCACAGCCGAACGGTAGGGCCGCCGAACGAAAGCACGGCCGAACGGTAGCACCGGTAGCGCGACATGGAACGGTTCCACGGGAACGGATCGCGTCCACCCCTATCCCCTGTTCCCTGTTCCCTGTTCCCTGTCCCCTGTTCCCTGCTCCCTGTTCCCT
>CAZHIE010000148.1:0-3286 GCA_964532435.1 uncultured Planctomycetales bacterium
CAGCCGGCCAACCCGCTGCGCTGGCCCGTGTGGGTCATCCCGCCCGCCCATGCGCAGGTGGATCAGAACCAGAACCCGGTCTTCGAGCGCCGCTCGCCGGTGCTCGCCTATTCGCGGCGCGTCGTCACGCTGTCGCAGACGGAATAGTCATGGCCGCAATCTTGTCGCCGGCAACCTGCGATCGCATGCTCACGCGGAGCGCTTCGAGAGCGCGCCGCTTCGCCGCATTCACGCTCGTTGAGATGCTGGTCGCGCTGGCCGTGCTGCTCGTGGCGCTAAGCGTCGTGGGCGTCGCATTTTCCGTGACGACCAAGACCGCCAGCCAGGCGGCCGCCTATTCGGAAGTGCGCGCCGCGATCGACGAAACCGTGCGGCAACTCGAAGAAGACCTGCGCGAAATCGAGCCGTCGCAAAGCGTGCTGGTTGTGGTCGGCAGCGAACAGCGCGCCGCGCTGACGCAGCCGCTGCTTGACGCGCGCCGGCCGTACGAGCTGCTCACGCGCGTTCCGCGCGCCGACAAGCTCCTGTTCTTCACCAACCGGGCCCAGCCTAGCCAGGCCCCGCCGATTCCTTCCGGCAGCGCGGCGCCGACGCCCGTCACCCCCTATGTCAGCGGCGCCAAATTCTCGCCGCTTCTCGTCGCCTATGGGCACGCCGCGTTCGACGACGCGATCGTCGCGCCGACCGGCAACGCCGCGTTCGCCAATCGCGTGCGGCACATCTCCGACACGGCCGGCAGCTCGAACCTGAGCGCCATTCCGGCCGCGCGCTGGATGCTCTCGCGCCGCGCGACGATCCTGCACCCGTCTTCGGCATTCACGGCCGACGCCATCGCGCTGGCCGGCTACCCGTCGATGACCCGCATCGTGGGATGTCAGCCCGGGCCGGCCGGGGCGGGCGTCGAGGCGGGCCTGTGGAACGGCGACTGGCCGGGCGACGCGGCGGCGTTCAACCTCGCGTATTACCTGACGTTCTTCAACCCGTACGACTCCGGCGGCGTCCGCACGGGTCGCGCGCTGCGCAGTCCGTACGGACCGAGCGGGCTCTACAGCAGCGACTCGACCGCGGCGCAGCTAATCGACCGCGTCCTGTACGCCAGCGGCGCGCCGGGCACGACGCACCACGTCGCCACCGTCCTGCGCGACGCGCCGGCCGATCTGCGCACCAACATGTCGCTCCAAATGCTGCCCGGCTGCATGTGGTTCCAGGTGGAGCTCCTGCTGCCCGAAGATCCGCGGAACAGCCCGGACTACGAAGAGGACGTGACCGACCCCGCCCGGCCGCGCCGCTTCGATCCGCCGCCGTGGTACGAAGTGCCGTCGGGCGAGACGTATGTGTTTGTGCCGGACAATTCGTCGAACCGCGAGTTGGTCGCCAGCGGCGCGACCGCCGGCGGCACGGCCCGCCTGTTCCAATTCGGCAAGGTCGTCGATCGCAACGAGGATTTCACGGACATCGGCGAAGTCGCGGCCAACCGCCGCATCCGCATGTGGCCGTACGCGATTCGCATCACGATTCGCGCGATCGACGCGAACGCGCGGCTGCCGGAGCCGATCGTCCGAACCGTCGTGCATCGCTTCGACTAGGACCGGTGTGTGTTCGATCGGAAGCGCGAGCGTCAGCGAGCGAAGCGTGGCTGATCAGAGCCGCGAGCGTCAGGGAGCGCGACGTTCCGATCAGAGCCGCGAGCGTCAGCGAGCGAAGCGTGCAGGGTGGGTTGCGGGCGGAAAAGCGAGCGGACGTGCGAGCTTGATGGCGCAAGCGAGCATCGGATTTCGGATGTCCCGGCGAGCAGACGGTACTCTAGATGCGAGTGCATGGGTCGTCCAGCCCAGGAACCCGCCGCCGGCGCTTGGACGTCGCGCTCCCTGACGGTCGCGGCTCTGATCGGAACATCGCGCTCGCTGACGGTCGCGGCTCTGATCGGAACATCGCGCTCCCTGACGGTCGCGGCTCTGATCGGAACATCGCGCTCTCTGATGGTCGCGCATTTGGGTCGAGCGCGTTCGGTGGCATCGCTGGCCGCCCCTGAATCAGAATTCTGAACTCAGCATTCAGCATTTAGCATTTTGCATTCAGCATTTTGCATTCAGTATTTAGCATTTTGCATTCAGCATTTTGCATTCAGCATTTAGCATTCGTCCGCGCTTAGTACACCCCTTCCACGATCGGCGTGGCGAAGCCGCTGAACGGCCGCACGTCGCCCGCGCCGTCCCACGGATACTTCTCGCACGGCGCATGGCGAACCGCCTCGTCGCGCTCCAGGAAGCGCGGCATGAAGAATTCCTTCGTCAGCGTCGTCAGCCGCACCCGCCCGACCTGCCCATATTCGACGACGCGGTGGCGCATGCCCGGCGCCGCGTCCGTGGGCAGCCGATGCCACGCGTCCGCCGACTCGCTGCTGGCCGGATCGACCACCTCGATCGCGGCGCGCGGCGACGGCGGATGGTAGATGACGCTGTAGTTGTCGGCTGGGTCGAACGGTTTGTGCGTTGCCAGGCCCATGAGCGTGTTGCCGTACGTGGGGACAAAGTCGACTTTCGCCTGCCCAGGTCGCCACCAATCGGGCCCGCCCTCCAGCAGTTCTTCGCGGGCAAAACGGTGAAATTGCGCCGTCATCGACGTTCCGCCGCAGAAGACGCCGGTGATCCCGCTGCGCACGATCGAGATGCGCTCGCAGAGCGCTTCGAGCAGCTTGGGCGTGGCGAAGAGGCAGCGGACGTTTTCATGAGCGCGCAGGATCGTGAGCGCCTGGTTGATCACGTGGTCCTTGTATTCGTGCATCTGGTCGATGCGGCCGGCCCGGACGAGCCGCGTTACCCAGCGCGGATCGAGATCGACGCAGAAGCAGATGCCGCCGCGGAATTGGGCCAGGTGCTCGACGGCCAGCCGCAGGCGGCGCGGGCCGGACGGACCGAGCATCAGCCAATCTCCGCCGGGCGGAAAGAAGCGGTCGTCGAGCGTGGCGCTGAACAGCTCGTAGTCGATGCGGAAGTCGTCGATGTTGATGCGCGATTTGGGCACGCCCGTGCTGCCGCCGGTTTCGAACACATAGACGGGCTTGCCCGCCAGCCCGCGCGGCAGCCAGCGCCGCACCGGCCCGCCACGCAGCCACTCGTCCTGAAACGGAGGGAAGCGGTCGAGGTCGTCGTAGCCGCGAATCTCGCGGCGCGGATCCCAGCCGAGCCGCTTTGCGAATTCGAGCCAGAACGGGCATCCGCTGGCCGGGTCGAAGTGCCAGGCGACCATCTCGCGCACGTGCTCGTCGAGTCGCGCGCGTGCGGCG
>CAZHIE010000148.1:3386-10897 GCA_964532435.1 uncultured Planctomycetales bacterium
GGCTTGAACGTCGCGCCCTCCTTGAGCGCGAACAGCCGGTTGCGGTTCGTGACATAGAGCACGCCGCCCGCCGCCGAGGGCGTCGTGTAGACGGAGTTCTCCATGTTGTTCTTCGCCAGCTCCTTGAGCTCTGCGCCTTCCTTCAGCACGATCACGTCGCCGTCTTCCGTGCCCAGGTAGATCTTGCCATCGACGACGTACGGCGATCCCCAGAGCGCCGACATCGTGTCGTACTTCCAGTTCGGCTTGCCGGTCTTCTCGTCGAAGCAGTAGAGATACCCCGACAGGTCGCACGCATAGACCAGCCCGTTGCGGATCGCGCAGGTGGAGATCGAGCGGTGAAAATCCTCGCCGCCGACGTGCCAGACGCGGCCGCTCTCGGTCACGTCGCCGCGTTTCGTGCCGTCGATGCAGTGGAAGTGGCCGATGCCCTCGCCGTGCTCGGGATCCTGGCCGACGCAGAGAAAGACGTGGTCGTTGTGAATGACGGGCGTGGCGATGATGTAGCTGCGCGTGCCGCGGCCGCCGAGCACGTATTTGGCGTCTTTGGGGTTGAGGTCGTACTTCCAGAGCAGCTCGCCCTTGAGCGGCTCGAAGGCGTAGCACCAGCCGTCGCCGCCGGCGAAGATCACCTGCGCCGCGCCGCCGATTTTTCCGAAGCTGGGGCTCGACCACTGGCCGTGCAGCGTGTTCTTGCCGGGGTCCTTGCGCGTCCAGACGATTTCGCCGGTGTTGCGGTTCACGGCGATGAATGCGGGCGCGTTCGGCGCGGGCAGATTCAGGTGCCCCTCGTCGACCCCGTTGGACGTGTGAACGTAGACGAGGTCGCCGACGACGACCGGCGACGAAGCGGCCAGGTTGTGCGGAAACACGCCCAGCTCGTCGATCATGTCGAGCGACCAGACGATGTCGGCGTCTTCCTTCTCGTTGTACTTCTCGTCCTTCACCGGGCCGTCGTTTTCGCCGTCGAGCATGCCCTCGACGTCGACGCAAACCAGCTCGCAGCGATTGCTCACGTAATACGCACGGTCGCCGACCACGCACGCGGTCGAGCAGATGCCCTGCTCGGGCCAGTCGTTCACCTGCCCGGTGGGCAGCTTGTCGTGCGTGGCCTGCCAGAGGAGCTTGCCGGTCTGAGCGTCGAAGCAGAGCACCACGCCCTTGTCGCCTTTGATCTTCGGGCGGAACTGACCGCCGTTGTTCGTGCCGACGAAGACGCGCCCGCCGGCGATGACCGGGTTGCCGTATGTCTGGGACCCGAGCGGCGCGCTCCATAGGACGTTTCGTCCGGTCTTCGCGTCCCACTGCGTCGGCAGGCCGGTGTCGTCGCTGACCATGTTGCGTTCCGGCGCGCCGCCCCACATGGGCCAGTCGCGGGATTTTGCCGCGGGCGCCGAGGCCGGCGCCTGCGCAAGCGCATAGGCGCTCGCGAAAAGCAGCGTAATCGACGCCACGAACGCGACGCCGGCCCCGCTGGCCCCTCCCTGGCGGTCGGGGTTCGGATGCGCGCCCTTCGTGGCTCCGTGGCTCCGTGGCTCCGTGGCTCTCCGTGGCTTCGTGGCTCTATTCATTCGGCGTCACCTTCACGTTGTCGAAGTAAATCTCGCTGCCCTTCTTCTTCTCGGTCGTGCCGGCTGCGTAGGCATACAGGGCCGGGCTGCCCGTGCGATTCGGGAATGGGTCGGCCAGTTCGATCGTCCAGCCGGCGGGCTCTTCCTCGCCCCGCGGCCACACCTTTCCGCGCAGCAGCGCTTTGTCTCCTTCCAGCTTCACCTGGAATTTCATGCGATACCACTTGTCGGTCTGCCACTCGAAGCTCACGTCCTTCTGAATGCGCGGCAGCGGCGCCCACGACACGATGCGAAGCGTCGGCTCCGCGCCGAGGAGCAACATCTCATAGCGCGAATTCGCGACTCCCATGTCCGGACGCCATTGCCCGCGCGGCACGCCCAGCACGTCCGCTTCGATCGTATAGCCGCCGTCAATTGGCGGCGTCATGTACGTGCGCAGACGCATGAAGGCAGGCGACGGCCGCTCCGAAAGCGTGCGCAGCACCTTGCTCCCGTCGCGTTCGACGACCTTGGTCTTTGCGGTCGTGTTGAGCCAGCCGGCGGGGTTGCCGTCGATCGCGCACGCCTCGAAATCCTCGGTGAACGGTGGGCGCGGGCAGATGCGCACGCGCGCCGCGGCTTCGGCGCCGCCGAGCCACTTGACCTTTACCATGCCGGCCGCAAATCCCTTTACGCCGCTCGTGTCGAACACGCGCGCGGAGGCGTCGATCGCGCCGCCCAGTCCCGCCAACGACCACTGCGCGGTTGCCGCGTCCGGCCCCGACGTCACAGGAATCGCCCCCGCCGCGAATGGCGCCAGCGTGAATGGCACCTTGTCGCCCGCCCACGCGGTCACTTCCGCCGGCCAGACCTGAAACATCTTCGCGGCCGGGTCGCTCGGCTGCGACTCGCTGTTCCGCTGCTCCATGACGACTTTTTTGATGACGGCGTCGCGCGGGCCGATGCAGTAGGTTCCGTAGCGGGTCTGAAAGTAGACGCGCTGATTCACGAGCGCCGGCGAGCCGTAGAATTCGTCTAGCGCGCCGTTGTGCTTGGGAAATTCCGTGCGCGACAGAACCTTGCAGCCGCCGCCTTCGTCCTGGAGCGCCCAGAACACGCCATTCTGCTCGCCAACGTAGATTACGCCGTCGGCGCTGACGATCGGCGAGCCCTTCCCGACGCGGCCGAGTGCGTGTTCCCAAAGCCGCTTGCCGGTGTTCGCGTCGAGACAGAACAGATTCGCCGAATTGTCGATCACGTACAGGTGGCCCTTGCCGACGGCCGGCGAGCAGTACCCCGCGTCGTAACCGTCCTCCTGCCACACACGGCCGGAGGACGAAATGTCGCCGACACCGCTGCCGTCGATGCACGCCACGCGGCCCATCGTCGTCGTGTCCGTGTTCTCCTCGCTGTGCGTAACGTAGACGTAGTTCCCGCTCACGGCCGGCGAAGTGTTGAGCGGCCGCGCGCCGAGCCGATACTTCCAGACCGTTTCGCCGCTGCGCGCGTTCATCGCGTACACCCAGCCGTCGGCCGCGGGCGCGATCAACAGCCGCCGGCCGGCGATGACCGCGACGACGGGCGTCGCATAGGTCGTGTCCATCGGCTGCTCGGCGGGCGACGCCCACCAGCGGACGGCGCCGCTGCGCTTGTCGAGCGCGACGAAGCGGTGGCCCAGCTTGGCCTGATCGCCCCAGCCGGAGTTCAGCATGCCGAGAATGACGCAGTCTTCGTCGACGATCGGCGTATAGAGGCGGCCGCCGAATCCGCTGAAGCGGCCGAATTCCTCGGTCAGCGCACGATTCCACAGCACCTTGCCGTCGCGATCGAAACAGATGCAATCGCCGCCGGTGCCGTGCGCGTAGACGTTGCCGGTCTCGCCGTCGGCCGCCATCGCCGTCCAGCCGACGCGGTTTTCGACGATGTCGGTGTGATAGACGTTGAAGCGATGCTCCCAGAGCAGCTTTCCGTTGTTCGCGTCGAGGCAGACGGCCCGCTCCTGAAGGCCGTTGCCTTCGCCCACGGGGGCGAGGAAGTAGAGCCGGCCGCCTTGCACGATCGGCGTCGTGCGACCGCCGATGTCCGACTTCCACAGCAGATTCTCGCCGTCGAGCGACCACGTCCGCACCGGCGCGTTCTCCATGACAAAGCCGTTTTGATACGGCCCGCGCCAGTGCAGCCAGTCGTCGGCCGCGGAACGGGCGGCGCCCGCGGCCGCCAGAGACACCGTCATTGCAAACATCATGCCTGCGCGCACGGTTCGGTCTCCCGAAGAAAGAATCTGAAAACCACCGCGGATTTTCATGGGCGCTACATCCTGCGCAAAGAGTCTCGACTGCATGAATGGGGAGCATCGGCGTTCCGCCGGTGCGCAACTGCGTTCGCACCGGCCAGAGGCCGATGCTCCCCAAACCGCGTCATCGCCGCACCACGCGCCGCGCCTTCATCTCGAAACGAGGAAGCGCGCCGGGCGGCAGAATGCGAACCAGCGGCCGCAGATTCAGCCGATCGCGGATCACGCTCGTTACCCACGTCGCCAGCGCCGCATTGTCCAGCCCAGCCGGAGCGACCGCCGCGGCCGGCTCGATCTCGATCGCCAGTTCGCTCAGGCCGCTGCGCTCCTCGACGACCAGCCGAAACTCGGCGATCTCCGCCCGCTCGCGCAGAATACCCTCGATCGCGCTGGGAAACACGTTGTTCCCGCGAATGATGAGCATGTCGTCGACGCGGCCGAGCACGCCGCCCGCCGCGCGGGCCAGCCAGCGCCCGCCGACGCACGCGCCGCGCTCCAGGCGCACGAGATCGCCTGTGCGGTATCGAAGCAGGGGGCTGCCGGCGCGGCCGAGATTCGTCAGCACCAGCTCGCCGACTTCGCCGTCGCTCACCGGGCGGAGCGTGTGCGGATCGATCGACTCGGCCACGAACTCGGTTTCCAGCACGAACATGCCGCTCGCGTCGACTGCCTCGAAGCCCCACGCGCCGACTTCGGTCATTCCGGCGTGGTCGAATACCCGCGCGCCCCAGGCGCTCTCGATCCGCGCGCGCGTCGCGGGAATCCCGCCGCCGGGTTCGCCCGCCACGATCAGCGCGCGGACCGGGCAGCGCGGCAGGTCGATTTTCTCGTCCGCCGCGACCTGCGCCATGTGCAGCGCGTACGTCGGCGTGCAGCAGACGATCGTCGCGCCGGTGTCGAGCATGTAGCGCAGCCGCGCGGGCGTCGTCATTCCGCCCGCCGCCAGGCAGAGATTGCCCCGCGCGGCCGCGCTCTCGAACGCGGACCAGAAGCCGATGAACGGCCCGAATGAAAACGGGAAGACCAGGCGGTCGCGCGGATGCACGCCGGCGGCGCGGTAGATCGCGCCCCAGCATCGTTTCCACCATTCCCAACTGGCGGGCGTGTCGAGCCAGCGCAGCGGAACGCCGCGGCTGCCGGAGGTCTGGTGCATGCGCGAGTAGGACTCGATCGGGTACGTCAGGTTGGTGCCGAAGGGCGGATGGTCGATCTGGTCCTGCTGGATTTCCTCGCGCGTGGTGAATGGCAGGCCCGCAATGTCGGGAGCGGCCGGGTTGATGTCGCAATCGGCGAGCTTGCGGCGATAGAACGGGTTGGTCGCGCGCACTTCGCGCAGCAGCGCGGCGACGCGCTCGCGCTGGAGCGCTGCGAGCGCTTCCGGCGTGAGGAACTCGTCGGGCTCGGCGGCTGAAACGGACTCCGCCGGATGCTCCGCGGGTGTTGGTTCGTTCCGTCGCATCATGGCATCGTAACCGCAGCGGGCGCGATGCAGGCGTGGCCGCGAGCACGCCCTCGGCGCTACGGCCGGAGTCCGGCGTCGGAGTCGGAGGTCCGGCGCTACGGCGCGGGGATGAATTCTGATCCGAGCCGCGAGCGTCAGCGAGCGCGACGCGCGGGTGTTGGCGCTGTGAGATTCGCGCGCACGCTCTCCTGCACGTCTGCTACGCCCGCATCGCGCCGACTCGCTCCTTGAGCCACTCCACCACGCGGTCGCGATGGACGCGCACCTGCTCGAGCGTGTCGCGATCGCGGATGGTCACCATTCCCGCGTGATCGCCGCTCTCCTTGACTGTGTCGCCGTCGATCGTGATGCAGAACGGCGTGCCGGCCTCGTCCATGCGGGCGTAGCGCCGGCCGATCGAGCCGCCGTCGTCGTAGAAGACGTTCATGGTCTTGCGCGCTTCGCGATACAGCTTGTCGGCGATGTCGGGCATGCCTTCCTTGTTGACGAGCGGCAAAAAGGCGGCCTTGATCGGCGCGAGCCGCGGGTGAAAGCGCATGTAGACGCGCGTCTGCATCTGCCCTTTCGCGTCGGCCTTCTGGTCCTCGGTGTACGCCTCGCACAGGAACGCGAGCGTGGCGCGGTCGGCCCCGGCCGAGGGCTCGATCACCGTCGCGAGGTAGCGGTAGGGGGGCGCGTTCTTGATCGCCTTCTCGCGCTCCTTGTCGCCGGCGAATTGCTCCTTGTCGCGGTCCCACAGCTCCTGGTCGAAGTACGTGAGATCGACGCCGCTGTGCGTCTGATGCTGCGTCAGGTCGTAGCAGCCGCGGTGCGCGCAGCCTTCGAGCTCCTGGAATTCGTCGGAAAACGGGAAGAGGTACTCGATGTCGGCGCAGGCCTTCGAGTAATGCGCCAGCTCCTTCTCATCCTGATCGCGCAGGCGGAGCTTCTCGCTCTTGAGGCCGAGGTTGACGTACCAGTTGTAGCGCGTGTTGCGCCAGAACTGGTACCACATCATCGAATCCTGCTCGCGGCAGAAGAACTCGATCTCCATCTGCTCGAACTCGCGCGAGCGAAAGGTGTAATTCCGCGGATTGATCTCGTTGCGAAACGCCTTGCCGACCTGCGCGATGCCGAAGGGAATCTTGACGCGGCTGGTGTCGAGCACGTTTTTGTAGTTGGCGAAAATGCCCTGCGCAGTCTCCGGACGGAGGAACGCCTCGGCCGAGGCGTCTTCCAGCGCGCCGACATAGGTCTTGAACATGAGGTTGAACGAGCGCGGCTCGGTTAGTGTTCCCGGCTTGCTTGCGCCGGGGGCTACGATGCGGTGATATTCACCGGTCGGAATCTCCAGCAATGGCTTGACATGCGCGCCTTGCAAGGGCAGTGATTGTCTTAAGTACTTCGCCAACTTCTTGTGCGCGTCGACTTGGGACGCCTCGTCCGCTGCGACAAATGCATACATCTGATTCGCGCCTGTGTCCGTTCGCTCCTTCACCACGTAAAGCTGATCTGCGCGAAACCGGCCCTTCGTCTCCTTGCAATCCACCATCGGGTCCGCGAACCCCGTCGCATGCCCGCTCGCCACCCACACCTTCGGGTTCATGATGATGGAGCAGTCCAGCCCGACCATGTCCAGCGGCCGGCCGTCCGGCCCGTCCGGCGGGTTGACGACGTGGTCCTGCCACCAGGCGCTCTTGATGTTGCGCTTCAGCTCGACGCCCAGCGGCCCGTAGTCCCAGAAGCCGCCGATGCCGCCGTAAATCTCCGACGACTGAAAGATGAACCCGCGCCGCTTGCACAGCGCGACGAGCTTTTCCATAAAGGCCGTATCTGCAGGCAAGTCAAACTCCTGTACGAGCGATGGAAATCCCAGGCGCGGGCTCAGGCCGCGTGTACAACATGGACGGATGCCGTCGGTTGCGGAACGGGATCGCCGTGACGGCGCAACGAGTCGATGTGGAGGCTGACGGCCTCCTCGATGCGTTGCCGGGCCTCGTCGGCGCTGTCGCCGCACGAAACACATCCCGGGAGATCGGGAACATACGCGGAGTAACTCCCATCGTCGGCCTTCTCGATCACAACCACATAATCCATCGTTCTACCCTCGCTTCAGCTGCGCCTGCTTCAATACGCTCGCAAGCGTGCCGGGGGGCACGTCTCGGCTGAGCTTGCCGCCGCCGGGAACGGTGACCGTGCCGCGCTTGCGGGGATGCCGGAACTGCAA
>CAZHIE010000149.1:0-7774 GCA_964532435.1 uncultured Planctomycetales bacterium
GCGGCTGGACACACACTCCCACCATCACGCGGCCTTCGATACGATGCGCACAACGTTGTCCTGGCCGCCTTGCTCCCCGCATCGAGCTGCCGGAGTGCATGAGCATGAATCCGCGAAGAAGCGCAATCCGAAGAAGCGTCGCGCGCGCAGCGCGAGGAAACATAACGCGACGGAAATTCCTGCAAACGGCCGGCGCCGCCGGCGCTGCGGCCGTCTTCACCATCGTTCCGCGGCACGTCCTCGGCGGGCCGGGATACACCGCGCCGAGCGAGACCATCACGCGCGCGGTGATCGGCTGCGGCGGAATGGGCATGGCCGGGCACGTCACCGAGAACGAGGCCGACAAGCCGCCCGTCACGCTCGCGGTCTGCGACGTGGACGAGAAGCACCTGGCCGCCGCGCTGCAGAAGGTCGGCCGCGGCGTGAAGGGCTACAAGGATTTCCGCGAGGTGCTGGAGCGGAAGGACATCGACACGGTTCACATCGCCACGCCGCCGCACTGGCATGCGCTGATCGGCGTCGCCGCGGCGCAGGCGGGCTTCGACATTCTGACCGAGAAGCCGTTTACGCGCACGATTCGCGAGGGGCAGATCTACCGCGACACGATCCGCCGCTATGGGCGCGTCGTGCAGGTCAACACGCATTCGCGCTTCTCGAATTACTATCAGTATGGCGCGTCGAAGCTGCTGCGCAAGCTGGTCGAGAGCGGCCTGCTCGGCAAGCCGCTGACGGTCCGCGTCGGCCGGGCGCAGGGCTTCAACTGGAAAATCGCCGAGTGGAGCGGCCGGGCGAACCTGACGCCGCAGAAGCCGCCGACGGAGCTGGATTACGACTTCTGGCTCGGCCCCGCGCCCGTGAAGCCGTATCACCCGCACCGCGTGCATCAGAGTTTTCGCGGGTATTGGGACTACGACGGCGGCGGCCTGTCGGACATGGGCCAGCACTATCTCGACCCGGTGCAATACTTCCTCGGCAAGGACGACACCGGTCCGGTTGAGATTTCGGCGCTGGCGCCGTGGCCGGCGCATCCCGACGCGGTCGGCCTGTGGAACCGCGTCGAGATGACGTATGCCGACGGCGATCGGCTGATCCTGACCAGCGGCGAATGGGGGCCGCCGGAAGAGGCCGGCCTGCCCATGCTGGAAGGCCCGCGCGGCAAGGTGTTCGAGAATTACCGCACCGATCCGCCGGGATTGTTCGAGCAGATCGCGCGCCGGCCGGACCCGCCGCCGCTGATCGACTTCGAGACGGCGGTGCGCACGCGCGAGCGGCCCGGCGGAAACGAGAACCCCGCGCATCGCTCGTGCTCGCTCGTGAACCTGGCGAACATCGCGATCCGGCTGGGGCGAACCGTGAAATTCGACCCGCTGCGAGAGATTTTCCCCGGCGACGACGAGGCCAATCGGATCGTGGATCAGCCCGGCCGCGCGCCGTGGCGGCTGGAAGGGGGTGTCGCATGACACGACGGCGCCACGGATTCGCGCAGACGGGAAACGCGCGTCTGATCGCGCTCGCTGTGGCGAGCGCGGCGGCGTTCGCGTCTTTCGGCGCGACCGCGAGTGCCGGCGAGGGCGCGATCGAGCGCGTCGTCGCGGCGATTCCGGCGGGCGACGACGCGGCACGCGAGGCGCTGCGGCGCGACGTCGCGCAGCTTTCGCAGGCGGACATTCATCAACTCTGCGCGCTGCTGGTCGAGCCCGGCGCCGGCGACGACACGAAGCCGCGGCTGGCGCTGCACGCGGCGGCGGTTGTCGCGGGCGGGCCGGGGGGCGCTGCACTGCGGGCCGGCGTGGTTGCGGCGATCGCGGAGCAGATTTCTGCAAACGCGAACCGAAGCCCGGGCGTTCGCGCGTTTCTGCTGGAGCAGCTTGCGCTGGTCGGCTCGCCCGACGCGCTGGCCGCGATTGCGCCTCTGCTGGGCGATTCGGCGCTGTGCGCTGATGCAGTACATGCGGCGCTGTCGGCCGGCCCCGCGGCGCGCGAGACGCTACTGGCGGCGCTGCCGTCGGCGGAAGGATCGTGTCGTCTCGCGCTGCTCGACGCGCTCGCGGCGCTGCGCGACGAGCGCATCGTTCCCGAACTTCTCAAGGGCATGGCGTCGGCCGATCGCTCGACGCGGCAGGTGTGTTTCCGCGCGCTGGCCGTCGTGGCCGAGGCGCGGGCCGGCGACGCGCTGGTGCGCGCGGCGCAGACGGACAACTGGTTCGATCGCAACGAATACGTGGCCGACTGTTTTCTCCTGGCGGCTCGGCTGTTTCGCGAGGGGCAGACGCAATCGGCCGCCGAGCTGCTGCGACTGGCTTTGCAGCGCGGGCCGCGCGATCCCGAGTCGGATGATGTGCGCGACGCGCACCTGCAATGCGCGCGGCTGCGACTGCTGGCCGACGGCATGGGGATCGCCGCGCTCGACGATCTGCTGCCGGGGCTGACGAGCTCCGAGCCGGACGTTTCGACGACGGCGTTCGAGCTGCTGGCCGAAATGCATGACGACGGCGTCACGAGCGAACTGACGAAGCGGCTGACGACGTCCGATGCCGCGCTGCGCGGGCGGATTTTCAACGTCTTTGCCGCGCGGGGCGATTCGGCGGGATTGGCGCCGGCGCTCGGCGCGCTGCGCGACGCCGACGCGGGCGTGCGCGTGGCGGCGCTCGACGCCGCCGCGGCGACGGGCGGGGCGGCCGCGGTCGATCCGCTGGCCGATCACCTGGCGAACTGTCCGCCGGCGGAGCAGGAATGGGTTAGCGCCGCGCTGGCCGGAATTCGCGACGCGGCGGCCGACGAGAAAATCGCCAAGCGGCTCTCGGCCGCGCCGCAGTCGCCGGCGTCGGCCGTGCTCGCGGCGGCGCTGGCCCGGCGCGGCGCCGAAGCCCAGGCCGGCGCCGTATTGGCGGCGCTGGCGGCCTCGCGCGACGAATCCGTTCGCGTGGCGTGCGGCGCGGCGATGGGCCGGCTGGGTTCGATTTCGCACGCGCCGGGGCTGGTCGAGCAGCTCGCGGCCGCATCGACCGACGCACAGCGCGAAGCGATCGAGTCGGCGCTGTCGCTGATCTGTCTGCGCGCCGGCGGCGAGGCGGGCGCGGCGCCGCTGCTGGCGGCGCTCAATCCGGATTTGCCGGAGAGTTATTGCGCGCTGGTTCGCGTGCTGGCGAAGCTCGGCGGGGAGGGATCGCTCGTGGCGGTTCGCCGCGCGCTGAAGGACGAGCGCGACGACGTGCGCGAGTCGGCGCTCAAGGCTCTGGCCGACTGGCCCGACGACGCGCTGGTCGAGTTCACGCTCGAATACGCGCAGAACGCACCGGAACTGAAGCAACACGTGCTCGCGCTGCGCGCCTACGCCGCGCAGCTTTCGCGATCCAAGCCTGGCACGCCGGCGTCGGACGTGTTGCGGGCGTACGTCGCCGGGCTGAGTTGCGCGCGGCGCGTCGAGGAGATGCGGCTGTTCGTCTCGCTCATGGCCGACGTGCGCGATCCGCAGGCGATTGCATTTCTCCGCCCGCGACTGAGCGACGAGCGCATCCGCACTGACGCGGCCGTGGGAATCCTGCACGCCGCCGAAAAGCTGCTGCCCGCCGGCTGGAATGAGGCGCGCCAGGCGATTGTGCTGGTCGAGGCGGCGAGCGACGACCCGGCAGTCCGCGCCGCGATCGAGCGCTTGCGCCCGCGCATCGCCGAGTTCGACGGCTTTCTCACTGACTGGCTGGTCGCCGGGCCATACGAGGAGCGCGGCCGCAACGGGCCGGAACTTTTCGACGTCGCGTTTCCGCCCGAGCGCGCGGGCACGGACGTGGCATGGAAGCCCAAACCGCGAAACCCGGACGCGGGCGCGTTCTGGCTGCTCGACCTCAATGCCGATTTCGCCGGCGCCAATCGGGCGGGGTATCTCAAGACGCGCATCTTCTCGCCTCAGGCGCAGCCCGCGCGGCTGGAGCTGGGCAGCGACGATGGGATCAAGGTCTGGCTCAACGGAAAGGTCATTCACGCGAACAACGCCAGCCGCGGCCTGGAGCGAAACCAGGATCGTGTCGACGTGCAGCTTCGGTCGGGCTGGAACGACCTGCTGCTGAAAGTGACGAACGGCGGCGGCGGCTGGGCGGCGTGCGCGCGGCTGCGCGGGCCGGGCGAGGCGCCGCTCGACGGAATTCGGATCGATCCGAACGGGAAGGAATGACGCGACTGGCCGCGGCGTACGCGCCGGGGCGGTCGTCTGGGAGCTTGCGATGAATCGACGAGTCATGAGCGCAGTCGGCGCCGCATCCGTGCTGATGATGAGCGCTGGCGCGCTGCCCGCGCGCGGCCAATCGAGCGAAGTGAAGGAGCGCATCATGAAGGCGCTGCCGGACAAGGCCTACGCCAAGCCGGCCCAGCCGCGCCGGCTGCTCGTGTTCACGGCCACGCGCGGCTATCGGCATGAATCGATCCCGGTCGGCGTCGAAGCGCTGCGGCAACTTGGCGCGAAGACCGCCGCGTTCGAGGTCGTGCATAGCGAGGATACGGCCGCGTTCGAGCCCAAGGCGCTGAAGAGCATCGACGCCGTGCTCATGCTCAGCTCGACCGGCGAGATTCTCCAGCAGGCCGAGCCGTTCGACGGCAACACGCGGACCAAGAGCGAGCACCCGGCCCTCCGCGAGAAGCGGCTCCGCGAAAGCCTGCTCGACTTCGTCAACGACGGCGGCGGACTGGTCGGCATCCACGCCGCGACCGACTGCTCCTATCAGTGGAAGGAATACGGCGAGATGATCGGCGGCTATTTCGACGGCCATCCGTGGCACGAGGCGGTCGTCATCAAGCTGGATCAGCCGCAAAGCCCGCTCTGCGCCATGTTCGAGGGCAAGCCGCTGGAAATCACCGACGAAATTTACCAGTTCCGCGAGCCATATTCGCGCAAGCGCTGCGACGTGCTGATGAGCCTCGACACGGGGCGCACCGACATGAAGAAGGAGGGCATCAAGCGCAGCGACGGCGATTTTCCGGTGAGCTGGATTCGCACGCAGGGCAAGGGCCGCGTGTTCTACTGCTCGCTCGGCCATCGCGACGAGATTTTCTGGAACCCCGCCGTGCTGCGGCACTACCTGGCCGGCATCCAGTACGCGCTGGGAGATTTGAAGCTCGACGCGAAGGCGGACGCCGCGCCCGGCGGCGGCGCAACTCCCTCGGACGACGAATCCGGCGCAGGGGAAACGCCGCTGGCGCGCCGCGCCGGTGGGCCGAGCGCCGCGGCCGAGCCGGGCGTCTTCCTGCAGAAGCAGCCGGGCGCCGGCTGGGTCGCGCTGCTGAACGGTAAGGATCTGGCCGGCTGGAAGGGACTGGTCGCGCCGGACGGCGGGCCGCCCGCCCGCGCGAAGATGTCGCCGGCCGAACTGGCGAAAGCGCAGGCGGAGGCCGACCAGCGCATGCGCGAGCACTGGAAGGTCGAGGACGGCGTGCTGGTCTTCGACGGCGGCGGCGACAGCCTCGTATCGGAAAAGGAGTACGGAGACTTCGAGCTTGAGGTCGAGTGGAAGATCGCCGCCGGCGGCGACAGCGGCATCTATCTCCGCGGAGCACCGCAGGTGCAGATCTGGGATCCCGCACAATGGCCCGAGGGCTCGGGCGGTCTTTACAACAACCAGCTCCACCCGAGCAAGCCGCTGCTGCGCGCCGATCGGCCCGCCGGGGAGTGGAACAAATTCTGGATTCGGCTGATCGGCGATCGCGTCAGCGTGAAGCTCAATGACATGCTCGTGGTGGACGACGTGCCGCTCGAAAACTACTGGGAGCGCGGCAAGCCGCTCTATCCGCGCGGTTCGATCGAGCTGCAAAGCCACAAGACGCCGCTGTCCTTCCGCAACATCCGCGTGCGCGAAATCGACGCGGCCGAAGCGGCCAAAGCGCCCGCGTGTCAGGCGTGGCAGATGCTCTGCAACGGCAAGGACACGAGCGGCTGGACCTGCAAGGAAGGCAGTTGGGCGATCGAGGATGGCGCGCTGGCCCGCAAGGGCGGCGGCGACATCTGGTCGAAGGAGCAATTCGGCGACTTCACGCTCGAGCTGGAATTCAAGCTCGACCCGCAGACCAACAGCGGCATTTTCTTCCGCACGGGCGATCCGGCCGACTGCGTGCAGACGGGCATCGAGCTTCAGGTGCTCGACTCGTTCGGCAAGGAGAAACCCGACGCGCACGACTGCGGCGCCGTGTACGACTGTATGCCGCCCGCGCGCAACGTCGCCCGGAAACCGGGCGAGTGGAACCACGTCGTGCTGATCTGCCGCGGCCCGCGCATCCTGGCGAACATGAACGGCGAGCCGATCATCGACATGAATCTCGATGATTGGAAGGAGGCCGGGAAGAACCCGGACGGCTCGCCCAACAAATTCCGCATGGCGTACAAGGACATGCCGCGGAAGGGCTACATCGGTTTCCAGGATCACGGCAAGCCAGTGTGGTATCGCAACATCCGAATTCGCCCGGAGTAGCCGAGCCTCTTCGTCGCCGGCAAGCGGGAGACAAGCGCGAACATGGATGCGCCCGTCGTCGAGATCAGCGCCCGCGAGGCGGCCGAGCGGCTCCGCCTCGCGCCAGATCGGACATTGCTGCTCGATGTGCGCGAGGCCGATGAGCTGCAGCTCGCTCGCATCCCCGGCGCGCTGCACATTCCGATGGGCGACATCCCCTCGCGACTGCCGCAGCTTGACCCGCAGCGCGAGATCATCGTTCTCTGCCATCACGGCCGGCGGAGTTACCACGTTGCCGCCTTCCTGCTGAAGCAGGATTTTCCGAATGTCGCCAGCCTGCGCGGCGGGATTGAGGCCTGGGCGAACGAGGTTGATCCGTCGGTCGGAAGATACTGAGCGAGCGCGCGGCGCGCGGCGCTGGCTGCCGGTTTGTGTTTCGCGCCGCGAAAAACGACAATGACGGCATGACGACGAGATCGAACGCCGCGGCGCCCGGGCCGACCGCGCTGCTGCCCGCCTGGGCCGGAATCGCGCGGCCGGTGATCGGCATGTTGCACCTGCGCGCGTTGCCGGGGTCGCCCGGGTTCGGCGGCTCGCTCGACCGCGTGCGCGAGGCGCTGCTGTACGACGCCGACGCGCTGGCGAGCGGCGGGGCTCACGGCCTGATGCTCGAAAACTTCGGCGACGCGCCGTTTTACCCTGCGCGCGTGCCGGCGATCGCGGTCGCGTGCATGGCTGCGCTGGCGGCGGACGTCCGCCGGCGCTTTGACCTGCCGCTGGGCATCAACATTTTGCGCAACGACGGGCAGAGCGGGCTGGCCGTCGCCCGCGCGGTCGGGGCGAATTACATTCGCGTGAACGTTCTCAGCGGGGCGCGCGTCACCGATCAGGGCGTGCTCGAAGGAATCGCGCATGAGCTGCTTCGCGAGCGCGTGCTGCTCGACGCGACCGACATCCGCATCTTTGCCGACGTGAACGTCAAGCACGCCGCGCCGCTCGGCGCGCCGCGCCCCGTCGCCGACGAGGTCGAGGACACGATCGAGCGCGGCTGCGCCGACGCCGTGGTGACCAGCGGCAGCGGCACCGGCCGGCCGACCGATCTCGACGAGACTCGCGCGGCCCGCGCCGCGGCGCAGCGGCACGGGAGGCCCGTGTTCATCGGCAGCGGAATCACGGCCGCGACGGTGCGCGATTACTTCGACGTCGCCGACGGTTTCATCGTCGGAACCGGGCTGAAGGTGGACGGCGTGCCGGACAATCCGGTCGATCCACGGCGCGTGCGCGAGTTGATGGAGCGTGTGCGGTAGCGCCGCACGATCCGAACCCATCACGCAAGTGGTGGG
>CAZHIE010000149.1:7874-10679 GCA_964532435.1 uncultured Planctomycetales bacterium
GCAGACGTCGCCGAGCGCCGACCCACCACTTGCGTGGTGGGTTCGGATTCGAAACGTAGCATTCGCGCAAGTCCCGCCTGTCGCGCGTGCGGGAGCGCCGCCGCGGCGGCTACACTGACCGCCCATGCGTCGATTCCTCGAACGGCTCGTCGCGCAGGTCGCCTATCGACACGCCGACAGCCAATATCGCCGCTTTCTCGCCGCGCTGCGCGACGCCGGGCGCGCCCAGACGCGCGCCATGCTTCGCGCCGTGCGTCTCGTCGCGCCGAGCGACTTCGGCCGCGAACATCGTCTGGACCGCGTGCGCACCATCGCCGATTTCCGCAGCGCCGTGCCGCTGCGCGATTACGAAGCGCTCCGCCCCTGGATCGAACGCGTCGCCGAGGGCCGCACCGGCGCGCTGTTCCGCCCGCGCGAGCGCCTCTGGATGTTCGCCACCACGAGCGGAACGACTTCCCGGCCGAAGCTGATCCCCGTCACGAACCCATTCCTGGCCGACTATCGCCGCGGTTGGAACACGTTCGGCGTCAAGATGCTGACCGACCATCCGCGGGCCGTGCTGCGCGGCATCCTTCAGGGCAGCGGCCGGCACGACGCTCACCACACCGCCGCGGGCATTCCCTGCGGCGCGATCACGGGGCTGATGGCGCGCTTTCAGAAGCGCATCGTGCGGCGCTTTTACGTCGGTCGGCCGCAGATCGCGCATCTGCCCTCGGCGCAGGCACGCCATTACGCGCTGATGCGGCTGGCGGCCGGGCGCGACGTGGCGTTCGCCATCACGGCCAACCCGGCGACGCTGATCGAGATGGCCCGCACCGCCGACGAGCACGCCGAAACGCTCATTCGCGACGTTCGCGACGGCACGCTCTCGACCGAGCTTGTGCCCGACGCCGTGCTGCGCGGCATTCTCGGCCGCGGGCTGCGCGGCGACGCGGCGCGGGCGCGCGAATTGGAGGCTCTGCGCCACACGCATGGCGCGCTTCGGCCGCGCGACTTGTGGCGACTCGAATTCCTCGCGTGCTGGACGGGCGGCAGCATGGGAGGCTACCTGGACCGGCTGCGCACGTGGTGGGGCGATCTGCCGATCCGCGACGTGGGTCTGCTCGCCAGCGAAGGTCGCGTGACGATCCCGCTGGCCGACAACACTCCGGCGGGCGTGCTGGACGTGACGTCCGCGTTTTTCGAGTTCATCCCGCTCGAAGAGGCGGAGCGCCCGGCCCCGTCGACGCTGCTTGCGCATGAGCTGGACGCGGGCCGGCGCTACATTGTCGTGCTGAGCAATACGTCCGGGCTGCTGCGGTATCGGCTCGACGACGTGGTGATCGTCCGCGGCCGGTTCGCGGGCGTGCCGCTGCTCGAATTTCTGCATCGGACGGGGCGCGTCTCGTCGCTGAGCGGGGAGAAGCTGACGGAGAATCAGGTCATCGCCGCGGTGGACGCGGCCCGGCGGGAGTTGGGGCTGGCGGAGTTCGATTTTGTGCTGGCGCCGTGCTGGGCGGATCCGCCGTTCTATCGCCTGAGCGTCGCCGGGGCCGATGTGCCGGGGCTGGCGGAGGCTTTGGATCGGCACCTCTCGGGGCAGAATGAGGAATACGAATCTCGGCGCGGCTCGCGCCGGCTGGGGATGGTGCGGTCGTGCGCGATCCCGGCCGAGGCGTTTCAACGCATGGATCGGCGGGCGCGCGACGCGCGCGGGTCGGCCGCCGAACAGTACAAGCGGACTTTCCTTTTTTCACATCCGGGCGAGGACGAAGCTGCGCTGTCGGGGTAGCGCCCCTCAATTTTTTTGAGAGTATTTGTCCGAAGCTGCGTGATTTTCTCGCGGCCGCCTCGCTCACAAGCCTGCATTGTTAACAGACTTACCATTTTCGCGATCCCAAGTGATAATTTAGATAAAGATCGTGAACGATCACGGGGTGATTTTGACTAAAGAGCGTGCGGCCCCCGGTTCGATACAACTCGCGTTAAGTGTTCTTAATCCGCTGCCGAGGCGCCCTGCGAGGGATTGCACTTCTGTTCCGCCGGCAGCCCCAGTCCTGCGAAGAGTCGAGAGGAGCGATGGATGTCCCGAACGACGAGTGGAAGGACGGCCGAGGTCGAGACACTCTGGAAGCAATTCCGAAAAACCAAGTCCACCGAACTCCGCAACCGGCTCGTCGAACGATACGTCCCCATCGTCAACAAACTCGCTGAAATCCTCGCCCGCCGGCTCTGGCCGCGCGTCTCCGCCGATGAGCTGGCCAGCGCCGGCTACGACGGGCTGATCGCGGCCGTGTCGGCGTTCGACCCCGATCGCGGCGTGAAATTCGAGACGTACTGCCGACAGCGAATCGTCGGCGCCATCCGCGACTGGCAGCGCGAGATCGACCCGCTCGGCCGGGCCGGGCGCACGTTCGAGCGCGCCCTGACCGCCGGGGAAGATCGGTTTCAGGCGGAATCCGGCCGGCACGCCACGTCGGTGGAGATGGCCAAGCGCATGGGTCTGTCGCTCGGCAAGTTCACCAAGATGAAGAAGACAATCATGGCCGCACATCAGGTTCCGCTCGACCTCGGCTCGGATCGCAGCGACGACTCGCACGGCGGCGGTCTGGTGCCGGTGGATCCGGGTCCGGGTCCGGTGCAGCACACCGAGCGCGAGATGATCCGCGAATATCTGACGCGCGGGCTGAAGGAGCAGGATCGCCTGATCCTGACGTTGTACTACTACGAGAAACTGACGATGGCGGCGATCGGCGCGGTGCTGGGCGTGAGCGAATCGCGCGTCTGCCAGCGGCACGCGGAGATCGTCGATCAGCTTCGGCAGCG
>CAZHIE010000150.1:0-93 GCA_964532435.1 uncultured Planctomycetales bacterium
ACGCGCGATGGCGGTCCGGTCCGGACGCTTACGCGTCCGGCTAACGAATGTCGCCGCTTCGCGGCTGAAAACGCACACCGTTCGCCACTTCGC
>CAZHIE010000150.1:193-10523 GCA_964532435.1 uncultured Planctomycetales bacterium
GGCTGAAAACGCACACCGTCCGCCACTTCGCGGCTGAAAACGCACACCGTCCGCCACTTCGCGGCTGAAAACGCACACCGTCCGCCGCTTCGCGACTGAAAACGCACACCGTCCGCCGCTTCGCGACTGAAAATGCACACCGCTCCGCGGCTCGAACCCCGCGCCGCCTCGCGGGGGATGAATCGCGCCTCGCGCGGAGTGAATCGCGCGCGCCAACGCGCACCGCCTTAGAGACACCCGGCGGCTCGCGCCCGACTTGCCTCGGCTGGCGGACCTGGAACGCCGGGCTGTACAATTCTTTTGCCATGAGACGTACCATCGACCTCGAAAGAGAGAACGATGGCCGGCGGATCGCGGAGATCCCCATTTTGCCCGGCACGCTCGCGCGCCGGCTCGCGCAAGCACGCGACTGCAAATGCCGACGCGCTCGCGTCGCGCGTATTTGCGGGGCGGCTCGAAAGCGGCGAGGCAATTCCGCAGATGCCGGCGCTCTTCGCGGTCGGGTCGCGAGTCAGTGGGACGCAGCGCCCGCACGGCGAGTGCTGCCGCCCTGCATCGGATCGACTGGGTTCTGAAACGCCCGAGCGGATCGCACAGGAACTTCGGCGCGCCCCGGCTGGCCCCGATTTCGAGTTCGCGCTCGACGATGGCAAGACGGTCGGCCCGCGGATGATTTCGCGAATCTCCCGGCACACGGGACTCCGGCCGAACGACCTGTGAGGTCTCACGCAAGGAGGCAACCGCCATCTCCCGCGCACTCGCCACACTGCTGTTTTGGATCTTCAGCATCTCGGCTTTCGCCCTGCTCGCGCCGGCGCTGGTCCTGCCGGCCTGGTTCGAGCGCGAGGACGCGCGCGTGCGCCGGCTGCACGCCGAGGCGCAGTCGCGCGCCCTCGACTACGAGGCCCAGGCGCTGCGCCGCCAGATCGACCACATCCAGAACGACCCGGATTACGTGATGCAGCTCGTTCACGACGAGTTCGGCCTCTCGCCGCCCGGCGCCGAGACCATCCTCGTCGCGCCGACCGATCCCGTGCCCGACCTGCCGCCGCCGGAACCGTCGAACGAGGACGTGGACGCCATGCGCACGACCGCCCGGATCGAGGCGTGGATGGCGGCCGTGCCGCTGTTGCGGGCCGTGGCGATCGGGCCGCTGCGCTATCCTGCCATGGCGCTGGCGGGCGTGCTGTTGCTGTGCGCCGTCACACTTCTGGGCCGGTCGCCCCGCCCGCCCGCGCTGGAAGCCGCGGACGATGCCGCGGATGAAGCCGCCGAAGAAGGACGGGGCGGTGTTTCCGGATCGCGCGCGTAGGCGAGCGATTTCAGAGCCGCGCGCCGTAGCGTCTAACGTCCGCGTCCGACGCCCGACCCTACGCGCGATTCAGCGCCGCCACCTTTCGCATCAGCTCCGGCAACACCGCCAGCGCTCGATCCACGTCGGCGTCCGTCGAAAATCGGCCCACGCTGAAGCGCGTCTGACCCTGCCCCACGTACCCGTCGAAACCCATCGCCTTGAGCACGTGCGACGGTTCGAGCGAGCCGCTGCTGCACGCCGCGCCGCTCGACACGCACACGCCCGCTTCGCTGAGCAGCAGCACCAGCGCCTCGCCCCCCACGCCCGCAAAGCACGCGCAGCACGTGTTTCCGACGCGCTCGACCGCCTGGCCCACGATGTGCGCATTGTCGAAGCGCTCGATCAACCCCGCCTCCAGCCGGTCGCGCAGCCGCCGCTGACGCCGCGCTTCCGCCTCGTCGTGCGGACACAGCAGCGCGCACGCGGCGCCCAGCCCGATGATCCCCGGCGCGTTCAGCGTGCCGCCGCGCCGCCGCCGCTCCTGAGAACCGCCGATGATGAGCGGGCTGATCGACGTGCCGCGACGCACGTACAGCGCCCCGACGCCCTTCGGACCATAGACCTTGTGCGCGGAAATCGACAGCAGCGCGACGCCCAGCTCGTCCACGCTGATCGGCAGCTTGCCCAGCGCGTTTACCGCGTCGCTATGCACCGGCACGCCGCGCCGCGCCGCGATCTCGCACACCTCGCGAACCGGCAGAACGACGCCCGTCTCGTTGTTCACGAGCATCACCGACACCAGCGCCGTGTCGTCGCGGATCGACTCGGCCAGATGCGCCAGGTCGAGCCGGCCGTCCCGGTCCACGCGCACGCGCGTCACCGCATAGCCGTCGTGTTCGAGCTGCTCGGCGTACTCGAACACCGCGTGATGCTCGACCGACGAGATTACCACGTGGCGCTTGTGCGGCCGGGCGGCCAGCACGCCGTGCAGCGCCGCGTTGTCGGCCTCGGTTCCGCCGCTGGTGAAGACGATCTCGGAATCGCGCGCTCCCAGCGCCGCGGCGACTTGGCCGCGCGCCTCCTCGACGCGCGCCGCGACGGACGCGCCAAACTGATGCATCGACGACGGGTTGCCGAAACGCTGCGAGAAGTAGGGCAGCATCGCTTCGAGCACGCGCGGATCGACGCGCGTGCTGGCGTTGTTGTCGAGGTAGGCGAGGTCGCTCATCCGGTCTGCTCTTGCGCGGCGAAACGAAGCGCCGCAGCCGTCAGTTGTTCGGCGTGTCGGGGTCCAGATCCCAATCCTGCGCGAGCTTCTCCTTGAGGTTCGTGTCGCGCACCGCATGCCCGTCGTTGAACGCGTAATTCGCCCCGCCGTAATGCCGCTCGTCGATGTACGCCTCGCCCTCCAGCCCCGCAATGCGCTCGCGCGGCACGTCGGCCCGCAGCAGGTCTTCGGGCAGCGTGACGCGCGGGTTCGCGTCGACGATCAGCGGCAGGCGCGCCTTGATCTGATCGAGCGTCCCTTTCGACCACGCCACCTCGTAGACGCGGTAATGCCCCGTGCTGTTCGCCAGCGGGATTCCTTCCTTGCACGTGAACAGCTCGAACTCGCCGCCGAGATTGTGCAGCACCGGAAAGTTGTCCAGCGGGTTGCGCACGCGCTCCGAGTAAACATAGCTGTACAGCGCCTCGGCCCAGCCATGCCACGGCGCGTCCGTCTCCGGCCGAATCTGGTACTGCGCCGGCGGCAGGAGATACTGGCTGTCATGGCTGTACGCGGTCAGGCCCTTCATGAACTCCGACAAGCGCGTCAGGCAGACGGTCGACTTGGCCTGCTGCCGCGCCCGGCCGAGCGACGGCGTCAGAATCGAGATCAGCAGCGCGATGATGGAGATAACGACCAGCAATTCGATCAGCGTGAAGGCGGACGCTGCGCCGTTGCGCACGCGGGCGTTCCCGGGCATGTCGTCGCTCCCAACAGGCCGTGCGGCGGCCCCTTTGAATTCTACGGGCGAATGCGACGCCAGGCACGATCTTTGTTTCCGCAGGCGGCGCGAGCCGATCGGCCGGTAACATTCCCTGCCGAAAATGACGCCGAGCGACTCCCCCATCCTCCTGCACGCCGGCGCGCTGGGCGACCTGGCGCTCACCCTCCAGCTTGCCCTGCGCTGGCCGGCGGTCCGCCGCGCCGGCCGGTTGACCGTTCTTTCGCGGGTCGATCCGGGCGATCTGCGCGGCTGTCGGCCCGCGGTCGAGCGGCTGAGCCTCGACGGTCTCGACTCGCACGCGCTGTACATGCCGGCGCAGCCGCCCGGCGCCGCGGCGGGCGGCGAATCGCCCGGCGATCGAACGCGAATCGCCGAAATCGTCCGCGGACGGAGCGTATTCAGCGCGCTCGGCGGCCCACTCAGCGGCCCGCATCGCGCGCTCGTTGCGTTCGGCGCGCGGCGCGTATGGAGCATCGACCCGGCACTTCGGACGGACACAGCGCCGCCGCGACACATCACGCGCCAATGGCGCGCAGACTTGCAGGCGCAAGGTCTGCTGCTCGATTCCTGCGCGTATCGCTCGGCCGACGGCGGCGCGCTGCACGTGCCGGACGAGTTCCGCGCCGCGGGCCGCGCTGCCGTTGTCGCGCATCTCGCCAGCGACGCCCGTGCCGACGGCAAAGCGCTCGCGCTGATTCATCCCGGCAGCGGCGGCGCGGCCAAGTGCTGGCCACGCGACGCATTCATCGAAACCGCCGCTCGGCTTCGCGACTTCGATCTGGCGCCCGTGTTCGTGCTCGGACCGGTGGAACTCGAGCGCTGGGACGCGACCATCGTGAATGCGCTGCGTCGGGATTTCGGCTGCATCCCGCTGACCGACGCGCGCGATCTGCCGCGCATCCTCGCCGCGGCCGCCGTCTTCATCGGCAACGACAGCGGGCCGGCGCACCTCGCGGCGCTGCTCGGCACGCCCACCGTCACGCTCTTCGGGCCGACCGATCCGGCCGTCTGGGCGCCGCTGGGGCGCCGCTGCGCCGTCGTCCGCGGCGACTCGGCCGCCGACCCGCAATCGTGGAACATCGATTCGCGAAGCGTCGCGCGCGCCGCGGCGCAGTTCGCCACTCCTTCCGGCCTGTGAACCAGCGCTTGTTTCCGCTACGCTCACGCCGACCCGGCCCGCGACACGCGCACTGTCCGGCCGGGCTTCGCCCTGTGCGACGTCTGGGGAATTGCGATGCGGATCGCCCGGTTCGTCTCGACGGATGGAAGGACGCTTTACGGGCGAATCTCGCCCGACGGCCGCTCGGCCGAACCCCTCGCCGGCGAGCTATTCAGCGATTTGCGGTTCGCCTCGGCGAGCGTCGGCGTGACGCAGCTCTTGCCGCCCTGCGAGCCGCCGAACATCTTCGCGATTGGGCGAAACTACCGGGCGCACGCGAAGGAAACCGGCTCGGAAGTGCCCGAAGCGCCGATGATTTTTCAAAAGCCGACCACGTCGCTGAATCGGCCGGGCGGGACAATTGTCCTGCCGGCCAGCGCTCCGGCCGAGGTGGATTTCGAGGCCGAGCTGGCGGTCGTGATCGGGCGGAAGGCGCGCTGCATTTCGCCGGAGCAGGCGTTGGATCACGTTCTCGGGTACACATGCGCCAACGACGTGTCGGCGCGCGACTGCCAACGCAAGGACAAGCAGTGGTCGCGGGCCAAGGGGTTCGACACGTTCTGCCCGCTCGGGCCGTGGCTGGTGACCGCCGATGAAATCGACCCGACGCGCGTGCGCGTGCAAAGCCGGCTGAACGGCAACCCGATGCAGGATGCGAACACAAGCGACATGATCTTCCCGGTGCGCGCGCTGGTCAGCTACCTGTCGCATCAGTTCACGCTCCTGCCGGGCACGGTGATTCTGACGGGGACGCCCGAGGGCGTCGGCATGGCCCGCACGCCGCCGGTGTTTCTGAAACTGGGAGATCGCGTCGAGGTGGAGTTGTCGGGGATCGGAACGCTCGCCAACGTCGTAGCGGCGCCGTCGGCGTAGCCTCAAGTCTGCGCCACGAGCCGGCGCGTCGCGGGCGATCGTTGCGCCAGCGGCGCGGCCTCGCGGATGCGCCGGCGAATCTCGTGCAGCTCGTCCCGATGGCGCTTCGCATCGGCGGCGGCGCGCCGCAAGGACTCCCTCACGAGACCGCCCAGCGACTCGCACCCTTCCGCCACGCCCCGCCGCAGCGCCGCCGCCAGCAACCGCTCCGCCGACGGTCGCAACGCCCGATTCGCCGCATACGGAAGCGCCCACGCCACGAGCACGAGCAGCACGCTGTGAATCGCGAACTCGGCCCCGAGAAATCGCAGCGGCCCGCCCGCCGACGTCGTCGCGCGGTAATACCCGAGCACGACCGCATACCCGACCCATAGCAGCGCCGCAGCCGGCATCACGCGCGACAACCAGCGCGACGCGGCCAGCAGGCCCGTGCGCCAGCGCGCCAGGCTGCGCGCCAGCGCAAACCGGACCCCCGTCTCGCAGCCCGCCGCAAACGCGCCCTCCGCCGCCGCGCTGGCCGAATCCAGCTCCCGCTGCATCGCCGTCCCGCCAAGCGGCGCGTGCCGCGCGGCCACTTCGATCTCGTCCAGATAAGCGCGAAATCGGCCGGCGAACCAATCATCCCACAGGCCATCGACCAGCGCTGGCGGCGACGGCGCGGCGCCCGCTTCGGCCGGCGCCGGCGAAGAGTCGGCCACGCCGCGCAGCGCGGCAATCGCGCGCCCCGCGCCCGGCCCCGCCGCCGCGGCCGCCCGCGCGATCCAGTCCGTCGGCCGTTCGGCGTACTGAGCGGCGCGGGCCCGAATGATCCAATCCACGCCCTGCGACAGTGTCGTCGCGGTCGCGGGCCAGCCGTCAGCCGCCATTTGCGTCAGCCTCGCCCACGAGCCCTCGTCGCCGAGTTCGACGCCCGCCGTAATCAACGCTCGATCGAGATCATCCAGCCGAGCGCGCCGGCCGGTGCGGGCCAGCTCCGCCAGGCCGTGTGCGGCCAGCAGTTCGCGAATCGCGGATTGCAGCGAAGGAAGCTCATCGGCGCCGGAGGGCTGGCGATTGGGCGCGCAGCTTGTACACAGCAGCAACGGCTCGCCGAAACCCGCCTGTTCGAGCAGGCGCTCAAAATCCGCACGCTGCGAATCGTGGCCGCGGTCCCAGTGGTTGATCACGAACGCCCAACCGTGCCGGCCGCCGCGCTCGCGCAGCACGCGCCAGCCGGCGTCGTCGCGGTAGCGCTCGGGGCTGACGACGTAAATGAGCAGATCGACGTGCGGCAGCCACGCCAGCGCGGTGTGCCGATTTTCCTCGGCCGTGCTGTCGATGTCGGGCGCGTCGAGCCACAGGACGTCGCGCCACGGCTCGCCCGCGTGCCGGTGAATGCGCACCTTGTCCACGGGCAAGCCGGGCGGCAGGTCGGCAAGCTCGACCGATTCATGGAGATAGATCGTGACCTCGCGCGAGGTCGGACGCTCCGGGCCGACGCGCGCGATGTCCTGACCGGCGATGAGATTCAGCAGGCTGCTCTTGCCCACGCCCGTTCCGCCAAACAGCGCGACGACCAGCGGCCGCGCCGGCTGCGGGGCGAACAGGTCGTCCGGGCTGGCGCGCGGCGCGGCGTGGACGCGCTGCGCCGCGTCGTCGAAGAGCCAACCGGCCGCGTGGGCGCGGCTCGCCCACTCCGCGGCGGCGTCGAAGAGGGCCACGTCGTGCTCACGCATCGGCGGCGCCTCCCCCAAACTCCGCGAGATAGCGCTCGGCCTCGCGCAGCCGCGTCATCGGAACCGCGACGATGCCCGGACCGGTCAGATTCTCAGCGATTTCGTAGAGCGCCGGCTCGAATGATTCGCCGATCAGCTCGCGTTGCACAAGGCTGCGCTGCCGTGCGCGAAGACCGGCGAACGCCTGCTTCATCTGCAAGCCGGCAAAGCCTTCGACCAGCAGCGACGTTAGCGCGAACGTCGCCGGCGCGTAGAGCGCGTCGATCGGGGCCAGCCCGCCGCTCTTCACCGCCAGCGCGATCGCCCCGGCGTCGATCGTGGCGCGCGCGGCGCGGAGCGCCGCAAGTCGCGCCGGCTGCCGCCGCAGCTCTTCAAAAATCTCGCGGGCGCACTCGCGCGTCTGTTGCTCCACCTGCGCATCGTGCGCCGCCAGCGCCGCGTCGAAGCGCGACTCCAGCGCCGCCGACTGCTCGTCGAGCCGGCGATCCAGCGCGGCCCACACGTGCTGCGTGGCGTCCGCGCCGTTGCGCTGGCGGGCGACGTCGCGTTGCAGCCCGTGCAGCAGCGTGCGCGCCGCGTCGCGCAAGATCGCCGCCTCCGGGCCGAGATCGTGCGGCCCCGCCGCGCCGCCGCCGCCCGTGACCAGCGACCGCCCGGCGCGAATCGCCTGCCGCAGCGGCCACGTCACCGCCGCCCGCGCGCGCGTGATGAACTGCGTCAGCCGCGGGATCTCCAGCAACCGCAACAGCTCGATCGACGCCCGGCGGAAAGCGTCGTAGCGTTGCGGATGATTCAGATAGTCGCGCTCATACGCGGCCGCAAATGAGTCCAGCTCCGCGCGCACGAGGCCGCGCCAGGCCTGCCGCGTTTCGTGCTCTCTCCGGGCCGGCTCGGTCCATTCGCGCCAATGCGCCGCAGCCAGCCGAGCGGCGCCACGGCGCGCGTCGGCCGACCGGTTCGTGGCGACCGGGGCCTTCGCGACAAGATCAGCCGCCGCGCGGCGAATCGCATCCGCTTCTTCGTCTCGGCTCAGCCCGGCAGCCGTCGGCGGCGCGGCCCGATGCGACATTCGCACGATCGCGGCGTCCGGCACGCGACCGGCACGCTCGGCCAGTCGCTGGCGCAGCGACCGTTCGATCACGTCGGCGGCGTCCGGCGAGAGCTTGTTGAGCACGATCAGCAGCGGGCGGCGGAGCGGCGCGACCAGCTCGAGCATTCGCCACGCGGACAAGTCGCCGTATTTCTCCTTGCTGAGCACGAAGACGTGGACGTCGGCCAGCGCGGCGATCTCCAGCACGCTCTGTTCATACTCGTGCGCCGCAAGCGAGTCGAAGTCCGGCGTATCCCACACGACGCAGTCCGGCAATGGCGGCGACGCGGGCGACTGTTCGACTGCGTACGCCTGCGCCGTGCCGGCTGGCGACGACGCGTCGGCGCCGCCCAGCGCAAAGCCATGCGCGCGGACCGTGAACCCGGCGAGCGGACTGACGCCCGCAAAGTCGCCCCGGCACAGAAGATTCACAATCGTGCTCTTGCCCGTCTGCGTCGGGCCCAGCACGGCCAACTGCGGCGGACGCGGCGGCCCGCCCGCATAACGCAGGGCCGCTTCGGCCAGCATTAGCGACGCTACGCATGACCGCGCGGCGGCGGCCGCCGCCGCGAGACCGGCGGCCGTGATCCGCCGGTGCGCCGCAAGCAACTCGGCGACGACCGAGTGCAGAAGATCCGGCGGCGCAGCCGTCGCGCACGGTGGCTGCGGCTCGGCGATCGGCGCGGCGGTATTCACATCGAGGATATTCGGGCGGGGCGCGCCACTATTCAACCGCGGCCGGCATTCGCGCAAATCTGTTCATTTCGCGCACCGGGCCCTATGATCCGCGCCGTCCGGATCGACGACACGCAATCGAGGGTTTCCCGCCATGAGCCAGCCACGCTATCGCCGGGTGCTGCTGAAGATCAGCGGTGAGGGATTCTGTCCGCGCGGCGGATTCGGCATCCAGCGCGAGGAGCTGGCCAGCGTGGCGCGGGAGCTGGACGAGGTCCACAAGCTCGGCGTGCAGTTGGCCGTCGTGGTGGGCGGCGGAAACTTCCTGCGCGGGGCGAACTTCGCCGAAGATCTGGGCATCGAGCTGGCGACCGCCGACTACATGGGCATGCTCGCCACCGTGCTCAACGCCCTGGCGCTCCAGGAAGCGCTCGAGCACATCGGCCATACGACCCGCGTGCAAAGCGCCATCTCGATCTCGCGCGTCTGCGAACCGTTCATCCGCCGCCGCTGCCTGCGCCATTTGGACAAGAACCGGATCGTCATCCTGGCGGCCGGCACGGGCAATCCGCACGTCACGACGGATTCGTGCGCGGCGCTGCGCGCGGCCGAGCTGAAGGCCGACGTGCTGCTCAAGGCGACCAAGGTCGACGGCGTCTACGACGACGACCCGGCCCGCAATCCGAATGCGAAGCTGTACACGCAGGTGACGTACAACGAAGTCATCGACGGCCGGCTCAAGGTGATGGACGTCAGCGCCATCGACGTCTGCCAGCAGCACCACGTGCCCATCGTCGTGTTCAACCTCTTTAAGGCGGGCACGATGAAGCGCGTCATTCTGGGCGAGCCGCTCGGCACGCGCGTCGGAGACGGGCGTTGACCGAGCGATCGCGCGATGGCGCGCCGTCCGGCCCGCGCGACGGCCCGCCGCATGGCGCCGCGCCGAGGGGCGCGGCTCCAACGTCTCGCGCCGTTCCGCAAGATTACGCCGCGCCGCGCATCCGCGCCGGCGCCGCCAGCCTGCACCAATGGAAACTTTGGCTCAGCGGCCTCGTCGGCGCACGCTATGACGGCCTGACCCACTTCGCCGTGGTCGAGCCCGGCGTGCTTCTGCGCTGCGGCCAGCCGCGCACGCGCGACCTCGACCGCATCGCGGCCGAGCATGGCCTGCGCGCCGTCGTCTGCGCCCGCGGCGGCACGCGCCACCCGCTGCGCGGCCGCTGGTTCCGCAAGGAGCGCGCCTGGTGCGAGCGAGGCGGTGTTCATTTGGAGCACGTGAAATTCTCCGACTCGCGCCCGCCGCCGCCCGACGTGTTCGATCGCTTTCTGGCGGTTGTCGATCAACCCGCGCTGCGTCCGGTGCTCGTTCATTGTGAGCAGGGCTTTCATCGCACGGGCATTTTGTGCGCGGCCTTTCGCATCGCGCGGCAGGGCTGGCCGCTGGAAGCGGCCGAGCGCGAGATGGAGCGCAGCGGATTCGAGCTTGGCCGGGAGAAGCGCCAGCCGCTGCTGCACGCGCTGCGCCGGTGGGCG
>CAZHIE010000151.1:0-6536 GCA_964532435.1 uncultured Planctomycetales bacterium
CGATCCAAGCCGCGAGCGTCCGCGAGCGTGTCCGATCAGAGCCGCGAGCGTCAGCGAGCGTAGCGTGCGGAGTTGTGTCGGGCGAAAGAGCGAAAAGGCTTTCGTGCGGATGTACCCGGGCTCGCGCCCGAGCGCCGCGCTCGCTTACGCTCGCGGCTCTGATCGGAGCGGACCGCGCTCGCCGAAGCTCGCGGCCAAAATTTGCCGGCCCCGTCGCCGTCGGCGCTCGCTACACTCGTACGTGAGCGTTTGTTTCCGAATCCGAAGTGGAATGCGTCCGTTTTGACACAGGAGGTTCACAGACACCCAAGATGCCGAAAATCTTCGCACACAAGATCGCCTCGTCCACCTGCGGCCGCGTCGATGCCAACGAGGTCGAGATCGTCGAAGGCGGGCCCGTTCGCGACGGCGACATCGTCGTGGTGAAGGCGCTCGAGGAGAAGCGCGTCTACGACGTGCTCGAACTCGTCGGCGGCCGCCAGGCCCACATCTCCAAGGGCGACGTGATCGTCGGCACGCTCGGCACGCGCCAGGCGCTGCGCGGCTTCGTCGGCCACTGCCCCCCGTCCGTCCACGTCGGCGACACGCTCAACGTGCTCAACCTCGGCGGCGTGATCGGCGTCTGCACGTCGGGCAATGAAGATCTGGGCCAGCCGCTGCGCGTCAAGGTGCTGGGCCTGGCGCTGCGCGACGGCAAGGTGATGAACATCCGCGACGGCGCGATCGCCCCGGCCAACCGGCTGAAGTGCAAGTATCCGCTGGTGGTCGTTTCGGGCACGTGCATGTCGGCGGGCAAGACGCGGGCCGCGTGCGAGATCATCGCGCAGCTCAACCAGCGCGGCTTCCGTTTCGGCGCGCTAAAGCTCTCCGGCGTCGCGGCCCTGCGCGACGAGCTGAACATGAAGGACCACGGCGCCGTGCGCGTGCTGAGTTTCCTCAACGCCGGGCACCCCTCGACGGCCGGCTTCGACAACCTCGCGCCGATGGCCAAGGGCCTGCTCAACGAGATGGCCCGCACCAACGGCCTCGACGCCATCGTGGTGGAGATGGGCGACGGCATCATCGGCGGCTACGGCGTGCGCTCGTTCTACCAGGATGAGGAGATCCGCACCGCCATCTCGGTACACGTGATGTGCGCGACCGACCTCGTCGCGGCGTGGGGGGCGCGCGAGCAATCGCGCGAGCTCGGCCGGGCGATCGACGTGATGAGCGGTCCGGCGACGGACAACGTCGTGGGCGAACGCTACGTCGAGAAGGAACTGGGCGTGCCGGCGGCCAACGCGCGGACGCGCGGCGAGCGGCTGGCGGATCTGGTCGCGATGCGGGCGTTCGGGCGGGAGTCGAAGGCGTAAACGGGGGGGCGGAAGGCGCCTGCGGGGCGTCGCGTCGCAGAGCTTCCGTAATGCAAACGAGGCGGGTCGCGCGCACTCGGCGCGGCCCGCCTCGCTCGCTTCTATCCGATTACCACTCGATCGACCATTGCAGCTTGGCCGCCAGGTTTTCGGTGGATTCCTGGCCATCGACGCCGACGTCGACCGCCAGCTTGATGTGCTGGTTGGGCGCGACGCGCTGCGCCAGGCCGAATTCCACGACGTTGGAGTTGTGGTCGCCGTATTCGTCGCTGACGCGGTTCAGATAGTTCACGGCAAAGATCGTGTCGTCGCTCAGCGAATAGTCGAAACCCGGGCCGGCGCCCCACTGAAAGTCGCGCCTGTCGTCATCATCGCCGCCGCGGCTGCCGTTGGCGGTCATGATGAAGCCCTCGAAATGGGCGCGGCAGTTTTTCGCGAGCTGCTTGGTGACGTTGACGTGCGCTTCGGCGTCGACGCCGGACGAGCCTTCGCCGGTCGGAAAGCGGCCTTCGAGCCAGGCGCCGAACGCGGGGATCCAGTCGGTTTCCTTCCAGAACTCGTTGAACACAATCAGCGCGATGTCGCCGTTGCCCTGATCGCCGCCGTCGCCCAGCCGGATCGGCAGCACTTCGATCGCCGCGTGCAGCGTGTTGGTGATGCCGTACTTGAGCGAGAACGCCGGGCCATACTCATCCGACTCGCCGCTGCGTGTCGCCCATTCGGCCTCGACCTCGAATTCCCACTCGTTCGCGTCCACGTTTGAGTACGCTTCGCGGACGTTAAAGAAGTCGCTGATCTCGCGGTAGTGGAACGGGCTTTCGCCGGATGTCTCCTTGACCACGCGCGTCTCGGCCGCGCGGGCCGGCTGGGCGGGTTGCGGCTTGGCCGGCTGTGCCGCGGGCGGCTGCGGCTTGGCGCCGTTGGAGGTCTGCGCCATCGCCAGCGACGGGCTGTACGGGAAAAGCGGGTCCGACGACCCGTTCGATGGCGCGGTTTGCGCCGCCGCCCCAGCGGCGAACAGCGCCGCCGCGCAGGCTGGAACGAAAACGCACACCAGGTTCTTGCGCATTGCGAATACTCCACTGGCTGCGCTGCAAGGCAGGCTGAGGCAAGCGGCCGCGACCGCCGCGCCGCGGAAAGCCGAGCCCCGTCCACGAATTGCAGCCGCAGTGCCGCGTAGTCTATTGGCCGCTCGGGCGGCTGTACATGACCGCCCGATCGGCCGTCTTCGCACCGCGCGGCGCGGCGAATGACGGAACGCGATCTGGCGCGCCCGACTTCGCCTCACGCGCGCAGCGGTTCGCGGGCCGCCAGCCGCTGCGCCGCGCCGGCGTCGTGCGCGGGCAGAAACAGCGTCGGCCGGGATTGCGCCAGCGCGAGCATCCGATCGAGCGTTCGACGCGCCTCGCGTGGGTCGGCGGCCGGTGCGTTCAGCGCGCGGGCGAGCAGATATTCCTGCGAAAACACCGCGTCGCCGCAGAAAAAACAGGCAAGGTCGCCGTCCTGCGCCACGACGGACGTGTGCCCCGCCGTGTGGCCCGGCGTCGGCAAAAGCAGGACGTCGCCCGCGGCGGTCAGCGGCACGCTGGCCGCGAACGGCCCGAACGGCTGCGGCTCGAAGTCGACCAGCGTGGGCGCGAGCCAGTCCGGCCAGCGCTGCGGCGTTTCGCCGGGCAGCAGCTTCTGCGGGGAGTCCGACTCGACCCGGCTGACGAGCACCTCGGCATAGGGAAAATACTTAACGCCCCCCACGTGATCGTGGTGCAGGTGCGTCAGCACGACCCAGCGGACGGAGGCGGGCGGCAGGCCGAGCCGCTCCATCTGCGGACCGATCTCCTGATCGGGCGTGACCTCGAAACGCACGTTGGAGCGCAGCGCGACGCGCCGACCGTCGGCGGCGCTGGCGCTGGTTTCCCAATCGCGCGCCGCCTGCCCCGTGTCGATGACGAGCAGCCCCTCGGGATGCTCGACGACGTACGCGAGCACGGGCGCGGGCGGCAACCACTCGGCGGCGGACTGTTCCTGCTCGCTGCGCCCGCCGAATGCGTCGCGCACGAGCCGGCGGCGCGAGCGGACATGGACGGAGCCGGTCTGGATGGGCGTGATGCGCAAAAGTGTGGATCAAACGGACTCAATTCGTACTGGCGACGAGCGCGTCCCGATTGCAGCCCGACGCAAGCACGCGATCGACTGCGCCATAGTTCAGCCGGGCGCTGGGGCGCGTGACAGTTTCGCGCAATTGCCTCACGGCGGCATCCGCGCGTTCAATCCAAAGCGTCACGCGTTGCAGGTCGAACGAATCGACGGCGATGTCGATCGAAAGGAGCTTTTCGCTGTGCATCCCAAGCCGGACGGAAACAAGCTTGTCGATCGGCCGCGTGGGGCCACACGGCTCGTCGTCGCAGTATTTGAACTCGATGCGAAATACGCCCTCTTCCGGGACATGGAATCCGCGGAACGCAAGCGGTCGGTCATACGGAGAGATCTGCACCGCCACGGTCACGCCGCGTACCGTTTCCGTCTCCGGCGGCACAGACAGCGCGGCAACATCAATTCTGTTCCAAGCCTGTCTCACGGCCTCCTCCACGCCCTGATGATATCCGCGATCATGTCGACCGCAAATTCGACTTTGCGAACGATGCGTCGGTTGGCGCCCTCCGGATCGACGCTATCGAGAACCAGCACGCCCCAGCGCCGGCCGTCGACGCGAACCGTCAATGTGGCGAAGCTGCGCGCCTTCCAACGATTTCGGCGTACGTCCTCGCAAGTGACAAACGTACGCGCGGCGTAGCTCTCTTCATCTCGCGAGGTGGATTCGCGGGAAATGTCCGGAAGCGGCTCCTCGCCCCGCTCGGGTACGAACATTGTCGAGTTCAGGTACCAACCCACTCCGGCGACGCCTTGGCATCGATTTCGATCGTTTGGATCGATTTGCCAGCAGGTGCCGGAATTTCGCGTTGCTTCGCCGGAACGTGCGAAGATTCGCAACTTCGCCTGCTTGCGATCGGCGCAGTACAGCGTCAGGCGATGATCGACTTCTGGATCTTCCCGAACTGTGGCGGGAATGAAGCGGCTGCGGAGCGTCGTCAGCACGTCGCTCAGCAGCGCCTGAAGCTGCGCTTCGCGATCGCGCAACGCCAATCTTGAGAGCGCCCACTGACACGCGACCGCGACGACGGGCGGACCGGGCAGCAACCACCACTGGTTGGCGACGGTCCATGGAAATATGGAGCAAAACGGTTCGGGCATCCATGTCGGAGCTGTTCCGGACTTCGCAATTCCCGCCGCCAGAGCCGTTCCGCCGAGCAGCAGCCACCGCAGCAGCGAGAGCGCATGGTGCAGATACCTCATTGCGGCAATCTAAGATGCGACTCCCTCCGCCGCCATGACGGTCACTGACTCATCTGCGCCGCGAAATCCCACACAAACAGCACCGTCAGGCTCGCTGTGATCAGTAAGACGATCGTCCCGAACCCGACGATAAACGTCTGGCCGCTGATCCATCCATATCGCATCGTCGCCAGAATGTGCGGCCGCGCCAGGATCAACATGCTGATGATCAGCGCGCCCGAGGTGATCGGCACCGAAATCGAGTGCAGATAGCTATAGATCCACATTGCCGCCGACACCTCGCGCTCCTGTCCCGAGAGCGAGCGGATGTGGTGGCCGCGAACCGTGAAATGCACTGCGCGCGTGCCGTCGCCTGCCAGCACCACGCGCCGCGCGCCGTTCGCCGCGTCGCCGCCCAGCCCGGCGTAAATCACGGTATACGCCAGAAAATTCAACATCCCCAGCGCGATCACCGCAATGCACGCCTGGTTGCGGCGCCGCAGGGAGAAGCGATCCACCGGGCATTCGGGCGGAAACGGCTCCGACCGGCCGCGGCGCGGCGAAGCGCCCATCGTCGATGTCCGCGGGTCTTGCATTGCGAATGCCGTTACGCTCGCGCGGCCGCGATCACGCCCTCGACCGGCGACGACGCAGACGCATAAAGCTTGCGCGGTATCCGCCCCGCGCGAAACGCCCAGTAGCCCGCGTCGAGCGCGTGCCGCATCGCCGTCGCCATCATCACCGGCTCGCGTGCCGAAGCGATGCCCGTGTTCAGCAGCACGCCGTCGGCGCCAAGCTCCATCGCGATCGTCACGTCGGAAGCCGTGCCGACGCCCGCGTCGACGACGATGGGATAGTCCGGATCGTCGTGCTTGAGCTGCTCCAGAATGATGCGGATGTTGCTCGGATTGAGAATGCCCTGCCCGCTGCCGATCGGCGAGCCGAGCGGCATCACCGCGGCACAGCCGAGCGCCTTGAGCCGCTGGCACAAAATCGGGTCGTCATTCGCGTACGCGAGAACGGCGAAGTTCTCCTTCAGCAGCGCTTCCGCCGCGCGCAGCGTCTCCATCGGGTCGGGCAGCAGCGTCTGCCGATCGCCCAGCACCTCCAGCTTCACCCATTTCGCGCCGCGATGGTCCAGCCCTTCCAGCAGTTCGCGCCCGAGCCGGGCGGAGCGAATCGCGTCGTCGGCGCTGAAGCAGCCGGCCGTGTTCGGCAGAATCGTGTAGCGCTTCAGGTCGAGAAAATCGAGAATGTTGCGGCCGGACTTGTCGATCAGCCGCTCGCGCCGCACGGCGACGGTGACGACTTCACAGCCCGAAGCGTCCAGCGCCTCGCGCATCAGGTCATAATCGGGCTCGCCGCCGCGCTGATACTTGCCCGTGCCGACGAACAGGCGCGAGCGGAACGAGAAACCCGCGATGGTGAGAGGAGGAATCGGAAACGTCATGCTTCACCCTGCGCCCGCCCGATCCGCGTCCAGAGCCGTCCGATCCGCGTCCAGCGTCGTCCGATCCGCGTTCGAATTTGTCCGATCAGAGCCGCGACCGTCAGGGAGCGCGGCGCCCGGCGTTCGATCTGTCGCAATCGCCGGCCGGCCGACCGCCGAAGCATCCGACTTCCGAAATCGCACGTTTCGCCATGCCGCGCTCGCGCCCGCCGCCTATCCACCGCCAACCAGCGTCACGATTTCGACCCGATCGCCGTCGCAAAGGCGGCGCGCGGCAAACTCCGCCCGGCGCACGAGCGCCTCGTTGACCTCGACCGCGACGCGTTGCGGAGCGAGCGCGCACGCGTCGAGCAGCGCGGCAACGGTCGCGTCGGCCGCAATTTCCCGCGGCTCGCCGTTGACAA
>CAZHIE010000151.1:6636-10499 GCA_964532435.1 uncultured Planctomycetales bacterium
GTGGACCGCAGCCGCCCTCGGCTGCATTCCCCCCGATCCGCACGATCCTGCCGCCCAGAATCCGCAGCCGCCCGCTGCGCCGCTCGGCATCGACAAACTCGGCGACCGGCGCCGCCATGCGATGTCGATGCACGTCCCAGAAAGGACGCAGGTGACCCAGAAACCGCTCGCGCTCGCCCGCCGGAAGCCCGGACCACAATTGCGGCGTGATCGGGCGCAGGTTGTTCACGACCTCGCGCCAATCCAGTCCCGCCGCCGCGCCGCGCCGGACTTCGTCCCGAAGCCAGCCGAGCAATCCCCGCGCGCTGCGCGACTGTTCGCTCAGCATCGGCGATCGATGCGGCGGCGGCGGCTGCGCCGGCGAGCGATGCGCCTGCGGCAGCAGCCCGCGCCGCGACACGGCGATCATCGGCCCGCGATGCCCGCCCCGTGTCAGGCCGAGCGCGACGTCGATCATCGTCAGTCCCGTCCCCACGAACAGCAGCGCATCATCGGGCCGACAACCCGACAGCGCGCCCTCCGCCCATGGGTCGGCAACCCAGCGCGACTTGTCTCGCAGAATGCTGTCGGAGAGCGGAGCAGGTGGCAGGTTCCCCAGTGCCAACACGATGCGATCGGCGCGCACCGTCCCGCCGCCGGCCAACTCGATCTCTGCCGCTTCGCCGCCCGGCGACAGTCGAACGCTCGTCGCGTCGTCGCGGTGCAGATGAAGCTCGGCGACGCCGCGATTCGCCTCGCGCGCGGCGCCCAGCACGTGTTCGAGGTATTCCCCATACCAGCCGCGCGGCAGAAACTTGCCGCCGTCGATGTCCGCGTCGCGCCGCCGCGCCCACGTCAGAAAGTCATCCGGAGAATCGGGCAACCCGCTCATTCGCCCGGCCGGAACGTTCAGCAGATGTGCCGGACTGTCGGTCGAGTAGGCCACGCCGCGGCCGACCGCCGCGCGCCGCTCGATCAGGTGAATGCATGCTGGCGCCCGCCGGCGGAGGAGCTGCGCGGCGAGCAGCGTCCCGCTGCACCCGCCGCCGATGATCGCGACCGTGGGCGTCATGCCGGAACCGCCATCGCGGCGCTCAGGTCGCTCGCGACATGGCGCCACATTCGCGTACCGGGGTCGGGCCGGCCGCGCTCCAGTCGCTCATAGATGCGGGCGATGTTGCCGTTCATGCGATCCTCCTTGCGCCGGCCGCGCTGCGACGCGCGAGCGCCCGTTCGCGGCGTCGGCGCGCAACGAGAGCGAGGCCCGAGCGACGGTCCTTTCCCCACAGTCGCGCTATCGCGAATTACTCGATGTATCCGAGCGCTCGCAGCCGTTGACGCACAAGCTCCAGCTCGCGCTCGCTCAGGCCCGGCGGCTTCGCGTCGAGCTTTCCGGCCGAGGCCACGTCGCGCAGCACGTAGATCGCGAACTCGGTGACGCTGCGAAAGCCGGTGCTCGCGATCAGCGCGGCGAGCTTCTCGTAGAGTTCGCCGGGGATTTTCAGCGTGACGGCCGTTTTCCGGGCGCGCTTGGGCTTTGCCATTCCTCGTCCTCGAACACTCCGACAGGAGTGTACAAACACTCCTATGGGAGTCAAGGGTGCTGGCGCGGATGGGCCCGGGGGGAGAGTCGGATCGCGGTGACGATGGCGACGGCCGGCTACGAAGCGCCGTGCAGCAGCGACAGCACCTCCGCGCGCGTCGCCTGATTCGTGTGCAGCACGCCGCGCAGCGCGGACGTGACCATCACGGCGCCCGGCTTGCGGACGCCGCGGCAGGTCATGCACGTGTGGACGGCCTCGATGACAACGGCGCAGCCCTGCGCGCCGACCTTGTCCGCCAGCAGGTCGGCCACCTGCGACGTGAGCCGCTCCTGCACCTGGGGGCGGCGCGAGTATGCCTCCACGATCCGCGCCAGCTTGGAGAGCCCGACGACCTTTCCACCGGGGATGTACGCGATGTGCGCCTTGCCCTCGAACGGCATGAGGTGATGTTCGCACATGCTGCTGAAAGGAATGTCGCGCAGCGCGACCAGCTCGTGGTAGTTTTCGTCGAACTGCGTCTCGAGGTGGTGCTCCGGATCCTCACGCAGCCCGGCGAAGACCTCCGCGTACATCCGCGCGACGCGCGCGGGCGTCTTGCGCAGGCCGTCGCGCTCGGGATCTTCGCCCACCGCCAGCAGAATCTCGCGAACCGCCCGCTCGATCCGCGGCAGATCGACCGCCGGTCCGACTCGTCGCGTGTCGCTCATCCGCAGCCTCCGCGTCGGCCCCGCACGAGCGGTTCACCCGCTGCGCTTGCGCAGAAACTCCACCAGCAATCGTACGCCGAATCCCGTCGCACCTTTCCCGAGCGGCGGGCGCGGCTCCTCCGCCGTGGCGGTCGCGGCGATGTCGAGATGCGCCCACGATGTTTCCTTGCGGACGAATTCCTTGAGGAACATCCCGCCCACGATCGAGTGCGCGTCGCGCTTGCCCGACGAGTTCTTGATGTCCGAATCCGTCCCCTTGATCAGCTCGCGATATTCATCCCACAGCGGCAACCGCCACAGCCGCTCGTGCGTGCGCCGGCCCGCCTCTTCCAGGTCCGCCGCCAGGTTGTCGTCGTTGCTCATCAGCCCCGCGGCAACAACGCCCAGCGCGACGCGCACGCCGCCCGTCAGCGTCGCCAGGTCGATCAGGTGCGTCGGCTTATGCTTCTCCTGCGCGTACCACAGCGCGTCCGCGAGAATCAGCCGGCCCTCGGCGTCCGTGTTCGTCACTTCCACCGTCTTGCCGCTGTACATCCGCAGAATGTCGCCCGGACGATACGCCCGGTCCGAGATCGCGTTCTCCGCGGCCGGGATGATGCCCACGAGATTGCACTTCAGGCGAAGCTGGCTGGCGGCGAGCATGGTGCCCAGCACGGCCATCGCCCCGCACTTGTCGAACTTGAGCTTCTCCAGCCCGTCGGCCGGCTTGATCGAATAGCCGCCCGTGTCGAACGTGACGGCCTTGCCAACGAGCGCGATCTTGCTGCGGGCGCGCGGCGAGCCGCGATACTCCAGCTCGATCAGGCAGGGCTGCGCCGCGGCGCCCGCGCCGACGGCGAGAATGCCCATCATCTTCATCTGCTTGAGCCGCGGCGCCGCGATTACCGTGCATTTCAGCCGGGCGCGGCGGGCGAGCTGGCGCACCTCGTCGGCCAGCGTCTCGGGGTCGACCACGTTCGGCGGATCATGCGCCAGGCGGCGGGCGTAGTTCACCGCCGACGCCAGCACGGCCGCCTCGCGCATCTCGGGCAGCACGCGCGTGGAGTGACCCGCCTCGCTGGCGCGCAGCTCGATGGCGATTTTCGCCGGCCCCGGCTTCTCGACCGCGACGTGCTCGGCGTATCGAAAGCCCGCCAGCGCCATCGCCTCGGCCCAGCACGCCGAGGCGCCCTCCACGCCGCAACCAACCAGCCCGTCCACCCAGAGCGCCGCTCCGCCGCGCTTTTCCGCGATCAGCCAGCGGGCCGCCGCGGCCGCCGCGACGCGAATCTGCTGCAACGTCAGTTTCTCGGCCGCGCCGAGACCGACCGCGACGATGCGGCGATAGGCGCCGCCGCGCGTCGTGTGCGCAAGTGCCCCAGCTTCTTCGCCTACGGCGCCGAGTTCGAGCAGCTCGGAGATTGCGTCGTCGCAGGTCGCGTCGACCCGGCTGACCAGCTCCATCGGCGGCGCCGGCTTGACCAGCAGCGGAACCACGAGAACGTCGCCGCCGGCAGCGCGACCCCCGGCGGAAAACGAAAACTCCACGCCGTTGCGACCCATGAAATCCACCTTGTTCGAAATCCGGACTGAGGCACGCCGGGCGCATCGCCCGGGACGCGGACGTTAGCACATCGCGCCGCGGCGCGAAAGC
>CAZHIE010000152.1:0-5252 GCA_964532435.1 uncultured Planctomycetales bacterium
GCATTCGGCATTCAGCATTCCGGCTGGCCCCTCCCTTGCGGTCGGGGTTCGGATTTCCCTGTTCCCTGTTCCCTGTTCCCTGTTCCCTGTTCCCTGTTCCCTCCCGTTGCCCCTCACTGGCGTGAGGGGGGCGAGGACCTCAGGCGCGGAGTTCGGCCAGGCGGGGCTGGTCGGCAGGTTCGCGCGGCGGGGCGGGCGAGCGGCGGCGGCGGACGAGGGCGGCCAGCTTCTCCATGTAAAGGTAGAAAACGGGCGTGGCGAAGAGCGTCAGCGACTGGGAGAACACGAGGCCGCCGACGACGGCGAGGCCGAGCGGCCGGCGCGACTCGGCGCCCGCGCCGTAGCCCAGCGCGATCGGCAGCGTTCCCATGAGCGCGGCCATGGTCGTCATCATGATCGGACGGAATCGCGTGAGGCAGGCCTGATGGATTGCGTCGCGCGGGGTGAGCCCGCTTTCGCGCTGCGCGACGACGGCGACGTCGACCATCATGATGCCGTTCTTCTTTACCAATCCGACCAGCATGATGACGCCGACGAACGCGAACAGGTTCAGATCGGTGCCGGTCCACAGGAGCGTCAGAAGCGCGCCAAAGCCGGCCAGCGGGACGGCCGAGAGGATGGTGATCGGGTGGAGATAGCTTTCGTAGAGAACGCCGAGCACGAGGTAGATGACGACGATGGCGAGGGCCAGCAGTAGCGCGAGGCCCTGCTGGGAGGACTGGTACGCCTGGGCGGTTCCCTGGAATTGGCCGGTGACGCTGGCGGGTAGCGTCTGGCGCGCGGTTTCCTCGATGGCGCGGACCGCGCCGCCGAGCGCCACGCCGGGGGCGAGGTTGAAGGAGAGCGTTACGGCCGGCAACTGGCCGAGGTGCGTGACGGAGAGCGGGCCGACGGTGCGGCGGATTTTCGCGAGCGAATCGATGGGGATCAGGCGTCCGGTGGTGGCGGAGCGGACGTGCAGGCGCGGCACGTCGGCGGGGTCGCGCTGGTACTGCGGCAGCAGTTCGAGGATGACGCGGTACTGGTTGTTTGAGCCGTAGATGGTGGAGACCTGGCGCGAGCCGTAGGCGCTGCCGAGGGCGAATTCGACCTGTTCGGCGCTGACGCCCATGGCCGAGCAGCGGTCGCGATCAATGTCGACGCTGACCTGCGGGTTGCGGAGCAGCAGGTCGCTCGTCACATCCTGAAAGCCGGGCAGGGCGCGGAACTTTTCGACCAGGACGGGCGCGACGGCGTAAAGCTCGTCGGTGTCGAGGCCGGTGAGCGAATACTGATACTGGCTCTTGGTGAGCTGGCCGCCGAGGCGGATGGGCGGGATCTGCTGCATGAAGACGCGGATGCCCGGCACGACCGCGAGCCGGGGGCGCAGATCCTGAATGATCTTCTCGGCCGAGTCGCGCTGGTTTCGCGGCACGAGCTTCATGAAGATCGTGCCGGTGTTCGACGTCGAGGTCGAACCGCCGCGCTGGCCGATGCTGGAGTTGAATGTTTCGATGCGCGGATCGGCCGCGACGATGGCCGCGAGCGCCTGCTGCTTGGCGACCATGGCGTCGAAGGAGATGCCCTCGGTGGCTTCGGTCTGGGCGAGGATTCGGCCGTTGTCTTCGGATGGCAGGAAGCCCTTTGGGACGCGGACGAAGAGCCAGCCGGTGGCGCCGAGAATGGCGAGCGTGAGGAACATGGTGGCGCCCGGGCGGCGCAGGACGGCCATGAGCGAGACGTCGTAGACGCGCAGGACGGCGGCCCAGGCGGCTTCGACCGCGCGGTTGAGGGGACCGGGGGGCTTGTGCGCGTGGGCGGCGCGCAGGAATCGGCTGCACATCATGGGCGTAAGCGTCAGCGAAACGAAACCGGACACGAGGATGGCGACGCCGATGGTGACGGCGAACTCGCCGAGCAGGCGGCCGAGGATTCCGCCCATGAACACGAACGGGATGAAGACGGCGGCCAGCGAAATGGTCATGGAGATGACGGTGAAGACGATTTCGCGCGAGCCGTCGAGCGCCGCGGCGCGGACGGTCTTGCCGCGCTCGATGTGGCGCACGATGTTTTCGAGGACGACGATGGCGTCGTCGACGACGAAGCCGACGGAGAGCGTCAGCGCCATGAGCGAGAGGTTGTCGAGGCTGTAGCCCATGAAGTGCATGACGGCGAACGTGCCGAGCAGCGAGAGCGGGATGGTGACGGCGGGGATGATCGTCGCGGGGAGGTTCCGCAAAAACAGGAAGATCACGAGGACGACCAGGCCGAGCGTGAGCGCGAGGGTGAATTTCACGTCGTGGACGGAGGCGCGGATCGATTCGGAGCGGTCGAACAGGATGTTGACGTCGATGGCGGCGGGCATGGCGGCGCGCAGCTCTGGCAGCAGCGCGCGGACGCGGTCGACGACTTCCACGGTGTTCACGCCGGGCTGCTTCTGCACCTGCAGCGAGATCGAGCGATCGGCGACGCGCCAGGCGGCGACCTTGTCCTCTTCGACGCTGTCGAGGACACGGCCGAGCTCGCCGAGCCGGACCGGGTGGCCGTTTCGATACGCGACGATGACCTGGCGATAGCCGGCGGCGTCGGTCAACTGGCCGGTGCTGTCGACGGTGAACGCCTGCTGCGCGCCGTCGAGCGCGCCGAGCGGCAGGTTGACGTTTGCGGAGCGGACGGCTTCGGCGACTTCGTCGAGCCCGATGCCGCGTGCGGCGAGCTGGTCGGGATCGACCTGAATGCGGACGGCGTACTTCTGGGCGCCGTTGACGACGACCTGCGCGACGCCCGCGAGCGTCGAGATGCGCTGTGCGAGCATGGTGTCGGCGTATTCGTTTACCGTGTAGAGCGGGAGCGTCTGCGACGTCAGCGCGATGTAGAGGATCGGCTGATCGGCCGGATTGACCTTGCGATAGGAGGGCGGCGCGGGCATGTCGCGGGGCAGGCGGTTGGAGGCGCGCGCGATGGCGGCCTGGACGTCCTGCGCGGCGGCGTCGATGTCGCGCGAGAGGGCGAACGAGAGGGTGATCTGGGCCGCGCCGAGGAAGTTCGTCGAATTCATCGAGTCGACGCCGGCGATGGTGGAGAATTCGCGCTCGAGCGGCGTGGCGACGGAGGATGCCATCGTCTCCGGGCTTGCGCCGGGCAGGGACGCGCTGACCTGAATGGTCGGAAAATCGACGTTGGGCAGGTCGCTGACGGGCAGCGCGCGATAGGCCATCACCCCGAAAACTGCCAGCGCCGCCATGACGAGGCTGGTCGCGATCGGGCGGTGGATGAAGAGAGCGGTGAAGTTCATGGCGCCGCCTTTCGCGTCGCCGTCGCGCCCGGCGCGCTGGCGGGCGCGCTGGCGGGCTCGGCGGCGGCACGGACCGTCGCGCCCGGCGTGAGCCGCAGGTGCCCGTCGGTCACGACCGTTTCGCCGCCCGAAAGGCCGCGGAGGATGGCAGTGCGATTCTCGACAGTGGGGCCCGGCTCGACGCGCTTCAACTGCGCGGTGTTGTCCGAAGCTACGACGTAAACGAACGCGAAACCCTGGCCGCTCTGCACGGCCGTGTCGGGCACGACCACCGCGTCGCGCAGGGTTTGAAGCGAGAGGGAGACGCGGGCGAAGCGGCCGGGCCAGAACCCGTGGTCGGCGTTATCGAACGCCGCCTTGATGCGGATCATGCCGGTTTCGCGATCGACCTGGTTGTCGACGAAGGTGAGCGCGCCGGTCTGCGGGTCGCCGTCGGACTCGGCGCTGACGCGCACGGTTCCTTCGCGCATCGCGTCGCGCAGACGGCCAAGCTGGTGCTCGGGCAGCGAGAACACGACGTAAATGGGCGTGAGCTGGTTGATCGTGACGAGGTCGGTGTCGTCGGCCTTGACGATGTTTCCGGCGTTGAGGACGTAGCGTCCGGCCCGGCCGGCGAGCGGGGCGCGGATGGTGCAATATTCGAGGTCGAGCTCGGCCTTGCGGATGTCGGCGTCGTCGGCGGCGAGCTGCGCGGCGCGCGAGTCGGCGGCGAAGCGGGTCTGGTCGCGTTCGCGTTCGGAGGCCTGGGAAGCTTCGAAGAGCCGCTGGGTGCGCTCGGCCTCGCGCTGCGCGTCGCTCGCGAGGGCTGCGTCGCGCTGTCGCGCGGCGCGGGCGAGCTGGAGGGCGATGTCGAACGGGCGCGGGTCGATGAGGAAGAGAATCTGTCCCGCCACAAGGTCGTCGCCCTCGTTGAAGCGGATTTCCAGGAGCTGCCCCGAGACCTGCGGCCGGACGGTGACGGTTGCGTACGGTTCGACCCAGCCGATGGCGGCGGCGGTCACGGAGAAGTCTTCGCGGACGGCGCTGGCGGTCTTTACGGGGACGGGCGGCGCGGCGCGCGGCGCCGCGGGGCGGTCGGCCGCGGCGCTGGGGCTCGAGTCGCAGCCGGGGGCGGCGAGCGCGGCGAGGATCAGCAGCGCGAGTGGGTTACGCATCATGCTCTGCGCTCCGCGAGTTGGACGGCGGGTGTGGCGGCGGCGCGTCTGGCGCGCAGCTCGCGCTCGCGCGGGGTGAGGATTCCGCCGTAGAGGACTTCGATCAGCTGGGCGGCCTGGCGTTCGAGCGATTTTCTGCGGCCGGCGAAGTAGTTCGTGAACATGGTTCCGTAGAGGGCGCTGCTGAGCACGTCGGTGATGGCGTTGGGCGGCAGCGCGCGGACGCGGCCGGCGGCGATGAGGCGGCGATAGAGTTCGCGCCAGGGGCGGACGTTTCGGCGGCGGTGCTCGAAGTAGGTTGGCGTGCGGCGCTGTCGGAAGACGGCGCGTTCGAGGATAAGCAGCTCGACGTATTCCGGCCGTCGGTCGAAGTAATGCAGGTAGGCGACGATGGCGGCGGCGATCTGGTCGAGCGGGTCGGCGTGGGGCGCGCGGGCGCGCTCGACGTGCTCGCGCAGGCCGTGCATGGCTCGGTCGACGGCGGCGAGGAAGAGCGCCTCCTTGCTGGGGAAGTGGCGGTAAAGCGTTCCCTTGCCGAGGTCGAGTTCGTCGGCGATGGCCTGTAGATCGGTGGCGTGGTATCCGCCGGCGGCGAACTGGCGGGCCGCGGCGTCGAGGATGCGCTCGCGGAGCGCGCGGGCGAGGTCGGGGCGGGGCGGCCGGCCGCGGCGCGCGGCGACGGGCGTTCGGCCGCGGCGCGCGGGGACGGGTGTTCGGACGGATTTTTCGGACGGGCGCGTCATGTAAATGGAGATGATAGCGCGCGGGGTGGATACGTCAAATGCGGCCGCCGGGGAGGGGCGGCGGAGAGGCACGAAGGCACG
>CAZHIE010000152.1:5352-10473 GCA_964532435.1 uncultured Planctomycetales bacterium
ACGCTCGCGGCTCGGATCGCTCGCGGCGCTGAACTGCGCGCGCTCAATCCATTCGTTCTTCGCAATTCGATATTCGCAATTCCCTATCCCCCGCGCTTGTGCATCTCCAGGTGCGGATCGCGCACCAATTCGGACAGGGGGACAAACGGACCGCGCTGTGCCTCCGCCAGCCGCGCTTCCGCCCCCCGGTCGGTCCGCGCCGCCCAGGTCCGCCGGATCGTGTCCGCGAGAACGTCGCGCCCGGCGCCGCCGCGCAGCAGATCGCGCAAGCTCACGCCGTGTCGCGCGTACAGGCACAGCAGCCACACGCCGTCCGCGGTCAGCCGGCTGCGCCCGCAGTCGCGGCAGAACGGCGCCGTGGTCGACGCGATGATGCCGAACGTCCGCCCGTCCGGCAGCCGAAAGCGCTCGGCCGGCGCGTGCTCGTTTTCGCCCAGCGGCTCGACCGCGCCGTAGCGCCGCCGCACGGTTTCGAGCACATCGGCGCGCGAGACGACGCGCTCCATCGCCCAGCGCGTCGCGCCGCCGACGTCCATGTATTCGATAAAGCGCACCTCGGCCTGCACGCGCGCGCCGAATTCCAGGAGGTCGCAAATCTCGTCGTCATTCACGCCGCGCAGGACGACCGCGTTGAGCTTCATCGGCAGACCCGCCGCCCGCGCCGCGGCGATTCCCGCCAGCACGCGCGGCAGCTCCGGCCGTCGCGCCAGCGCCTCGAAGCGGTCCGCGCGAAGCGAATCGAGGCTGATCGTGATGCGCCGCAGACCGGCCGCCGCCAGCTCGGCCGCGGCCGGTTCGAGCAGCACACCGTTGGTTGTGAGCGCGATGTCGGTGACGCGCGGGTTGGCCGCGAGCTGGCGCACGAGTTCCGGCAGATCGCGCCGCAGCAGCGGCTCGCCGCCCGTCAGCCGGACGCGCGACGCGCCCAGCTCGGCGAAGATGTCGGCCAGCGCGGACATTTCCTCGTACGTGAGCAGCTCGGCCCGCGGGAGCCAGGCGTAGTCTTCCTCCGGCATGCAATAGGCGCAGCGCAGATTGCAGCGGTCTGTCACGGACAGCCGCAGGTTGCGCAGCGGTCGCCGAAGCTGGTCGATCGTGCTCATCGCGTGTTTATTGCCCACGTTGCATTGTCGTCTCGTCGCGGCCAGCCGGCAACGGTGTCGAATCCCGGCTCAGGCGCTATACTGCCGCTGCGCGTGCGGCTTGCCCGCGCGCCGCACGTTTTCGGGACCGCCGGCGAGAACCGACGCGCGATGATCCAAGCGAGAACCGATGCCCCGCTGATCGCCGCCCGCGGACTGGTTCGCGACTTCGCCGCCGTCCGCGCGCTCGACAACGTAAGCCTGGAAGTCGGCCGCGGCGAGGTGCGCGGCATCGTCGGCGAAAACGGCGCCGGCAAGAGCACGCTCATGAACATCCTGGCGGGCGTGCTGCGCCCCACGGCCGGGCGCGTCGAGCTGCGCGGCGAGTCGCTCGCGCTGCGCCACCCGGCCGACGCCGTGCGGGCGGGCGTGGCGATGGTCCACCAGGAGCTGAACCTCGTCGACGAGCTGAGCGTTGCGGAGAACATTTTCCTTGGGCGTGAGCCGCGCCGCGCCGGGCTGGTCGACTTTGTGCGCATGAACCGCGAGGCGGCCGCGATTCTGGAGCGGCTGGAGTGCGCGCTCGATCCGCGCACGCCGCTGCGCCGGTTGCCGGTATCGCAAAAGCAGCTCGTGGAAATCGCCAAGGGCCTCTCGTGCCGCGCGGCGGTGCTCATCATGGACGAGCCGACGGCCGTTCTGTCGATGCACGAGGCCGAAGTGCTGTTTCGTCTCATTCGACGGCTGCGCGCCGACGGCGTCACTGTGCTTTACATCTCGCACAACCTGCGCGAAGTGATCTCGATCTGCGACAACGTCACCGTGATGCGCGACGGCCGCGTTATCGCGACGCTCCCCGCCGCCGGCGCCACCGAGCACGAATTGGCCCGGCACATGGTCGGCCGCGAGCTGACCGAGCAATATCCGCCGCGCCAGCCGGCCGGCGACGACGTGCTCTTCGAAGTGCGCGGCCTGCGTGTCGGCGCCGTCGTGGCCGATGCGAGCTTTCGCGTGCGGCGCGGCGAGATTTTCGGGCTGGGCGGGCTGATCGGCGCGGGGCGGACCGAGTCGGCCGAGGCGATCGTCGGTCTGCGCCGTCGCGCGGCGGGCGAGATGCTGCTAAATGGGCAGCGCGTCGAGATGCCGAACCCGCGCGTCGCCGCGCAGCGCGGCGTGGTGTATCTCTCGGAGGATCGCCGGGCGCGCGGCCTGGTGATGGGGCTGGGCGTCGTCGAGAACACGACGCTCGTCTCGTTGCGGAAGTATTGCCGGCCGCTGATCCGCCGCCGCGCCGAGCTGGAGCGCACGCGTCAATATGTGGCGGGGCTGTCGATCCGGGCGGGGCGACTGCGCGCCCCGATCCGCACGCTTAGCGGCGGCAATCAGCAGAAAGTCGCGCTGGCCAAGTGGCTGGAGATGTCGCCGCGCGTGTTTCTGCTCGACGAGCCGACGCGCGGCGTCGACGTGGCCGCGAAACGCGAGATCTATGGCGAGATCCAGCGGCTCGCCGCCGCGGGGAACGCCTGCGTGCTCATCTCGTCGGAAATGACGGAGCTTCTGGGAATGTGCCACCGCATCGCCGTGATGCGCGCGGGACGGATCGTCGCGACTTTCGACGGTCCGACCGCGACGGAGCAAGACCTGCTGTACGCCGCGGCGGGCATTGCCGCAGGAGTCGACCGTTGAGCGCAGCCGCTCCTACGCCGCGCGAAAGCGCGCCGCCGCCGCGCGCGGGGCGGCGCGCCGATTGGCCCGCGCTGCTGGAGCGCATCGGCCCGATTGTCGCGCTGCTGCTGCTGATCGCGTTCAGCGCGGCCATGAGCGACGCATTTCTGCGTCCGCAAAACGTGCTGAACATCCTGCGGCAGGTCAGTTTTGTCGGCGTGATCGCGATCGGCATGACGTTCGTCATCATCCTTGGCGGGATCGACCTGTCGGTCGGCTCGCTCATCGCGATGCTGGGCGGCGTGGCGATCTGGGGCATGAACAAGGCGCTGGCCGCCGGCTGGAGCGAGCCCGCCGCGTACAGCGCCGCGATCGCGATCATGCTGCTGGGCGGGCCGGTCGTCGGATTTCTCAACGGCGTGCTGATCGCCAAGGGCCGCATCGCGCCGTTCATCGCCACGCTCGGTGGCATGGCCGCCTATCGCTCGATCGCCCTGGCGCTGGCCGACGGCGGCGAGTTTCGCCCGGTCGCGCGCGAGCGCTTCGGCTGGCTCGGCAGCGCCGCGCTGCCGCTGCCGCAATGGCTTGCCGACGCGATCTTTGCCGCGTCGAACGCGACCAATCGCGGCATCCACGACGCTTCGGCGTGGATCATGGGATGGTTCGGCCGCGGGCCGCTCGGCGGCAGCGCCACGCTCGAAGCCGTGGAATCCGGACCGCTTTCGATCAACGTCGCGATCGTCGCGTTCCTGCTGACTGCGCTGATCGGGTGGATTCTGCTCGGGTGGACGCGATACGGTCGCTACGTGTACGCCATCGGCTGCAACGAGCGGGCGGCGCTCTACTCGGCGATCAACGTCGATCGCGTGAAGATCCTGACGTATGCGTGGATCGGCGGCACATGCGGGATTTCCGCGCTGCTGCTTTCGTCGCGGCTTGCGTCGGTGAGCAGCTCGCAGATGGGCACGCTCTATGAGCTTGACGCGATCGCCGCGGTCGTCATCGGCGGCACGAGCATGTCCGGCGGGCGCGGGCGAATCGGCGGCACGGTGATCGGCGTGGTGCTGATGGGCGTGGTCGGCAACATGCTCAACCTGATCGGCGTCGGCGCGTATTACCAGGGCTTGGTGAAGGGCGCGATCATCGTCGCGGCCGTGCTGCTCCAGCGCACCCGCCGGGGCGAGTGAGCGGCCGGCGAATCGGCGGCGAGTGGAGCGATCGACGACCCGTGGGGCGGTTGCATTCAGACATGACGAATCCGCACGAAACGCCGTCCGTCGCGCCTTTCGCCGCGCACGTGATCACCATCGACCGGAAGCTGAATTGCGCCTGTCCCACGCTGGCGGACGAGCCGCGCCGCCGCGTCGAGGCGGCACTGCGCAACACTCCGTGGTGGCGGGATCGGCTCGGGCATCGCAGATTTCGGCAGGCGGTCGCCGAGTTGAGCACGGGCGACGCGCAGTTCGGCGGGCTGGTGTTTCTCGGCCCGCGGATGCCATTCGCGGCGCCGCCCCCGTTCGCGGATGGGTTCGAGCCGATTCAGTTCGGCACGCGCGACCCGCAACTGATGACGCTGGGCGGCGAGGCGCCGACGCGCGAGGAGCGCCAGACGCGCTTCGCGCTGTACCTCGTCGGCATCGTGGCGCTGGCGGCGCTGCTTGGCGTCATCATCGGGGCGATGCGCGGCTCCACGCGCACGCTGTTACTGGCGCTCACGGCGTTGCCGGCGGCGTTGACCGTTGGTCTGGGGATCGCCTTTCTCGTCTCGCGCGCCACAGCGCCGTGGTATCTCGTGCCGGGCGCGCTGATCGTCGTCGGGCGCGGGAAATCGCCGCGGCCGTTCGAATTGCTGACTCCGGCGCGTGCGTGCGCGATGATCCGCTATGTCCGCGCGGGAAAGACGGTCATTCGCATGTTGGAGCTTTGGGACGCGGCCGGGCGGAGCTGGCGCCGCCCCGTAAGCGAGCGCGAGGCGATCGCGTTTCTCGCCGGCTGGCAAAGCCCGCACCCGCCGCCTCCGCGCGAGCGCCTGGCCGAACTGGTCGGATGAATTTCGGGAACGCGGGAAGTGCTGTGCGCGGCCGATTCCGATGCGCGACGGGAGTGGATGGGAATCGAACCCACCAGGCGCCGTTGGTACGACGCCTCAGCGGTTTTGAAGACCGTGGGATCCACCAGGAATCCGGACACTCCCGCTGGGGAATATAGCGGGAGAGGGAACGGGGAACAGGGAACAGGGGCAGGGAACAGGGAACAGGGAACAGGGAGCAGGGAACAGGGAGCAGGGAACAGGGAACAGGGAACAGGGAACAGGGAGCAGGGAAATCCGAACCCCGACCGCCAGGGAGGGGCCAACGAGAGGGAACCGGGCACA
>CAZHIE010000153.1:0-10449 GCA_964532435.1 uncultured Planctomycetales bacterium
AATGCTGAATGCTGAAGTAAGAGAATCCGAACCCCTCACGCCAGTGAGGGGCCAGGAATCCGAACCCCTCACGCCAGTGAGGGGCCGACGGGAATGCTGAATGCCGAATGCTGAATGCTGAAGTAAGAGAATCCGAACCCCTCACGCCAGTGAGGGGCCGGACGGGAGCCACAGTTCCGCGCCGCCAGAAAACCTATGCATCGACGGAGCAAAAGCCCCCGCCATCCATCTTCGCCCGGCAGGGCGCGCGATGGTTGCCAGGCGTTTCAACGCCTGGACCCGAGCGCACCTCCTCTCTCTTCTTCTCTCCGCCCGGCAGGGCGGACGAGCGCACCTTTATCCGGCTCGCGCGCCCTGCCGGGCGAAAGACAAAAGAGGAAAGAGGATTGCCGCGTTCCAGGGGCTGAAGCCCCTGGCAACCATCGCGCGCCCTACCGGGCGAAGACAAGAAGTCTGACCCGCAGCCGCCCTCGGCTGCATTCGTGACTCGAGTGGACCGCAGCCGCCCTCGGCTGCATTCGTCTGTGTGATTCGCGAACTCGCCCAGCCCGGCGACCACGCAACCGGCGGGTCGCGCCCCCGCGTTTCCACGCCCGCTTCCACCACGTATACTCTCACGTGATCGAATCTCTCTCGGCCTGTGCAGGAACCGTCATGGCGCACATCGTGATCATCGAGGACGAGCCGGACCTGGCGATGGGGCTGCGCGACAACCTCGAATTCGAGAACCACACCGTGGCACACGCGGCCACCGGCGAGGCCGGCATCAAGCTTGTCCGCGCCCAGCCGACGCACCTCGTGCTGCTCGACATCATGCTGCCCGATCTCGACGGCTTCGAGGTCTGCCGCCGCCTGCGCGACGCCGGCTTCACCGCGCCGATCATCATCCTGAGCGCGCGCAGCCAGGAGATCGACAAGGTCCGCGGGCTCGAACTCGGCGCGGATGATTACGTCACCAAGCCGTTCGCCGTCCGCGAGCTGCTGGCCCGCGTTAGCGCCGCGCTGCGCCGCGCGGATCGCACCGCCGCGGCCGCGCCCGGCGCGTCGTTCCACATCGGAACATCGCGCGTCGACCTCGTGCGCCAGAAAGTCACCGGGCCGAAGGGCGAAGTCTCGCTCGGCTATTACGAGTCCGAGATTCTTCGCATCCTTCACGAGCACGTCGGGCAGGCCGTTCCGCGCGCCGAGTTGCTCGAAAAAATCTGGGGCGCCGGTGTCTACCCGGCCGATCGCACGGTCGACAACCACATCGTGAGTCTGCGGAGAAAGCTCGAACCCGACGCCAAGAACCCGGTCCACATCCTGACGGCGCACGCGGTGGGATATAAGCTCGTACTCTGAGAAAGCCGCGCGATTCGAGCCCGCGTGTCCTCACGCGGGCCCTTTTCGGTCCGCACGAAGACCCGCCTGAGGACAGGCGGGCTCGGAACTTGCCGCTTCGGCGCCAGGCGGGTAACAATCGCGCCCCGAATGAACCGCCTGATCGAATCCTTCGCCGAACGAGCCCGCGCCCGCCGAGGATCGCTCGTCCCCTACGTCACGGCGGGCTATCCCGACGTCGCCACGACCGTCGAAATCCTCCGCGGCATCGAAGCCGCATCCTGCGCCTGCGTCGAACTCGGCATCCCCTTTTCCGATCCCATCGCCGACGGGCCGGTGATTCAGACCTCGTTCTCCCGCGCGCTGGCCGGCGGATTCCGCATCGACGCGCTGCTCGATGCCCTGCGCGAAGCGCGCGGCACAATCGCCGTCCCGCTCGCCGCGATGGTCAGCTACAGCATCGTCTACCGCCGCGGGCCGGCCGAGTTCGTGGCCGCTCTGCGCGCCGCCGGCATCGACGGGTTGATAGTCCCCGACCTGGCGATCGAAGAGGCCGACGAACTGTCGCACGTCTGCCGCGCCGCCGGCGCCAGCCTCGTCATGATCGCCGCGCCGACCACCACGCCGTCGCGCCGCACAAAAATTGCCCAGCTCTCGTCGCCCTTCCTCTATTACCAGTGCGTCGCGGGCATTACCGGCGAGCGCGCCGGCCTTCCTCCCGACCTCGCGCCGGCCGTCGCCGCGCTGCGGGCCGCCAGCGGCCGGCCCGTCTGCGTCGGCTTCGGAATCTCCACGCCCGAACAGGTGCGAGCCGTCTGCGCCGTCGCCGACGGCGCGATCGTCGGCAGCGCGCTGGTCCGCCGGATGAACGACGCGGTGGACGCCGGCCTGCGCGGCGCGGCGCTCGCGACGCCGCTGCTAGAGGCCATTCGCACGCTGGCCGCGGGACTCGCGCCCGCGGCGCCGCCATCCGGCGGCGCGCGTTAATCGCAGATAAAGTCGCTTTCGGGTTGTTTTTGACGATTGCGCTTGCTAAGCTCGCGTGCATCGCGCCTTTGCTTCACCGGGCGCATTTTGTCTCGCACGATCAATCGAAATGGCCACGGGGGGCGAGGAGGCGCATCGATGCGTCCGATCTTCTCGCGTCTCGCCACGCGCCGCGTCCGAACCCTGCTCTTCGCGCTTCTGACACTCGCGATGCTCGGCGAAGCCGTCCGGCCGGCGCTCGCCAACATCCGCTGGTATGGCCCGCGCACGCGCTACATCCCGCCGCGCGGCCCATTCACGCACGGCTACATCCAGCGCGTCAGTTGGATCTGCATCGTGAACAAATGGATCGGATTCCCCATGTGGGTTCGCCACTATTACATCCACGGCGGGCTGCCCCCCGTCCCCATGTGGGTCGAGATCACCCTCTCCGAATTCGGCCGTATCTATCGCCGGCACTTCATCATGCGGCCGGGGCAGCGCGTCTGCCATTTTCTCGGCATCCGCCCGGGCCTGATCGGCTACATCACCGTCCGCGAGATCATCCCGCTGCGACCGATCATGAATGACCACACGATGACCATCTCGCAGGTCATGGCGCAGAGCAACGGCTCGGACAATTTTGAGCCGCTCTCGGCCGCGACGGCCGACGTGCTCTCGCCCGCCGGACTGACGCCGCTCAGCGAGCGATTCGCGTTTGTCTCGGCCGAGGGCGACGAAGAGGCCGAGCAGGTGACGGCGTACTCGTCGACGCCCACGTCGCACGGGTCGGTGGAGAACTGGAACAGCGGCGTCGATCCGGGCTTTCGGCGCATCACGAACGAAACCACGACCGCAACGCCCAACGGCTTTGTGAACGTGGAGGAAATCGACGAGGACGAGAACGGCTCGGTCGATCGCCGCGTCACGCGCGCCTTCTCGCAGACGCCGACCGCGATGTCGCTCGACGTCGCCGAGCGTGACGCCGCCAACACGCTCCTGCACCGCATTCACGTGGACAAGGTGATGAGCGGCGAGGACATCACGGCCGACACGGAGACCGACTCCAACGGCGATGGGATTGTCGACTCCCGCGAGCACGAAACGCACGTCGTGAGCGGGCCGAATTCGGTCATCACGATTCAGTTCGACGACAACGCCGACGGCCTGACCGATCGCACGGAGACCACGAACCTGACGTACAACGGCATGTTCAACAGCAACCAGACGACCGAGATTCGCGACGGCGGCGGCGCACTGCTCGAACGCCGCGTATCCTCGATGCTGCCGTTCGGAAACGGATTCGTCATGACGGAGCAGACCGACACCAACGGCGACGGCATCTTCGATGACACGTCGCGCCAGACGTGGAGCCCGACCGACCCGCAGGCCGACCAGGAGAGCACGCTGCTCGAAATCGACAACGGCGCCGACGGCGATTTCGACCAGCGACTGCGCGTCAGCGGCGTGCGAAGCCTCGTCGGCACGACGTACTCCGACGACGTCCAGATCGACCAGAACGACGACGGATCGGTCGATTCGTCCGTGCGCCACACCGTGCAATTCGTGCAGGGTTTCCCCGCGACGCGCTGGACGCTTATCGCCGCCGCCGGCGCCGCGATTCTCGGCGCGGGCCTGCTCGTGCTGCGCCGCCGCCGCCCGGACGCCGCGCGCCCGTAACGCCGGACCTCCGCGTCCGACGCCGTGCGACTTGAGCCGCGCGCGTCAGCGAGCGTAGCGCTCGGATCGTGATCTGTCGGAACCGCAAGCGCGCCATCGGCCGTGTGCCGGCGAAACGTCGCCGGCTCCCGGGCCGCGCAGCAGCGCGAGTCTGCGCTCGCCATTCGCGACCCTCCGCCCGCGTCTGGCACGCCCGCGCCGTTGCGGATACCCTTCGCGCCAATTCCACGCTCCATCGGAGACGCCGCGATGTCTGCTCGCAATCGTCCGTCCCGTCGCCAATTCGTCTGTTCCGGCGCGCTCGGCGCCGCCGCGCTCGTCTTTTGCGGCTGCCGGGCGGCCGCGCCGTCGGGCGGCGCAGGCACGGAGGGCGACGCCGCCGGTCCCGCGCCATCGCCCGACACGCAGCGCGGCCTCGCCGATCTCGCCATGCGCCGCATCCGCCGCGGCGGCGCGGAGTACGGCGACATTCGCATCATCCACACGACGACGCAGCGAGTCTTCGGCCAGGATCGCCGCATCGCCGGCGTCAGCGACGGCCGCAGCGCCGGCTTCGGCGTGCGCGTCCTGTACAAAGGGGCCTGGGGGTTCGCGGCCAGCTCGCTCATCTCGGCGCAGGAAGTCGAGCGCGTGACAGATCTGGCGCTCGAAATCGCGCGCGGCTCGGCCATGCTGGTCGGCGAACCGGTGCGTCTCGCGGCGGAGCCTGTTCACGTCGACACCGTAATTACGCCGCGAAACATCGACCCCTTCTCGATTCCGCTCGATGGAAAGTCCCGCCTGCTGCTCGACACGATGGAGAGTCTTCAGCGCCTCAGCGGCGTGGCGCGCAGCTCGGCCGACCTGTGGTTCCAGCGCGACGAGAAATACTTCGAATCCACCGAGGGCACGCGGCTGACGTTCGACCTGCTCGCGTCGCAGGGCGGATTCAGCGCTACCGCCGTGCATGACGGCCGCTTCGCCTCGCGCAGCTTCGAGACGCCGCACCTGCGGGCCGGCTGGGAGCTGATCGCCGATGCCGACTTTGTCGCGCAATCGGCCCGCGTCGCCGGACAGGCCGTCGACAAGGTCAAGGCCCCGACGCTCGACGCGGGAAAGTACGACCTCGTCCTCGATCCGCAGCACCTATCGCTGACGATCCACGAATCGTGCGGGCATCCCAGCGAACTCGACCGCGCCCTCGGCTGGGAGGCGAATTACGCCGGCACCAGCTTCCTCACGCCTGACAAGCTCCGCAGCTTCCGCTATGGCAGCGATCACATCACGCTCATGGCCGACAACACCGAGCCCGGCTGCCTCGCCAGCACCGGCTACGACGACGACGGCGTCGCCGGGCAGCGCTGGCCGATCATCGAGCGCGGCATGTTTGTGGGCTACAGCACGAGCCGCGAGACGGCCGGCAAGATCGGCGAAACGCGCTCGCGCGGGAGCAACCGGGCCGACTCGTGGTCGAGCACGCCGATCCTGCGCATCTCCAATGTCGGCCTCGTGCCGGGCGACGGCAAGCTCGACGACATGATCGCCGACGTGAAGCGCGGCATTTACATCGAGGGGCACGACTCGTTCAGCATCGATCAGAAGCGCTACAACTTTCAGTTTGGCGGCGACGCCTTCTGGCTGATCGAGAACGGCAAGCGCACGCACATGCTTCGCGACGTGATCTACACCGGCATCACGCCGGAATTCTGGGGCAGTTGCGACGCGGTCGCCGACGCGAGCCACCGCCGCCGCTTCGGCTTCGTCACCTGCGGTAAGGGCCAGCCCGGCCAGAGCGGCTGGATGACGCACGCGGCCTGCCACGCCCGCTTCCGCAATGTGAGCGTCATCCGCGGCGAAGCTCGGGCGTAGACAGATACGAAGTGACGGAGAGAGGAGTCGACGACTACGGCTCTCCGGCTCTCCGTCTCTCCGACTCTGCGTCTCTCCGGCTTTTCTACTACTCCACCACGAGTCGCGGGCGCAGGCGGATCGGGTTGGCGATGTTGAAGAAATTCGGCGACGTGGACATCACCGCCTTGTGTACTTCCTCGAACTGCGCCGGCGTGCCGTTGCCGCGAATGCGCACCACGTAGCGAAGCTCGTCGTAGCCGGGCTTGACCGATGCGTCGAGCCCGAGAAAGCCGCGCAGGTCCAGCTCGCCCTCGGTCTCGATCTCCAGCGACTCCAGCTCGATCCCGCGCATCGCACAGCCCGCCACGTAGCCGACCGTCATGCACGCGTTCAGCCCGGCCATCAGCAACTCCTGCGGGTTCGGCGCTTCGGCCCGCCCGAGCAGCTCGGCCGGCTCGTCCGACACGATCGTGTAGTCGCGGTCGAGCCGCCGGCCGGCCAGCCGCCAGCGATCGACGCGCGTCTCCGAGCGCGTTCCGCCCGACCAGCTCGTGCGCACGTGAAAGCCGACTTTGCCCTCGGCCGGCGCGGCCGACACGGCCTTCATCGTCGAGCGCAGCGCCTCCGTATCGATCCCATTCACCTGCGTGCCCAATGCTTCCATGATCCGTCCCTTTCCGCCCGGCGCGCGGCCGGGCCGTTTCTGCGTCGCGAAAGCCGGCGGCGGCTGATCGCCGCCCGCCGTTTCGCTGCGACCATTCAAGGCTTCTCCGGCGGGCGTGTCACCTGCACTTGTGGTGCGCTGCGACTGGACTGCTGGTAAACCCCCCGGCGCGGCGATCGTCGGGTATCCTTGTGGGCGGGAGCATTCGGAGCCGCACGATGCCGGAATCGAGCCGCGAGCGGATCATTCAGATCGCGCACGACATGTTCTATCGCATGGGCTTTCACGCGGTGGGGCTCGACGGCATCCTCGCCGAGGTGGGCGTCACCAAGACCACTTTCTATAACCACTTTCAAAGCAAGGAAGACTTGATTGCCGACGTCCTGCGCTGGCACGACCGCTGGTGGCGCGACACGTTTCGCGATCGCCTGCGCCAGCGCGGCGGCGATTCGGCCCGCGGGCAGCTCGTCGCGATCTTCGACGTGATCGAAGAACTGGTGGGCTGCGCCGAATACAACGGCTGCTTCTTCGTCAACGTCGCGGTCCAGTTCCCGCTTCCCCACGACCCGGCGCACCAGGCGGCCGCCGACCACAAGCGCTCCATGCGCGAAATCGTCCGCGAGCTGGCCGCCTACGCCGGCGCGGCCGACGCCGACGCGCTGGCCTGCGAGATTTCGCTGCTCATGGAGGGCGCGTATGTCACGCAGCAGATCGTCCGCGACCCGCCCATGATGCACGTCGCCCGGCGGCTGGCCGAGTTGGCGATCGAAAGCCGCCTGGGGCCGGCGGTCTCCAGCGCCGATCGCGCGGCTTCGATCCGCCCGCGCGCCCGAGAATCCAAACGCTCGAGAGCATGACCGCCGCCTCCAGGCATTCGGAGTCTCGGCCGGCGATGGACCCAAGAATGGAGAGCCCGAAAGGGAGCACGATCCGATGCGGACCGAGCGCGAGAAGATGCTGGCCGGCGAGCCTTACCTCGCGACGGATGCCGACCTCACGCGGCGACGCGCGCGGGCGCGGCAGCTGGCCGCCCGCTACAACGCCACGGGACAGGATGAGCCGGAGGCGCGGCGAGCGCTGCTTTGCGAATTGCTGGGCCGCTGCGGCGAGGGCGTGTGGGTCGAACCGCCGTTCTACTGCGACTACGGCGAAAACATCGAGTTGGCCGACGGTGCGTATCTCAATTTTGGCTGTGTCATGCTCGACTGCGCGCGGATCCGGCTCGGCCGAAACGTCCTCGTCGGGCCAGGCGTACAATTCCTCGCCGCCACGCATCCGCTTGATGCACGCGAGCGCCTGTCGGGGCGGGAGTTGGCCGCGCCGATCACGGTGGAGGAAAACGCCTGGCTCGGCGGCGGAGCGATTCTCTGCCCGGGCGTCACGATCGGCGCCAACACGACGATCGGAGCGGGCAGCGTCGTGACGCGCGACATCCCCGCGGGCGTTCTGGCGGTCGGCAATCCATGCCGCGTCGTGCGCAGGCTTGGCGGATGACGCTTTGGATGCGCGGCGGCGCAGGCCCGAGTCCGTCTCCGCGTCGCTTCGCCTCGTCCCTTCGCCGGCCACACTGCTCGGGTACACTTTCCGCCCAGTGATGAACGACACCGCGTATCTATTTTTCGTCATCGCGGCGCTCTACCTGATCGAGTGCATCGTGTGGACGCGCGACGACGCCCGCGTGCTTCAGACGCTGTGGGGGCGGACGTGGACGCTGCAAGCGCCGATGGTGCTGCTGCCGCAACACGGGCGGGCCGTCGCATTCGGATGGCCGCTGCCGCCGCTCGGCTATGAATTGATCGCGCAGGCGTGGCCGATGGCGCTTTCGGCCGACGGCGTGGTTGTGAGCCGGGCGGCGAGCGTCGCGGGGCTCGATGAACCCAGACCCGACGGTCCGCCGCTGCCGCTGAGGCGAATCGGGCGCGTCGCGAGCGAGGCGGGCGCCTTGCTGCTGAACGACGCGACATTCGCCCGCACGGCGACGCGGCCGCTGGCGCGAGCGCTGGCCGAACTGCTGCGCCGACTGCAAACCGCGCCGCGCGAGGAGCGCGAAGCGCTGATTGTCGCGGAATTGCGGCGCTCGCTGGACACGCCCGCGGCGGCGCAGCGGCTGGATCAGTTGCGCAACGCGCTTGCGCCGGTGCGGCTGGCGGCGAACGGCCTATGGCTCTTCCTGTTCGTGGCGGCGCCGCTGTTCTGCTGGTTTCGCGGGCTGGCGCTGGCGTGGCCGGCGCTGCTGCTGCTGCTCGTCGGCCTGCTCGTGCTGACGGCGTCGGCGTTTTCGGCGGCACACCAGAGCGTGCATGGCGACGCGCCCGGGCTGCGGACCAAGCACGTCGCGCTGATGTTCCTGGCGCCGCTTTCGGCGTTGCGCGCGCACAGCGCGCTGGCGCGCGAGGCGCTTGGCGACGTGCATCCGCTCGTGCTGGCGCGGCTGCTGCTGCCGCGCGCCGAATACGTGGAGTTCGCCGGCGCGGTGTTTCGCGCGGCCGCAGTCGCCCCGGGCCCGGCCTGGAACCGCGCGCCGGCGGATGTGGCGCGACTGGCGGATGTGACCAGCGCCCTGTCCGAGGCGGATGCGTCGCTGCGCGATTCGATCTGCGCGGATTATCGCCGGCTACTCCTGACCGAACTCGAGCGATTTCTCGCAAATGACGGCCTGCGGCCGGCGGCGCTTCTCTCCGAGCCTGCGGCCGAAGATGCGTCGTGCGTCGCGTATTGCCCGCGCTGCCGGACGCAATACGTCGCGGGGGCGACGGTGTGCGGGCCGTGCGGCGACGTGGCGTTGCTGCCGCTCACTTTTCCCAAGATCGCCTAGCGGCCCGAATCGAGCCCGCCTGTCCCCAGGCGGGTCTTCCGCATTCCGAGCCCGCCTGTCCTCAGGCGGGTCTTCGCAGGCGCTCGGCCGATGGCCTTCTCGCTTCTCTAACAGATCCAGATCCGCACGCTTCGCTCGCTGACGCTCGCGGCTCGGATCAAACGCCTCGCGTGCGCTTGCAACGTGGCTCGGTTGAATTGCGGCGTCCCGCGTCTGCTCGCCCCTCCCCCGATTCACCGGAAATCGCGCGAATTGTGGCGCAGGTCGCCCAGTTTCGCCGAGAGATCGCGAAAGCGGCTGACGACGACGTGAATCACTTCGCCCTGCCGCTCGACGTGCCCCTCGGCGATCAGCGCGATGCGGGCCCGCGCGATGTGCGCGTCGCGCTCCCAGATCGGCCCGTGTACGATGAGGTTCGCGCTGCCGGTCTCATCCTCCAGCGTCATGAACACAATGCCCTTGGCCGTCGATGGGCGCTGGCGATGCGTCACCAGTCCGGCGACGGCGGCGCGCTGACGGTTGCGAAGTTTCCCAAGCTGCGCGGCCGTGCCGACGCGCAGGGCCGTCAGCTCCTCGCGCACCAGGCCGATCGGATGGGCGTTCAGCGACAGGCCGAGCGCGTCGTAGTCGTGCATGACGGTCTCGTCGAGCGTCATGTCCGGCAGGTTGGGCGGCGGCTCGTCGGGTTGCAAGCCGGCCAGCAACGGCAGCGGCTCGCGGTCCAACGCCAGAATTCGCCACAACGCGTCGCGCCGCGAAAGGCCGAGCGAGCGAAACGCGTCGGCCGCGGCCAATCGCAGGAGCGTCTCGCGCGAGACGTCGCCGCGCAACGCCAGTTTTTCGAGCGACGCGATCGGTCCCTCGCGCCGCGCGGCCAACAGGCCGGCGACCTTGGCCTCGCTCAGTCCGCGGACAAGGCGGAAGCCGAGACGAAGGCACGGAGGAAGGCACGAAGGCACGGAGGCACGAAGGCACGAAGGGGAAGAATGCGCCGCTTCGCGGCGGCGCTCGGCGTCGCTTCCGTCGTCGATTCGCCGCCAATCATGCTCGCCCTCTGCTCCCGCCGGCCCCTCACTGGCGTGAGGGGTTCGGATGTTTCTGTTCCCTGTTCCCTCTTCCCTGTTCCCTGTTCCCTCTTCCCTGTTCCCTGTTCCCTCTTCCCTGTTCCCTGTTC
>CAZHIE010000154.1:0-2280 GCA_964532435.1 uncultured Planctomycetales bacterium
TTCCGTACTGCTGTTCCCAGGCCGGCGGATCGGTCAGCGCAAGCGCGAAAGCGTCGATGTCGCCGTTGTCGAACATGCCGTCGTTGTTGCAGTCGCCGACTCCGATCGGATTGATGCGGCGGCGGATCAGGGCAGTATTCGGGAGCGTTCGGACACCATGCCGGGCAGGCACACTGGCTATCCATGCGAAATATGCGCAGCTTGCCGTTGGCGTCCGGTGTGCCGACAGCGGCGTAGCGCTTGCCGTCCGACTCGCGGATGAAGATCGCCGCCCCACCCTCATGCGTGAGCTCGGGATCGCCGAGCCGCGCCCACCAGCGAATTTGAGGCGCCAAGTACGGCCCGCGGTGCGGCGAATAGCACGAGTTCCGCTCATCCCGCCCATACTTCGGCCACGGATCAGCCGGATCGAGCTGTGCGACGGCGGGCTGCATGGCGAACAGACTCAGCAGAATGACGCAGACGGCCGACGCGGCCGTGCGAAGCCGCGATTCACCCACCACTTGCGTGGTGGGCTCGGACACGGCGCCCAGCACCCACCACTTGCGACGTGGGTGCGGACACGGCGCCGACAGCACCCACCACTCGCGTGGTGGGCTCGGACGCAGCAAAGATTGTAGTCCCGCGACCCGCCCGGACGGCCTGCGACATGCTGCGACCGCGCGGAATTCCGCTTCCCGTCTCCCCACGGAATGCAGCCGAGGGCGGCTGCGGTCCAGTTGGGATCCTGGGGGGCCGGCCTCCGGCCGGTCTCTTAATGAGGTCCGCGCGCCGGCGCGCGGGGTTCGGATCGGAAGAGAATGCAGCCGAGGGCGGCTGCGGTCCAGTGTGACTGCGCGAAATTCCGCAATCGGTGTGTGAAATCACGCACCGTGCGCCAGATTCCGCACCGCTCACGGCCCACTGCTTCCCCCGCGCGACGCGCCTCTCACCCTCTTCCGACCCGCCGAACGACTCGATACACATCCCTGCACCGGCTTTTTCGGCCCGAATACGCGTTCCAGCCCGCCGCCAGGCGCCTGAACGCCGCCGCGCGGGCTCGGCTGGCCGCAGCAACGCGCCGCTGGCGATACCTACTGGCAACCCGCGTGCCGCGCCGCGAGATCAGCGCTGTTACACTCCCCCCATCGCGATGAACCGGAGCCAACATATGACGCCGACCGAACTCGCTCGCCGGATCGACCACACTTTGCTGAAGCCCGAAGCGACGGCCGCACAGGTCGACCGCCTTTGCGACGAGTGCCGACAGCACGGGTTCTTCTGCGCGTGCGTCAACCCCGTGTGGGTTGCGCGCTGCGCGGCGCGGCTGGCCGGCGCCCGGACGGTCGTGGCGGCCGTAGCCGGTTTTCCGCTGGGGGCGTCGCGCAGCGACATCAAGGCGGAAGAGGCCCGCCGGGCGATCGGCGACGGCGCCGCGGAGATCGACATGGTGGTGCATCTGGGCGACGTTCTGGCCGGCGATGCGGCGGCGGTGACGCACGACGTGTCGGCCGTGGTTCGCGCGGCTCGTGAGGCGCGGGCCGATGCGCTGGTAAAGGTGATTCTCGAAACGCGGGCGCTGACGGATGAGCAGATCACGCTCGGCGTGCGCTGCGCGGCTGTGGCCGGGGCGGATTTCGTTAAGACGTCGACGGGTTTTCATGCGTCGGGCGGGGCAATCGTGGAGCACGTCGCGCTGCTGAGGCGCTGTGCGCAGGCCGCGCGGCCCGACGGTTCGCTGCGCGTGAAGGCTTCGGGCGGCATCCGCGACCTGGCGGGCGCGCTGGCGATGCTGGAGGCGGGCGCGTCGCGTCTGGGAATGTCCGCGAGCGTGGCGGTCGTGGAGGCGCTGGGCAAGATAGCGTGAAGGTGAAACGAGCGAGCGCGATCGATGGGCGCCGCCGCGGACCGGCGAGCGCCTCCGATCCGAGCCGCGAGCGTAAGCGAGCGAAGCGTGCGGAGTGGGTTGCGGGAGAAAACGCCGGAGAACCTTCCTGCTGCTCTCACAGGCCTGGCGGCCGGACGTCGCGCTCGCTGACGCTCGCGGCTCGGATCGGAGGCGCTCGCTGACGCTCGCGGCTCGGAAATGCGCGCTCCGAAACGCGCGAGTGCGATCGGCACACGGCGTCGGACGCAGAGGTCCGACGCTACAGCGCGCGTCCGATCAGCGGCGCGAACGTGCGGCGCGTCCGATCCGCGGCGCCGGCGCAAGCGCGCAACGGATCCGCGGCGCGGGCGGCTATTCACTCTGGGCCGCGGCGTAGGCGTCGCGGCGCAGGCGCCATTCGGCAAGCTCCTCGG
>CAZHIE010000154.1:2380-10341 GCA_964532435.1 uncultured Planctomycetales bacterium
CTCTGGGCCGCGGCGTAGGCGTCGCGGCGCAGGCGCCATTCGGCAAGCTCCTCGGCGCGGCCCAATTGCTCGAGCGTCGAGCACACGAACTCCGCGCCGCGCAGCGTCTGCGGGTGCGCGGCGCCATACGCGGCGAGCAGAATGTCATGGCTCTCGATCAGCAGCGGCAGCGACTCCGCGACGCAGCCGGATTCGCCGAGCACGAGCGCGTAATTCCGCAGCGCGGGCGCGAGGTTGATGTGCTGCGGCGGGAGCGTGCGGCGGAGCTGCGCGAGAAGCACGGCGTAGAGCTGCTCCGCCTCGGCGTGCTGCGACGTCTCCACGAGGACGCGGCCGAGACTCTGCTGCGCGTTCAGCGTTTCGACGTGCTCCGCGCCGAGCTGCCGCGTTCGCCGCTCGACCACGTCGCGCAGGAGCGTCTCGGCCTCGTCGAAGCGGCCGAGATCGCTGAGCAGCGTCGCGAGATTGGCGGCGGTCGTCAGCGTGGCGAGTTCGTCCGGCCCGCTCGTGCGCAGGCGGATTTCGTACACGTCGCGGTGGACGGCTTCCGATTCCTCGAATCGCCGCATCTCGCGGAGCACGCCGCCCAGGTTGTTGCGGACCACCAGTGTGTAATTGTGCTCGCCGCCCAGCGCGGCCGTCGCAATCTCGGCCAGCGCGCGCAGATCGGCCTCGGCCTCGCGGAAGCGCCCCAGCATGCGCCGCGCCCGCGCCAGCGAGTTCAGCGTTTCCATCGTGTCGCCGTGGTCGTCGCCGAGCAGGCTGCGCTGTTGCGGCAGCACGGCGCTGAGGATGCGCTCCGCCGCGGCCGCCCGACCCAGCTTTGCCAGGATGCGCGCAAACATGGATTGGCTGGCGAGCGCGAAGGCGCTCTCGTCGCCGCGCCGATTGAGCGCCTCGACGACCGACCAGAGGAACTCGCGGGCGCGTTCGAGCTCGCCGCGCTGTTCCGCCACCTGCGCCAGCGCGACGCGCAGCCGGAGCGCTTCGTCGCAATTGTCGGGCAGATGCAGCGCGCAGAGGTCGAGCCCGCCGACGAGAAGCGCATCGGCCTCGTCGAACCGGCTTGTGCCAACCAGGCCGCGCGCGTAGGTGCGTCGCAGGCGCGACGATTCGAGCAAATCGTCGGATGGGTGCTCGCCTTCCAGCCGCCAGGCCTCCGCGCCATGCGCGAGATCCTGCTCCGCGAGCCCCAGTGCGTGATAGGCGTCGGAGATCGTCCGATGCAACTGCTTGCGAACGGCCGGGTCGCTGATCTCCGACGCGACACGCGGCGCGGCGCGATCGAGCGCCTCGCGCACTTCGAGATTGGGCCGACGGGCTTCGAGCGGGCTGCCGCGGCGGATGATGTCGATCCAGAATTCGTTGACCTCGCGGGCGATGTCGCCCTCCAGCTCGGCCTTGTGCCGCGCGAGCGCTTCGGCCGCCCCGGCTGTTTCGGCCCGTTTCTGCTGATTTCGCGCGTCCTCGCGCGCGCGCGTCGCGACGTACGCCATTCGCGAGGCGACCACCACCCCCGCGGCAAGAGAGACGACGACCGCCGCCGCGGCCGAGACCGGCAGCCAATGCCGCTGCGCGAATTTTCGAAGCTGATACACCGGCGAGGCCGGTCGCGCCTGAATCGGCTCGCACTCCAGGTGCCGGCGAATGTCGGCCGCGAGTGCGGCGGCGGTCGGATAGCGGCGCTGGGGATCCTTCTCCAGCGCTTTGCCGATGATGGCGTCGACGTCGCCGCGCAGGCGCGGGTTGAGCGTCGCGGGCCGCGGCGGCGGCACTTCGCGAATGATCCGCAGCGCCTCCGGCACGGGCACGCGCGAGAGGTCGTGCGGCAGCCGGCCGCACACCAGCTCGTAGAGAATCACGCCGAGCGCGTAGACGTCGGTGCGTATGTCGACGTTGCCGCTCGCGCATTGCTCGGGGCTCATGTAGTTCAGCGTGCCGACCAGCTCGCCCATCCCGGAATCCTGCGTGATCCGGGCTTGCTGCGGATCGAGCGAGCGGGCCACGCCGAAATCGATCACCTTCGGCCGGCCGCTTGAATCGACCAGCACGTTGCCCGGCTTGAGATCGCGATGAATCACGCCGAGCTGGTGGCCGTGCTGCACAGCGTCGCACACGTCGGCGAGGAGCGCGAGGCGCCGGCGGGTCGTGAGCGCGCGGCGTGTCGCGAACGAGGTGATCGTGTCGGCGTCGGCCAGGAATTCCATGGCGAAAAATGGCGTGGGCGCGCCGTGTCCGTCGTCGAAGGCGCCGGCCTCGAAGATCTGCGCGATGCCGGGATGCTGCAATCGCGCCAGCACTTCGGTCTCGAACTGGAAACGCTGGACCGCCGACGTGCGCGCCAGGCCGTAGCGCAGCACCTTGAGCGCGACGCGCCGCTCGGGTTGGTCCTGAATGGCCTCGTACACCGTCGCCATGCCGCCGGCGCCGATCGTCCGCACGATGCGGTAATTGCGAATGACCGAAGGTTGCGACAGGCGCGGCGGCCCCGCCGCGCCGGACAGATTGCCCAGCGCGGGCGACTCCAGGAAACCGCCCGACTGACGCATCGCCGCCAGCAGCCCCGCGACGTGCTCGCGCAGGAGCGGGTCGCTGGCGCACGCGGCGTCGACGAACGCCTCGCGCCGGGCCTCCTCGACCTCGATGGCCTGCATCAGCAGCGCGTGCGAGCGGCGGGCCAGGTCGTGGTTCATCGCTCCCCCCAGGTCGCTGGCCGCCGCGCGCCGCTACTCATCGCCCGCTTCCGCGCAGCCGTCCTGAAGCCGGAAGCACAGCCACGACTTGGCGGCCTGCCAGTGGCGATCGACGCTGCGCTTGCCGAGCTCCAGCGACTCGGCGATTTCGTCGATCGTCAGCCCGCCAAAGTAGCGCAGCTCCACAATTTTCGCCTGTGTCGCGTCGAGAGCGGCCAACTCGGCCAGTGCGTCGTCGAGCGCTACGAGATCTACGTCCGTCGTCGGGGCGGGCAGGTCGAGAGCATCCCACGCGGCGCGATCGAGCCCGCCGCCGCGCTTGGCGGCGAGGTGCTCGCGCGCGTGATCGACGAGGATGCGGCGGATGACGCGCGACGCAATCGCGAAGAAGTGGACGCGGTCCTTCCACTCCGTGGACTTCTGGTCGATCAGCTTGAGGTAGGCTTCGTGAACGAGCGCGGTCGGCTGCAAAGTGTGGTCGGACCGCTCGCCGCGCATGTGCCGGACCGCCAGCCGGCGCATGTCATCATAGATGGCCGCCATGAGCGCATCCATGTCACCGCGCTCGCCCGCGGCGACGGAGCGCAGCAGTTGCGTCAGGTTGGCGCTGCGATTGTCCACGATCCGCCGTCCGATGCGGTGTCGGCCGCGGCACGGAGCGGGCGGCCGGAGCACGTGTCGAGCGGCCGCGATTCTATCACAGGCGGTCGTCATTGCGCGCACATCCCAAAGGCGTCGATCCGGTGGAGACGCGGAATCGCCGGGAGAAACGCGCCAGAAATCCTTGGCGGCGTGCAATTCTGCGGCACATTGCGGAAACTGTGCGGAAACCGCCGGCGGGCATTCGGCATTCAGCATTCAGCATTTGGCAATTCGCCCGCGCCTTACGCCCCAACGGCATCCAGCCGCCGGCGCAGCGACGCAATCTGCTCGTGCAGGTCGGCCACTTCGGCTTGCAGGCTTTCGATCTGCGCCCGCAACGCTTCGAGCGCGGGGGACGGACCGGCCGCGGCCGGCGTGTCCGTCGCGCCGCGCGGCGTCGTGCGCTCGTGCGGCTCATCGGCCGCGCTCGGGCCGCCGCTCGGCATCGCCGGCTCTTCGCCCGGCGGATAGAGCAAGTGGCCGAATCGCACCTCGCGCTGCCCTGGCGCGCGCGAGCATTGTCGAACGAGTGGCGGGTCGCGCGTCGCGAGCGAGTCGAGCGTTTCGGTCACGGCTTCCGGCGAGTCGAACGGCGTCATGCGCGAGCAGCGCGTGCGCAGCTCATTGACCGTCTGCGGCCCGCGCAGCAGCAGCTCGGCCATGACGGCGCGCTGATTGGCGGCCAGGTTGAGCGCCTGCTGCACCTCGTGCTTGAACTTGTCGACGCGCGAGCCGGAGAGCTGCGCGCGGGCGACGAGGCCGCGCTGCCGGAGCTGCTCCAGCGTGTCCCAGACCGACTCTTCGTCGAGCTCCATGACGGGGTCGCGGTTGTTCTTCTGGTTGCAGCCGACGGTGACGGCGTTGACGCTCATCGGGTAATACGCGGGCTGCGCGAGCGATTTCTCGATCAGCACGCCCAGCACACGACGTTCGACGGAACTCAGCGGCGCGGTCAAGCGGCGGCCTCCCGGCAATTCTTCGCCTACTTCGCGAGCTGGCGCACGCGCTCGAACTTTTTCTTGAAGACGTCGGCCCAGTCGCGCGTCAGGCGGCGCTTTTCGCGATCGTTCAGTTGAAGCTGCTTGTCGAGCGTGAGCAGCTCCTTTTCGGTAAATGGCAGACGCGACCATTCCTCAACCGCGTCGCGCCGCATCCCGCCGTCGATCATCGCCTTCCACGCCGAGCGCGCGTCATCGTGCTGATCGACGATTGCCGCCCCGAACAGCTCGGACAGAACGACGTTTCGAGCCGCCTGCAACTCGCCGTCCACCTTGCGAAACGTTCCGGCCTCGGCCTCCTTATAGGGATTCCGAACCGTCATTTTGCCTTCCAACTGATCGCATACGTCGCGGCGGATCGGCATGCGATGCAGGGCGTGCTCCGTCGGTCCGCCCGGCGCGCCCACCGGCAGCGCCCAGAGTTTCTGTCCCGCTTCGCTCAATACGAACGCGATGAACTTCTCGGCCAGCTCGCGGTGCGGCGCCTTGCGCAGCAGCGAAATCGGATCGGGCGTGATCGCCGAGCCGCCCTGCGGGTTCATGTAAATCAGCGAGCCGTCGTTGGATTCCGCCACGCGCGCATAACCGTAGAAGTCGATGCACGGACCGGCAATGGCGTTTCCGCCGCCCACCTCGTTCGGAATCGCACTGCTCGAATCCACCACCAGCCGCGAATTGGCCCCGATCTGCATTAGCATCGGCCAACCCTTCTCCCAGCCGTATTGCTGGAGGATCAATTCGTAGCTGACGCGCACGCTCGAAGACTTGCGCGGATCGGCCACCACCAGCCAGCCGTAGTATTTCGGATCGGCCAGGTCGGCCCAGGTCTGAATCGGCGGGAGGTTTTGCGCCCCGAGCGCCTTTACGTTGATCAGCACGCCGAACGCCGAAAGCGCCGAACCGTACCACAGGCGCTTGTCGCTGTAGTTGACGACGCCGGCGATCTGCGGCGGAATGGCCGCGACGATTTCGGCCGGAAGGTTCGGCGCCTCGAGATAGCCCTTGCCGGCGGCGAGCTCGTGGTCCGGCACTCCACCGCCGAAGAACACGTCGAGGTCGAACGACGCGCCCTTCTTGCCGCGCTCCTGCGCGTCGAGCTGCTGAATGATCTGGCCGGTGCCCTTCTTGATCCAGCGCACCTTCAGCGGCCGTCCGATCTGGCGGACGAAGGCGCGTTCGAATTCGCCCTGGATGTCCTCGTTGTGCGGCGTGATGATCTCGAGGTCGAAATCGCCGGCCCGCAGCGCCGCGGGCGCCGCGGCCATCAGGCACAGCAGCGCGGTGCGCAGAATCGCTCGCATGACGCATCCTCCGGTTGGTTTGCCCGCGCGCGGAACGGCGTCCGCCGGCCGGCCCCGCGTGGTGTACACGAAATCGAGCACTGCGGCAAAACCGGACCGCTCGTCGCACAACTCGCTCAGGCGCAAACCGCGTCGACCTCGATCTCGACGAGCATCCGCGGGTCGATCAGGGCCCGCACCTCGACCATCGTCGTGCAGGGCCGACTTTCGCCCACCCACTCGCGGTGCGCGCGGCCGAACTCCTCCCAGCGGCGGATGTCGGTGACGAACAGGCGCGTGCGCACCACGTCTGTGCGGCGCGCGGCGAGCGCGGCCAGCGCTTGGTCGATGATCTGAAAGCAGCGTTGTGCCTGGCGATAGGCGTCGTTCGGCGCGACGACGGCGCCGTCGTCTCCGACCGGCGCGGTGCCCGTGACAAATACCAGATTGCCGGCTCGCAGCGCGCGGCAGTAGCCGACACGCTCTTCCCAGGGCGCGCCGGAATAGACGTGACGAAATGCCATTTCAGGACTCCGCGGGTTCGCAATGCGCGCGACCGGTCGCGGCCGCGCGGCGGGACGTTGGGACGCGCCCTGCTGCTGCGGTGGAATAGCGCCGTGCGGGGGAGGCGTCAATGCGCGCGGCAACCGACTGAATACCCGAATTGCGCGACTGCCGACGTGTCCGGCGGCGCGCAAGGCGTTGGCGCGAGGATCCGGTGCATTCGTCTTTGAGGTTGCGAGCGCCACTGCGGAGCGTGCTGCTCGCGAACGAATGGATGCGGCCGCGCGGGCACATTTCGATCGAACGGCCGGAAGGGGATATGTCAAGAATTGATTCGGGTGGCTTGACAATCCGGCAAATGCCTGAATAGACTCACCTTCGGTGTGGACTTCGCGGTAGTCTGCACACGACAGATCAGACACCTTTTCGAGTGGAGTGCTTCTCATGCCCAGAGGAAAACGCGGCAGGCGCCGTGGCTCTTCGGCTGCGTCGGCGAGCGGCGCGCTCGCGTCGCAGCTCGCTGGAATTCACGCCAATCTGCTTGCCGAGCGGGCGGACCTCGACTCCAAGCTCGCAGCCATCGAGTCGACGCTCAGCGCGTTCGGCGGCGCGACGGCGCCGCGCCGCGGCCGCCCGCCCGGAAGCGGAAAAAAGCGCGGTCGCCCGCCGGGACGACCCGCCGGCGCCAAGCGCGGCGGCGGCCGTGGCGGACGGCGGCGCGAGGGTTCGCTCAAGGAGTACATCGGCAAGGTGCTGGCGACGGGCGGGGTGATGCGCGTGAAGGACATCGCCGACGCGGTCGTGAAGTCGGGATACCAGACGACGAACAAGACGCTGGCGAAGAGCGTCGGCATCGCGCTGACGCAGATGAAGGACGGCGTGCGACGCGTCGGCCGCGGGCGGTTCCGCGTCAAGTAGCGTCTGGTTTGTTGCGTGCCCTGTCCGGGCTGGGTTCGGCCAATCGCGCGTGCTTCCGCATCGGGCCGATCGCAGCGGTCGCGTCGAGCGCGGCGTCTTTGCCGGCCGCGGTTGGCGAGCATGAGTCGAGCGCGGCGCGAGTTCCGGCCGCGGTTGGCGAGCATCATCGGGGGCGCGCGGCGTCGTCACGACTTCGCGCGCCCCTGTTGTTGGCTTCCGTTCGCTTGATCGGGCTGGACAATTTGTCCAAAGAGTACCGTTCGGCCCGCTGCGGCCGACGGCGAAGCAGACATTCCGCTCAAAACGGCATCGGCCCTGATATCGGCCACGGCGTCGGCCGTGGACTCAGCCACGGCATCTGCGACGGCGTCGGATTCGGCATCGGCCGCGGCGTCAAACTCGGCATCGGCCGCGGCGTCGGACTCGGTGGGCCGAACGTAGCGGCATCTGAAGCCGATTGCTGTATTGCTCTGTGCGGCCCCGTCTTCGAGCGAATTTCCGTGCTCGTTTGCGTGTGCGGAGGCCCGGCGCGCCCGTGGCAACGCCGCGGTCCGGCAACATCGGACGCACATCCGAGCCGCGAACCGCAAACCGGAGCCGCGACCGGCGGAGAGCGTCACTCCCGGCGACGGTTGTGGGCTCCTGGCTGCGCGAACCCGCGCAATTTCGCGCGAGCCGTGAGCGCGCCTCGCGCCGACGCATCTCGGCGCCGCCGCGCCTGCGCGCCTGCGCGGGCCGTTAGCAGTTCGTTGCAAAAATGGACCGCAGCCGCCCTCGGCTGCATTTCCTTCTGGAATGGTGCGGTGTTTTCGAGCCTCGCGAGGGTTTTGCAACAGACTCCTAGGGCTGTATTTGACATGCCCGCGAAGGGCATGGAGCCGTCGTTACGGGTGCCGCGCAGCGCGACCCGTGGTCGCATGATTCCG
>CAZHIE010000155.1:0-10332 GCA_964532435.1 uncultured Planctomycetales bacterium
CGGCGTCTGCGCCGCGCGGCGGAAGCGAGTGAACCCCCCCGCCGTCACCACTTCGCGCAGCTTCGCCTCGCCGGCCTGCGCGCCGAGGCCCAGCCCGACCTCCTGCGACAGCGACGCCGGTGTGCAAATCATCGTCGAAACGGCATAGCCGATCCGCCCGAACGGCGTCATGTTCGCCGCCACGTCGTCGGCGGCGTACGGTTCGACGATCAGCCACGTGCCGTCGGGCTTGAGCGCCTGTCGCACGTGCCGCGCCGCGCCCACCGGGTCGCCCATGTCGTGCAGGCAGTCGAAAAATGCGACCATGTCGAAGTCGCGGCCGGGAAACGTCTTGGCGCTGGCGACGTCGAAGTGCGTGCGGCGATCGAGGTCTTCGGTCTTGGCCGCCGCACGGGAGTGCTCGATCGACGGCAGATGGTAGTCGAAGCCGAAAAAGTGCGACTTCGGAAACGCCCGCGCCATGATGCGCGTCGATGCGCCGTAGCCGCAGCCGACATCCGCCACGCGCGCTCCGGCCTCCAGCTTTGCCATGACGCCGTCGAGCGCCGGCAGCCAGTCCTGCACAAGGTGCGCCGAATAGCCGGCCTTGAAGAAGCGCTCCGTGCCGCGGAAGAGACACGCGCTGTGCTCGTGCCAGCCGACGCCGCCGCCGGTGCGGAATGCCTCGGCGATTTTCGGCTCGTCGCGATACACGCTGGACACGACTTCGAACCCGCCCGGTATGAAGGCGGGGCTCGACTCGTCGGCCAGCGCCGCGGCCTGCTCCGGCGAGATGGAGTACCGCTGCGCCGCGGCGTCATATTCGATGTAACCCGCGGCGGCCATCGCCGCGGCCCATTCGCGCGCGTAGCGCTCCAGAACGCCCGCGCGATGCGCCAGCGCCTGCGAATTCATCGGCCCGCCCTCCGCGAGCGCCTTGAACAGGCCGAGCCGATCGCCCAGGACGATCAGCGCGCCGCTGAGCGCCGCGCCGAGGTCGCCCACCATCTTGTTCATGAACTCGCCGAGCTTCGCTTCGTTTACAGACATGCTTCACCTCGCGTCGAGTCGCGGCGCCGCCCGCCGTATGCGACGCGAAAAAACGGTAATGAAAGCCGCCGCGATCTGTGCCAATTCGCCCTACGGCCTGCCCAGGTGGGCCGTTTTCAGCGGGGTTTCGCGCAGCATATTCCCGACCCGCGCCACCCGATAGCCCCGCGCGCCGGCGCGCGAACAGACGCACCGCGCCAGCCGACGCCCGACGAAGTGCAGCGCTGCGCCGACGTCGGCCGCAAAACCGGCCGGCAACGCGCCGCCCTGCACGAGCCGCTGGAAAGTCGGCCGGCGCTGGGGATCTCCGTCGTAGTGCGGGCACGCGCTGCCCGGCAGCAAACCGAGGCCGTCCTGTAGCGCCGCCAGCGGGCCGAACGAATCCGTCACGCCGCACTGAAACCAGCAGAGCATCCCCGCGCTGATGCCAGCAAGAATGATCCCGCGCCGCCAGGCTTCGCGCAGCGCCCGATCGACACCGTGTGCGCGCCAGACAGCCAGCAGGTTGGCCGTGTTTCCCCCGCCGACGTAGATGACGTCCTGCGCCAGAATCCGCTCCCGCAGCGCGCGCGGATCGCCATCCCGATTGAACAGCGGCAGGTGCGTCGGATCGGCCCGCGGCGGGCGAAACGCCGCGTAGAAACGAGCAATGTAGTTGTCGCTGTCGCCGCTGGCCGTCGCGACGAAGCAGATGCGCGGCCGCTTGCGCCGCGTCAGCCGCAGGATGTAGTCGTCGAGCAGCGGGTTCTTCGGCTCCACGCTGAACCCGCCGCCGCCGAGAACAACAATGTGGCGCTTCCCAGGCATCGCAGCTCCCGATCGTCGCGCGGCCGGCGCGCGTCACGCCCTCAGCGCGCCTCATACTCCCGCGGATCCTGCTGAAAATACTCGCGAAAAACCTCGAACAGCTCCGCGTCCCAGCGCCACAGCGCCGCCGGCCGCTCGAAGAAGGACTCGGTCGCCACGGGAAAGAACTCCACCGCCGACGTCGCGCCATATGCGCTCAGCACCGCCGGCCCGCCCGCGTCCACCTCGCCGCACAGCCGCTCATACGCACGCGTCGTCGCCGCCGTCCAGCGCGCCTCGGCCGCGCGGCTGCCCAGCGGCGGAACGCCGCCCATCGAGCCATCCGCGCCGTCCAGCACGTGCGCAAATTCGTGGTACACGACGTTGAACCCGTCACGCGGATAACGCAGCGCCAGCGCCACGCTGTCCCATGCCAATTCCACGATCCCCAGTTGCCACGCGCGCCCCGCCGCCCAGTCGCGAAAGTGATAGCGCCGCCCATCCGCCCCGATCGCTTCCACCGTCTGACCGAACGCCCGCGCGTGAACGGCCACCGCCGTCGCCCGCCGCAGCGGACGCAAGTCGTTCCACCCGAGCGTCAGCACGCACGCCTGCGCGGCGATCAGCGCCTGCATCTCCGCCGTCAGCACGAACCCGTCGCGCCCGATGAATTCCTTCTCCGCCAGAAAGCGTATCGACAGATCGACCAGCCGCTCGCGCACCGCGACCGGCAGGCGCGCATACAGCGCCAGATGCGCCTCCAGCACGCGTGCCACCGGCGCGCGAATCGCCGCATCGATCCGCGTCGACGTGCGGCCCGGCAACAGCCAATCGAGAAATCGCCTCATCGCCGCCCGCGCCCGAGCAAACCAGCAGCCGCGCCGCTCACCACGCGCGACCCGCCCGAACGCGGCGCACGCGCAGCGCGAGCACCAGCGCCCCGCCGCACAGCAGCAGGCACGCGAGAACCGCGGCGCTGCGAGAGGTCGTCGCCGGCGTGGCCGGACACACGGGCGCATCCGGCGCAAGCTCGACCGACTGCGCATTGGGCAGCCCCGCACGCTCCGGAACCGTGCCGTCCGCGTTCACCGCCACGGTGATGACGAGCGGCTCCACCGGCCCGGGCGGAATCGACAGATCCTTGCTCACGCCCTCGCACGTATAGAAGCAGGTGCATGACACCGTCGAATGCCCCTCCAGGTCGGTCTCCGTCAGCGTCGAGCAATACCCCGTTCCCACGTGAATGACATCCTTGAAATGCACGTTGCGATCCGGGCACGTCCCCGAACACGACGGCGGCGGCCCGACCGCCAGCTCGCAGGTATGAGGCCCCGCCGCGTCCCACGTGCCCGTCTGAATCAGCCGCATGCGAATCTGCCCGCTCAAATTCGCGACCGTGATGTCGACCGGAAAGTCGGTTACGGCCGGGTCGCGCGTCCCCGCGTAATACACGAACGAAAAACGCAGCCGCACGTCGCCGTTCGGCAGGTGACACGCCGTCAGGTCGGCGACCGACAGGTCGGGCAGCACCACGCACGTTTGCGACGAGCACTCGCTCTCGTCGCCCAGATACCATCCGCCGCCCGCGGCGCAGGCCGCCGGCGTCGCAATCGTGCAGACTCCCTCGGTGCAACACGCGCCGCTGGGCTGCCCGCTCGCGCCCGCGGCGATGGCCAGCCACGCGCCCAGCAACGCAAGCAACGCGCTCGATCGCGAATCCTTGAACATGATCTGCTCCTTCCCGGGAACGGTGCGGCGGGGCGTTTGAAACAAGCCGACGGATGGGCACGAACCAACAACAGCCGGCGAAATCTTACCAATCCCGGCGATCGGCGTCCCGCCCATGCTCCCCTCGATCCTGACACCCATCCCTCGTTAGCGCGCCCGATAACTTTGCTTTGACTCCCCCCTCTCGTTTCGCTACGATTCCCCTGTCGGAGGTCGGCCTGTGCCTGTCCTGATCGACGGGAACAACCTCCTCCATGCCGCCCGCGCAGTTGAGTCCAACCCCGCCATCGGTCGCTCCATGCTCTGCGGCCGGCTGGGCGAGTGGGCGTTGCGGCGGCGGCAGAAGGTGCATGTCGTTTTTGACGGGCCAGCGCCTCCGGGTGCGTTGCGAGCACAGATCGGGCACCGCGCGATCGATGTCAGCTACAGCGGAACCGGTACCACCGCCGATGTAGCCATCGTGAACCGCATGGACGCCGACTCGGCCGCCCGACGCCTGCTCGTCGTTTCCACAGACCACGAAGTCCGCAAGGCCGCTCGGCGGCGACGCGCCGAATCCGTCCGCTCCGAGCCGTTCTGGCAGATGGTTGTGCAGGATCTCGCCCGCCCGGTGCCAGCGCCCAAGGATCCGCCGCAGAAACGCGCGGGGCTTGCGGCCGGCGAAGCGGACGAATGGCTGACGCAGTTCGGTTTCAACAACGGTGGCGCAGAGCGCCGCTCTGCCCACCAGGCGGATGACGACAGCCCGCCGGCGGGTGGCAAGGACGCGGCCCGGCCGCGCGGCGAAGGCGAAAACGACTAAGGAGTGCGCTCCATGACCGCGTCCACGCTTTCTCTCGAAGCCCCCGCCGCGACGATCCCGCCCGAGCGCCGCACGACGCCGCGCGAGTCGATCATTTGCGACCTCTGGATGATCGATCATGCCGGCGCGACCGTGCTGCGCTGCCGCTGCGACGACGTCTCGCCGGACGGAATGCGCCTGCGCGTGCCGGTCGGCTACGGCGTCGCGGAGGGGCAGCGCTACGAGCTGCGCTCCAGCATGGCGCCGGCCGCGGATGAACCACCGGGACCAATCGTGGCCGCGCGCTGGGCGACGATCGTTCGTACGCAGTTGCACGTGGACACCGGGCAGGATTTCGTCGAAGTGGGCGTCTCGCTCGATCCGCCGCGCAGCGCTTCGCGACGAATCGTGCATTAGGCGGCGCGCCGGCGGCGAATCGCGCGCGAAAATCGGCGAATGGCGGGCCCGCCCGCGCGCCCGATCCGCCGCTTTCGACCCGCTACTCTCCCTTGGCCATCCGCTCGCTGTTGTTCGGCGACTTCAGGAAAATGTAGTAGAGCTTCCCTTCGGCATACGTCCGCCCCGCGACCGCTTCCGCGTCGGACCCGATGCCCATGAACACGTCGCACCGCCCGGCCGCCCGGATCGCGCCGCCCGTGTCCTGATCGAGCGCGAACGCCCCGTAGGGCAGCGATTCCACCTGCCCGTTGTACAGCCGCGGCAGCGTCGTCGACACAAACGACAGGCACGCGCGCGGAAAAATGCTCTTGTCCGTCGCGAGGCTGCGATACGGCGTCACCGGCACGCCGATACTGCCGAACGGCCCGCCGGGCGCGTTCTTGAAAAACACGTAACGCGGATTCTGCCACACGTACTTGTAGACCTGCTCGGGATGCGCCTTGAAGTACCCGATCATCGACTGGAGCGACAACTCCTCCCGCTTCATCACGCCGTCGCGGATCATCGCCTGCGCGACCGGGCTGTATTCGTGTCCGTTGTTGCCGGCATAGCCCAGCTCATAAATGCTGCCGTCCGCAAGCCGCAGCCGCGCCGATCCCTGCACCGTGATCACGTACGACTCGAACGGATCCGCGACGTACGCGACCTCCAGCCCGTCGAGCAGCCGCTGCGACTCGATCTCGCGCCGTGTCGGATACTTCGGCGCGCTGCCGCCCTCCGGCAATTGCCGGCCGAGCACGTTCCCCTCGGTGTCCTTGATCAGGTCCGGCGGCAGGCCGTACAGCGGATAGCGGAAGCGCGCGTCGCGCTGCAGCCGTCCCTCGAAGATCGGCGTGTAATAGCCTGTGAACAGCACGGTGCCGGCGTCGTCGCAGCCGACCGATTGGTACACGTCGTACTCGCCGCGGATCATCGCGTCGAACTCGTCGGCCGACTTCGCGCTGCGCAGCACTTCCAGAAACCGCTCGAGCGACGCGAGCGCCTGATCGTGCGTGATCTCGCCGTACGGGAAGTATCGCTGCGTCGACGGCCGCTTCAGGCACTCGATGCTGTGTCGCGTGGCCTCTTCGAGCCCGGCTCGGCTGGCGAATCCGGTGCGGAAATCCGGGTACATCTCAGGCGGAATCTTGCGCAGCGCGAGCTGCCCCGGCGGCAGCGCGCGGGAATAGTCCTTCGCCTCCGGACGAAACGGCTCCATCGGCGGCGGCTTGGCGCAGCCGAGCATTCCGACGAACCCACAGCCCAGCGCCAGCACAACCATCCACCGTGACATGCGTGCTCCTTCCGTGGCGTGTTCATCCTGCGTAACCGCGCGGCCGCATATTAACGCGCCGCAAGACTCGCATTCAACGGGTGGTGCCTCCGTCCTGCTTCCACTACCCCGTCTCGGAGCAGCGCTTCAACCCCGCATGAACAGCACGTGCAACAAGCCGTACAGCGGAACCAGCACGACCGCCGAGTACGCCATGTAGCCGAAAAAGCTCGGCATCCGCACGCCCGACTGCTCGGCGATCGTCTTCACCATGAAATTCGGCCCGTTGCCGATATATGTGTTCGCCCCCATGAACACCGCCCCGCAACTGATCGCCACCAGCAGATCCTCCCGGATGTACTCGCCCGTAACCAGGCGGATGATCCCGTCGCCGGGCGCGTGCGAAAGCTGGTTGGCCGTCTCGAAGAACACCACGTACGTCGGCGCGTTGTCGAGGAAGCTCGAGAGCAGGCCGCTCGCCCAGAAGAACTGCCACGGATGCGACACGCCGCGCTCGGCGAGCGTCGGCCCGAGCGCGTGCAGAATCTCGATCGGCGGCTGCATCGTGATGAAAATCCCCAGAAACAGGCAGGCCACCTCGCCGATCGCGGTGTAGTTGAATTGATTCGCATGACGGATGCCGGCTTGCGTCAGTGCCAGCGACAGCGCGACCAGCGCGAGCTGCGCCCCCTCACGCAGATACTCCGGAACCACCCAGCTCGTGCCGATCAGCGGCTTGCCCGGCACGAGCGTCGCCACCGCCACGACCACCAGCACAAGCCACAGAAGATTCAGCCAGCCCTCGATCCGCACCGGCTCGATCTGCGTTTCGTCGAGCCGCAGATGCGCCGCCGGCTCGCGGCGATGCGCGACCGTGTCCCACGCGAAATAGATCGCCAGCAGCGCGGCCATCATCACGGCCCACTCGGCCGCCAGCTTCAGCGTCCAGAAAAACGGCACGCCCCGCAGATAGCCCAGGAACAGCGGCGGATCGCCGATCGGCAGAAGCGACCCGCCGACGTTGCTGACGATGAAGATGAAGAACACGACCGTGTGAACGACGTGCGTGCGCTCGCGGTTCGTCCGCAGCAGCACGCGGATGAGGACCATCGACGCGCCGGTCGTTCCGATCACGCTCGCGAGCAATCCGCCGATGGCCAGGATGATGCTGTTGTTGAGCGGCGTGGCGCGGATGTCGCCGCGCACGAGAATCCCGCCGCTGATCACGTACAAGCTGAATAGCAGCGTCAGAAATGGAACGTACTCGTCCAGCAGCGCGTGCCGCAGCACCTGCGCGACGGTCGCGGCGCCCGGCGCGCTCGCCTCTTCGCCGTGGCCGACGCCGAACCCGCGAAACTGGTAATACGCCAGCGCCGCCAGAGCCAGCGCGACCGAGACGAGCAGCTTGTTGCGGTTCCGCTCCCACCAATGATGCGTCGCGCGGAGCAGCGGCAGGATCGCGATCGCCAGCAGCAATGCGGCGAATGGCCAGACCCACACCGCGCCCGGCGCCGCCGGCGCGCCGGCCTCGCCGAGCCAGCCGGCAATCAGCGTGCTTGCGAAGGCTGCGGACTCGGCGCTGACGCCGGAAGGTTCCACTCGATTCCCTCGCGGGGGACGCCAGGCCCGTCAACCAGGCTCGTCCGCGCAGCACGGCCGCGCGCCGCGTGCGCCAGTTCGGACGCTACTTGAGCGCATTGGAAATTTCGAGGATCTCCAGCTCGTCGTCGTGCCCGTCGAGCGCGACCTTTGTTCGGTCGCCGACGCGCAGGCCCATGAGTTTCTGCGAAAGCGGCGCCTTGTAGCTGAAAACGCCGTGCTCGACGTCGCCCTCGAATGGGCCGAGGAACGTCATCTCGCGCACGGCCCCGGACGCATCGCGCGCCCGCACGCGCGAGCCGATCGAAACATAGTCGGTGCTCACGTCTTCGGCCCGGATGGGCTGCGCCCGCGACAGGTCGTCATTTACGCGGGCCAGCCGGGCCCGCAGCAGGTCGCGCTCTTCCAGCGCGAACTTGTATTCGCTGTTCTCGCTCAGGTCGCCGTGCGACGCGGCCTCGCCGATGCGCTTCGCGTTCTCGCGCATCTGCACGTTGACGATGTCGTCGCGCTCCGCCGTGCGGCGGCGCAGACCCTCGTGCGTGCAATAGACGACCGCCTCTTCCTCCCACGGCTGCAAGCGCTGCGGGCGCTCGGCCCAGAGCTGCGGATGCACGTCGCGCAGCAGCTCGAGCAGCTTGGAGCGCATGTTGTCGCCGACGCCTTCCAGCCGGTCGAACTGGCGCCGCAGCGTGATGGCGTGCGCGTCGCTGACGAGCTGGAAGCACTTGCGCACCTGGGCGTAATCGCGCAGCGCCAGCGCCGCGCGCGTCCGGGCGCGAAACTGCTTGATCGCCTCGTGCTCGCGCTTGTCGGCCGGCGCGACGCGCGTCAGCGCCGCCAGGACCGACATCGCGGAGTTGAACAGCTCGAGCGCCGACGGAAGTTGCAAGGCCTCCGACTTGCGCGGCCCCTTCCACAGCCAGTAGAACACCTCCGGATGGCGGGCCAGGTCGGCCAGCCCCCGGTCGATGAAAATCTGCACCCGCGCGGCGTGGCCGGCCTCCAGCGCGTGACCGGCCACGTAATCGAGTATCGCCGCGCTGCAACGCGGCAGCATCTTCTCGACCGCGTCGAACCAGGCGTCGGGCCGGGCCGCGCGCAGCGCGTCGATCGCGGGCTGCAGCAGATCGTCTTCGTCGATCGCCTGCAAAAGCCGGGCAGGATCTTCGGCGTCGCGCAGGACAGCCATCGGCGCTTCGCGCAGACCTTCGCGCACCGGTGCGCCGCTCTCGGTCAGCTCCGCCAGCACGATGGCGCAGGCGAGCGCCTCGGCCGGGCGTCGCTTTTCGATGGAGTGGATGTACTTGAGGATGTGGTCGCAGCAGCGCTCCAGCAGCGCCGCGTCGGGCGGCTCGTTATGCGCCGCCTTTTCGCGCAGGTAGCCGCTCAGGGCGTCCTGCCATTTGGCCGCGTCGCGCTCGGCCTGCACGACGCGCCAGACTTCGTCTTCGAGCGTGACGGCCTGCGGCGAGTAGGTGAGCACGACCGGCGAGCGGCCTTCGACCAGGACGTTCGGCGCGCGCTTCAGCAGGGCGCGCGTCTTGGTCCACCAGCCGGCCCAGCTTGGCGGCGCGATGAAGCGCGGCGACAGATCGCCCTTGAGCTGTTCGGCGGTCATCGACTCGCCGTGCGCGTGCAGCAGCGCCGTGACCACCGAAACCGGGTCGTTTTCGAGCATCTCGGTCAGGCGCGACGGATGCAACTGCCGCAGGGCGCGAAAGTCGTTCGGGTCGATCAGGTCATATTCGCGCGTCAGCTCGGTTACGGGGACCGTGTTGGTGCGATCGCCGCGGCGAATGACGACGAGGCCATTTTCGCGATCGACGTCCGTCACTTCGACCACGCGGTCGTCGGCCCGGCTGATCAGCGCCGCGCCCGGCTTGAGGGTGAGGTAAAAATCGATCAGCTTGAGCGTGGCCTTGAGCGGCCGGCCGCTCTCCAGCCCGGACGCGCGCAGCACGCCGAGAAACCCGGGCGAGTCGGCGTAGGCGGCGGCGTAGGTTTCGGCGAGAATTTTGCGGAGGGGAGCGCTCTCGGGCGCGCCGCTCAGCGCGACGCGGACGATCGCGATGGTGGCGAGCGCGTCTTCGCTCGGGCCGGCCCGCTCGACGAGCATCTGGGCAAGCGTGCCGGCGCGGGCGGCCCCGCCGCGGCGCTCGAGCTGTTGGAACGGCGCTACGAGTTCCTTCAGCGAAACGCCCCCGCCCTCCATCATCTCCAGACAGCGAGCCTCGAACGCGTCAAACTGCCCTTCGTTGACCAGCTCGAGTAGTTGCGAAACGGCCATGCTTCCTCGCGCGACGTATTGGGTTGTCAAACAGCCTGCCCCGGTTCGAACATGCAATTGTACGGGCGCCCTGCTCATCGCGAAAGGGGGGTCCAACCGGCTGGAATCGGGTACCACGCAGTGACCAAGCAACGCGCGGGGAGCATCGGCCTCTGGCCGGTGCTCTCCCCCCAAAATCCTACCGCGCGGGCGCGCACCGGCGAGACGCCGATGCTCCCCATGCATACAACCGACCGGCGGACGGGAACCGGGCACGCACGCGCCGGCAGGCATGGCAGTCTGAGCGCGCCTCTTCGCCCGGCAGGGCGCGCGATGGTTGCCAGGGGCGTCAGCCCCTGGAACTCGCCGCCATTCCCCCCTCCTCGCCCGGCAGGGCGCGCGATGCGTGCCGGTCACTCCTCCCGCGCA
>CAZHIE010000156.1:0-1723 GCA_964532435.1 uncultured Planctomycetales bacterium
TCTGCGCCAAGGCCATGCACCGCGATCGCGAGCAGCGCTACCAGTCCGCCGCCGAACTCGCCGCCGACGTCCGCCGCTATCTCGCCGGCGATCCCATCGCGGCAAAACGCGACGCACTCGCCTACGTGCTGCGCAAGCGGCTCCGCCGGCACTGGCTCGCCGCGACCGTCGCACTCAGCTTCCTCTTCCTGCTCGTCGCCGGCCTCGCCACGTCGCTCTCGTTCTGGTACGGAACGCTTCAGGCGCTCGCCGAAAAGGAAACACAGCGCGGCATCGCCGAACGCCGCGCGACGCAGATTCAGGAAGTGGCCGATTTTCAGGGCCGACTCTTCGCGGGCATCAACGTCGAGGCGATGGGCGCTTCGTTCAAAAGCCTCTTCCGGGATCAGGTCCGCGATGCGCTGGCGCGCCAGTTCGTCGGCGAGTACCCCGACCGCCGCAAACGCTCCGACGAGGAGGTGTCGGCCGACCTCGCGCACTACGATGCGCTCGTCGCCGGCGCGCTCCCCGCCGACGTCGCCCGCCGCGTCCTCCAGAAACACGTCCTCGCCGACGCCGCCGACACCGTTCGCACACGCTTCGCCGGGCAGCCGTCCGTCGCGGCCGCGCTGCTCGCCACGTTCGCCACCATGCTCAGTTCGCTCGCGCTGATCGACGACGCCGAGCCGCTTGTTCGCGAAGCGCTCGACCTCGCGCGCCGCGCCGGCAACGAGCCCGTCACCGCGCAGATCGCCGATACGCAGCGCGTCCTGGGCGCCATCCTGCTTCAAAAGGGCGACTTCCACGCCGCCGAAGCGGCCTTCCGCGAAGCCCTCGCCATGCACGAGTCGCTTGGTCCGCCCGGCGCCGCGGGCTATGCCGTCTGCCTCCAGGGGCTCGGGGCCGCGCTCGCCAACCAGGGCAACAGCGCCGCCGAGGAAACGCTGCAGCGCGCCCTCGTCCTGGTCCGCGCCGCGCATGGCGACGACAGCCGCCACGTAGCCAATTGCCTTCACGGCTTGGGCAAGTCGCACATGCGAGCCGGCCGCTACGCCGCGGCCGAGCCGTATTTCCGCGACGCGCTCGAAATCCATCGCCGTTCGCCCGACCGCGAATCGATCGACGGACTCGAAGACACGCTCTCCTCGCTCGGCCTCTGCCTCATCGAGCTTGGGCGTCCGCAGGACGCCGAGCCGCTCCTGCGCGAATCGCTGGAGCTGAACCTTCTGCACGAAGGCGAAGAGTCGTTCGACACGATCAACGTGCTGAACAACCTCGGCCTGGCGCTGGAGAAGCAGGCCCGCTACCCCGACGCCGAAAAGTGCTATCGCCAGTGCCTCGAACTGCACCGCAAGCTCGGCGGCGACGACCACCACGCCGTCCGCGCCACTCTCGCCAACCTCGCCGGCATCTGCGCGCGGCAGGGCCACTTCGACGACGCCGAGCGCATGGCCCGCGAAGCGCTCGAAAACTCGCGCCGCATCGCCGGCCCGGAAGACCAGTATTCCCTCCGCATGCTGGGCATGATCGGCTTCATCTATTTTCAGAAACAGGACTTCGCCGCCGCCGAGCCGATCTTTCGCGAGAGCGTCGCCCTGCGCCGCAAGGCCCTCGGCGAGATCCACGGCGACGTCGCCGCCGCGCTCGGCAACCTCGGCGCCGCCCTTTTCCGGCTGAATCGTTACGACGAATCGCTCGCGGCGTATCGCGAGTCGATCGCGATCTACGAGCGCGCCCTGACGCC
>CAZHIE010000156.1:1823-10114 GCA_964532435.1 uncultured Planctomycetales bacterium
TGCGATTACCTGCGCGAGCACGTCGGCGTCGGCCTCGCCCCGCTCGTCGATCAATCCGATTTCGCCGGAAATCTCGACATCTTCAGCCCATACGTCGAATTGCTCGACGAGCGAATCGCCGCCGACGCCGCCGAAATCTCGTTCACCGTCGACGGCCGACTGCCCACGCGGCGCACCACGCTCCGCCGCGCCGGTTCATCTTGGCTCTATGACCCCGGCGACGGCGACGGGCAGGCGCTCGCCGACGCCTTCCGAAAAATGGCGCGCGGACTCGAACAGGTCGCGATCGACCTTCGCTCCGGCCGGCTGCCCGCCGAGGAGGTCCGCCGAAATCCCGAAAAACTCGCCAACGAAGTCCGCCTGCGGCTGCTCCCCGGCGCGCGCCTCCTCCCGCGCGCCGGCGCCCCGCCAGAATGACCGCGCATTTCATCATTCATCATTCAGCATTCATCATTCGCCTACGTCGCCGCTTCATAGATGCGCAGGCACGCCGCCGCATCGACGGGTCGCGGATTGAATCGCGCCGTCCACTGCGCCGCCGCGTCGGCGGCCAGTTCCTCCAGCACGCCCGGCGCGCTCATTTCCACGATGCCCAGTTCGCCCAGCCGACGCGGCAATCCCCCCTCTGCCAGCGCGCCCTCCAACCACTCCGCCAGCCGCTCCGCCGACGCACTCAGGTCCGCATACGGATTCTCGCCGCGCTGCGAATTGTGCCGGACGACGTGCGGCAAAAGCAGCCCGACCGCGACGCCGTGCGTCACGCCCCACCGTGCCGTAAGCGGATTCGCGCACGCATGCGCCGCGCCCAGCATCGAGCACTCGATCGCAAACCCCGCCAGATGCGCCCCGAGCAGCATGTCGCGGCGAGCCGAGTCATCCGGCGCTGCGCTCACGCTCCGCGCATACGCGCCGCTCAGCAGCACCCACGCGCACTTGCTCGCCTCGCGCGAACGCTCGCCGCGCGCCGCGCTCGCCGACGACTCCACCGCGTGCGACAGCGCGTCCATCCCCGTCGCGGCCACCACCGCCCGCGGCGCCGTGCGCGTCAACTGCGGATCGAGAATCGCAACGCGCGGCCGCAGTCCGCCGGCCCGCGGCAGCCGGCGATCGCCGCAAGCCAGCTTTGCGTGCGTCGCCGCGTCGCTGATCAGCGCGAAGGACTGCGCCTCGCTGCCCGTCCCCGCCGTCGTCGGAACGAGGATCATCGGCAGCAGCCTCGGCCGCCTTTCAAGCGCTTCCGCCGGCGGGTCGCCCCGATGCCGCGCCGGATCGCCTCCGGCGCAAAGCACGAGATTCACGCCCTTCGCCGCGTCCATCACGCTTCCGCCGCCCAACCCGACGACGAAATCCACCTCCGCGTCGCGCGCGAACATCACGCCGCGCGCAATCGTCGACGTCGTTGGATTCTCGCAAACGTCGTCGAATACGACCGCCGGCAGCCCGGCCGCGCGCAGCGCGTCGAGCGCCGCATCGACGTGACCGGCCCCCCGTATCGCTCGATCGGTGACAAGCAGTACGCGCGTCGCCCCTTCGCCCCGCGCGCAGCGCCCCAGCAGCGCGACGCCGCCCTCGCGCAGCGCAACCCGCACCGGCGAGTGTCGCAGCACGGCGCGACAGTCCGCGTAACAATCGGCGGGAAAGTCGACGAGAGAATCTTCGCGGGAATCCGGAGAGTCGGATGCGGCGCCGTCTCGGGCCGGGCAATCTCGAGGCGCGCCATCCGGCGGGTCGCCCGCCGGCCGATCGTCTTCTGACCCCGGCGCCCCCACCTTAGTGCGTGTCGCTCTGATGAGGCTCGACCGCTTCTTTCGCGGCTGCCTCGCTCTTACTGATCGACGACTCGGGCTGACGCAGCCGCGGGCGCGGCGGGTCGCCGCCCGTCGTGCCGTCTTCCTTCAGCTCATCGCCGACGTCTTTCAGCCCGCGCTTGAACTCGTTGAACGCACGGCCGAGCGAGCGCGCCACTTCCGGCAGCCGTCCGCCGAAGAGCAGCAGCGCAACCAGCCCGATGACGATCCAGTGCCAGGCGCTGCCGAATCCCATGTCGACCATCCTTAACGGCGTTACGCGCTCTCTTGCGGCGTCCCGGTCAAGAGCGGGCAAGCGGCCAATCGAACGACCCCGCACGGATTATCTCGATGCGCCGGATCGAAGTCAAAGGAACGGCGGCGCGCGTTTCCAACCTGTACCGGTCGCTTCGCCGAATGGCGACGGGGAAGTGCATCGCCAGATTCCAGCCCGTACATCCGCGGATCTCCAACCCAATAGTTCGGCTTTTGTTCACATCACCGTCCGAATAGTCGGCCCGGGCTGGCTATCGGAACATATTCGGCATTCGTTCGGCAGTTCTCGGACCACACCTATCGTCACATAACTATATTTTTGAACTAGGTTTATGACAAACACTCTTATTGGCTTGAACGCATCATCCGGCTCGTGTAGATTCTGGGCGTGATCGGTTACGGGAACGGCGGACGGCGGTTTTCCGCGATCCCGCTTGACCCGCCACCGACACACGGGCCGGCAAGCGTCCGAGTCGCAGACTCATCCGCCGGGTAGGGGGAAAAACGCCGGCCGCCAACAGGGGCACGAAACGCCGCCGCCACTTCGCAATTCGCCGACCCGTCCGGCCAAGTCCGCCGGACCGGTCGACCGCCGCGGCAGAAAGGAGGGGAGATGAGATCACCGGGCGCAGCGGTCCGCAAGGGCCAGGCCGGGTAGGGGACGGCTCGGGGCTGTGCGTCCAGCGGGGCGGGAACCATCTCGCAATGTCGAATCGCAACGTGCTTTTTCTTTTGTCGAACGAGTTCCAGTGCTTGTAACAGTGGAGAGTCGGATCATGAAGAAACTGCTTACGACCGTGGCGATCGCCGGCGCAGCGCTGAGCTGCGTCCCCGCGATGGCCCAGTCCTCGGATGACGACCGCGGCGCGCCCGGCAAGAAGGGCGCCGTCCTCATCTTCCCGAAGGTCGAGCTGCGCTGGCGCGACGTCGATGCCGACGGAACCGTCACCAGCGACGAGCTCATCCAGGACACGTTCATCTCGCTGTCCAACGACGCCAGCAGCGCGACGTACGTCAAGATGTACTTCGTCCAGGGCGACGCCGGCTTCAACGAGCCCGGCGTGCGCGTCCACCCCTGCTGGGGATTCGTGGACGTGTTCATGTACCTCACGCGCGAAAACCCGGTCTACTGGTCGGTCGACACCGGCGCCCCCGGCCCGGTCGACAGCGGCCCCGTCACGCCGTGGCGCGCGCTCGATCTCGATGACGGCACCAACCCCGGCCGGCCGGACCCGCTCGGCTCGGGCGACCGCGTCCTGCGCGGCTACGTCCTGATCTGGGCCGCCGCCAGCGACGAATCGCCGACCTGCTGGAACAATCTTTCCGGCCACGCGACGATCGTCAACTACGCCGACACCGATGCGTACGAGTACGAGGCGATCGCGTACCAGTGCCTCGGCGCGGAAGACGCGAACACGCCGTACGTCACCGACGGCGAGATCAACTTCAACGGCTCGGAGTATGACGCCGCGCCGGACAAGCTGCTGCTCGACTTCTTCGCCGACAGCGACCCGAACAGCACGAACAGCGCGCTGTCGGGCGGCGGCGCGGTCGTCACCAACCGCACCGAGCTGACGCTGCTGCCGCTGGATCAGGATTTCACCGGCCGGCGCCCCAACTCGACCGCGGTCGACTACGTCGTCCACAATGAGAACGAGCAGCGTCGCTCGTTCCTGTCGAATCACTGCATTACGTGCTGGGATTCGAAGTATCTGTATGCCATCGCGCAGGCGTTCGGCAAGACGGTGCTCGGCACGAACCGCGGCAAGGCGCGGATCGACACCGTGGCCGACCGTTGGTGCCCGATCATCTGCCCGGACCACGACGAGACGGCGACGCATGAGAACTCCGTCAAGAAGGCGCTCGTGGGCGTCGCGATGAAGCTGCTGAGCTTCGACAGCGGCGACGTCGCGCGCGCGGCGTCGATCGTTCCGGGCCTGGGCCTGGAAGACAGCGCTTCGGCGCCGGCGATCATCTTCGAGCGTCTGAGCGGTGGCGGAAACCTGACCGACATCCGCGAGGCGCTGTCCGACGAAGCGCCGTAATTTGCGTGACGCGATTCCCGCACGCGCGCGTCGCATGACGCGCGGCGGCGTGCGGGGACGGAGGGCCCCGCGGGGGCCCCGCCCGATCTGACAAGCCGCGCGGCGGCGGAAGGCGAAAGCCGCTCCGTCGCCGCCGCGGCCCACGGGCTCGGCCGGCCAAGGGGGGGCGGTCGAAATCCTCGGACCCCACGATCGCCCTGGCGCAGGCCGAGAAGGGACGCGAGGGGCGGCGTTGCACGTGCAGCGCCGCCTTTCGTTTTTTTTTTCCATTTCGAGAGAGCGCGGGCGCAGATATGGGGGCCGGCCAAGCCTTGGGGGGTCGGCCTCCGGCCGGTCTCTTCCCGAGGTCCGCGCGCCGGCGCTCAAGGTTCGGATAGGAAGACAATGCAGCCGAGGGCGGCTGCGGTCCGATGAGGATCCGAGCCGCGAGCGTGACGTCCCTGCGTCAAGTCTGTGAAATCAGCGCGCAGGCTTGCGCGCTCTTTCGCCAGCGTCCAATCCGCACGCCTCGCTTGCCAAAACCGCGAAGGGCGCGGTCGGGATTTGTCGCCTCTGCTCTCCGGGAGCCAACCGCACGGCATTCCCCAGGAGAGTCTCATGTCCGCCACCCATCGCGACCGCTGCGCCCGCGTCAGTTCGCCGGCCGTCACGCTTGCCGGCCATCCGGCACTTCCTGCGTTTGTGCTCGGCTGCCTGTTCGCCGTCGCCGGCGTCGCGCGTGCCGACTGCCCCGTGATCGATTTCTCGGAGTACGCCGTAAACGCCGCGATCACGACGCAATATCCGGGCGTCACGTTCTCCGTGCAGGGCCTGCCCGGCTCGTGCGGCGTGTCCTTCGCGCGAATTCAGACGCCGGCCGAAGGCTGCTCTTCGCCCACGCGCGCGCTGATCGTCGACGGCGGCAGCATCGGTTCGCCTTCCTGCGAGTTTCATCCGCAGTGGCTGCGAATGGTGTTCGATCCGCCCGTCGACGTCGTCCGTTTCACCGTCGGCCCCGGCAACGCCGAATACTTCCAGGACTACGACATCCGCGCGTACAACACAAACTCCGGCGCGCTCGGACAGGTCGATTCGGTCAGCGTCACCGACGCCGGGCCCGGCGTCTTTCGCATGGTCGAGCTCACTTCGGCCGCCGGCGACATCCGCCGCGTCGAGATCAAGGGCATGGCCGGCGCAAGTCTGGCCGGCATCGAGGCCATCGACGATCTCCAGATCGGCGAAGACACGACCGCGCCGACGGCCGCCATCGCGTCGCCCGACGCGATGGAGTGCGTCTGTTCCGGCGTGGCGATCAGCGGAACCGCCGACGACGCGGACGGCGAAGTCGCGACCTGGCGGCTGGAGCGCAAGGCGATCGACGCGGCCGCCTGGACGCTGATTCGCGTCTCCTCGTCGCCGGTTGTGGACGGATTGCTTGCGAACTGGATTCCCGCGGCCGGCGCGCCGGCGGGGTATTACCTGCTGCGTCTGACGGTTACGAACGCCTGCGGGCTGTCGTCCACCGCGGTGGCGGTTGTGTATCTCGACCGCGCGGCGCCGACGCTGGAACTGCGCAGCCCCGCCGCCGGCGCGGTGGTCGGCGGAACGGTCTGCCTGGACGGCACGGCGTCGGATCATTGCGGCGGTTCGCTCGACGTCGAGTATCAGCCCGCGGCCGGCGGCGCGTTCGCGCCGGTCACGAGCGTGAGTCCGCCGTGGGTCGTCAATGATCCGTACGCGACGTGGAACACGCGCGGCGGCGTGGCCGACGGCGGGTACACCCTGCGCACGACGGCCGAAGACGGATGCGGCAACGTCAGCACGCTCGCGCGGGCGGTCATCGTGGACAACACGCCGCCGATCGCGATCATCACAGCGCCGCTGGCGTGCGGTTTTGTCGAAGGCGTGGTCGCGGTCCGCGGAACGGTCAGCGACGCGCACATGGCGGGCTGGGTGCTGGAGTGGACCGGCGGCGGGAACGCGGGCTGGACGACCATCGCCGCCGGCGCCGGGTCGATCGTCGGCGGCGTGCTCGGATTGTGGGACGTGTCGGAGCTGCCGCACTGCGCCTATTCGCTCCGGCTGCGCGCCAGCGACACTGCCGTGCTCGATTGCAACGCGGCGCTGCACAATTCGGCGGAGCGCTTGGTGTCGGTGAACGTCGGCGCGCTGGGCGACATGAATTGCGACGGCGTGACGGACAACGCCGACATCGACGCGTTCGTGCATTGCCTGCTGACGGGGGATTGCGGCTGTCCGTAACGCTCCGGCCGCAGCAACGGCATATTCCCTGCGCGGCGGACGCGCGAGCGGCCCGGCTCGCGCGTCCGCCGCGTGTTCGTTGTCGCGGAATTTCGGCGCGCGGCGCGCTAGCATTCAGAGTGGGACGAGTGATGGCGCATTCCCCGGCGCAGCGGGCGTTGCCGCCTGCCCGGAGCGTCTCGCTCGCAATCGGCGCCAAGCGTCTACAGCTTGCACACGCCGAGCAAATCTTCTAACACGGCCCCGCTGCGCCGGGCGATCCGAGCAGGTGGTGCATCTCGCGAGGGATCACCATGTCTGCCAACAGCATCTCGCAGCACGCAGTTAGCCGCCCCGGCGCACGCCGCGCGGCGGCGGTACTTGCGGCGGCCAGCCTCATGTCGGGCGCCGTCGCGTGGGCCGACTGTCCCGTCATCAACTTCGAGGACTACGCCGTCAACACCGCGATCACGACGCAGTATCCCGGCGTGACGTTTTCCGTGCAGGGCATGCCGTCAAGCTGCGGCGCTTCCTACGGGCGCATTCAGATTCCCGCGCAGGGCTGCTCGTCGCCCACGCGCGCGCTGATCGTCGATGGCGGCGCTACCCCCAGCGCTGACTGCGAGTTTCACCCGCAGTGGCTCCGGATGGTCTTCGACAACCCGGTCGACTTCGTCCGCTTCTCCGTTGGACCGGGCAACACCGAAGACTTCCAGGACTACGACATTCGCGCCTACAGCACCACCTCCGGCGCCAGCGGGCTGGTCGACACCGTTGCCGTGACGGACGCCGGCGACGGCGTATTTCGCGCCGTCGAGCTGACTTCCGCCACCGTCAACATCCGCCGCGTGGAGATCAAGGGCATGACCGGCGCGAACCTCGCGGGCGTCGAGGCCATCGACGACTTGCAGGTCGGGCGCGATCTTACCCCGCCCGTCGCCCAGATCGCCTCGCCCGACGGAATGACCTGCGTCTGCTCCGGCGTGTCGATCGTCGGCTCGGCGAACGACCCCGAAAGCGACGTGAACTGGCGGCTGGAGCGCAAGTCGGTCGATCCGGCCGTGACCGCCTGGACGCTGATCCGCGTTTCGACCGTCGAGATCGACGGCGCCGAGCTGTCGCAGTGGTTCCCGGCCGGCAGCGCCGATGCCGGGTTCTACTTTCTGCGGCTGACGGTGGAGAACACCTGCGGGCTGGAGTCCGTCGCGACCGCGGTCGTGTACCTCGACAAGCAAGCGCCGACGACGACGCTGCGCTTCCCGGCGACCGGCACGGTCGTCGGCGGCGACATCGCCGTGGACGGAACCGTCTGGGACCAGTGCGGCGGCGATTTCCGCGTCGAGTACTCGCCGGCCGGAAGCGCGGTGTGGACGCCGGTCACGAGCAAACTGCCGGCGTGGATCATCAACGACACGTACGCGACCTGGAACACGCGAACCGGGGTTCCCGACGGCGATTTCGACCTGCGCACAACCACCTGGGACGGCTGCGACAACCAGGGCACGGCGACAAATACCCTGACAATCGACAACACGCGGCCGAGCACGGTCATCACCGACCCGGTCGAGTGCGACTACGTGCAGGGCGTGTTGCGCATCTCCGGCACGGTCGCCGACGCACACATGGGCGGCTGGGTTCTGGAATACACGGGCGGCGACTCGCACGGCTGGACGACGATCAACTCGGGCTCGCGCTCGATGATCAACACCGTGATCGGCTCGTGGGACACGCGCGAGCTGCGCTGGTGCGCGTACACGCTGCGGCTGCGGGCGTCCGACGCGGCGGTCGTGGATTCGAACAGCGCGATTCACAACACGTCGGAGTACCTGGTTTCGGTGAATGTCGGGCTGCTCGGCGACATGAACTGCGACGGGGCCGTCGACAATGGCGACATCGACGCGTTCGTGAACTGCCTGCTGACGGGCGATTGCACTTGCCCGTAGCGCCGAATGCTAAGTGCGGA
>CAZHIE010000157.1:0-2143 GCA_964532435.1 uncultured Planctomycetales bacterium
CGCCGCACTTATCGCGCCGTCCGCGCGCGCCGTAGGCGCGCATTTCTCCGGTCCCGCAATCCCTGCCGTCACAGCGCCGGTCGCCTGACATTCACGGACCAACTCGCGCGCCACCGCAGAAATCATCACAAACCAACAGAACCGTCCCCGGCCGGGCCTATCGTCTGGCACTGCGACGGCGCGGCGGGCGAGACGGGCTCCACCTGCGCGCCGCGATATCCGTATCTCCCGCGGAGGGGTGGAAGCTATGAACGGAATGGGCAAAAACTGGAAGTCTCTCCTGGCGTCGACGGCGCTGCTGGCGGCGGCCGGGGCGATCAGCGCTCGCGCGGACGCAATCCCCGGCTCGGCCGGGGCGCTGGCGCTGATGGACGGGCCGAACGCCGAGGGACTCTACTTCGAGGCGACGGTCAACTTTGAAGTCTTCGACGGCACCGCGCCGACCGATCCGCTCGGCGTGACGCCCGGCCTGCGGCAGTACGCCTACATCCTCGAATACATCGACGGCAACGAGGCACTCAGCGCCTTCGACGTGGAGAGCACGGCCGGCGTGCCGCTTTCCGCGACGGCGATCAGCCTGGACGGCACGGTCAACGGCATCGCGGTCGGCGACGTGGAGCCCTCGGCCCACGGGCTTGTGACGCTGAACGACAATCCGGGGGCGCGCTTCCTGTTCAACGACGAAGACCTCCAGCCGATCTTCGGACCGGGACCGGCGGTCTCGGTAATTCTCGTCTACACGGTCGACAGCGACACGCGCGTCGGCGAAGTGCGCGGCGCCGTGCGGGATTCGAGCCTGTCGGGCGCGGGCGCCGTGGCCGGCCCGGTGCCGCCGCGGCACTGCCCGCCGCGGCCGCCGTGTCCGCCGCGACCGCCGTGCCGCCCGCGTCACTGCGACCGCGGCCACGATGGCGATCACGACCGCTGCCACGATCGCGATTGCGACCGGCACCACGATCGCAACCGCTGCCATGATCGCGATGACGACCACGACCGCTGCCACGATCGCGACTGCGATCGGCATCACGATCGGAATCGCTGCCACGACCGCGATGACGAGCGTTGCCGCGACCAGCGCTGCCGCCGACACCACGACCAGCGCCGCTGCCACGACCGCAACGACGGCGGCCGGCACTGATGTAGCGGGTTCCCACAAGGACAGGATTCCTGGCGCGTTCGTAGCCCTGCTCGGCCGCCGGGCGTTCATGCATCCGCACGCGCTGGCGCCTGCGCGCCGGCGGCGGAAGTAGCCGGCTGATCGAAATCGCCGGCGCGGAAGATAATCGGAGGAGAGAGAAGATGGCCTCGGCAAGTTTACGAAACATGGCGCGCCGGCTCGCTCCGGCGGCGCTGGCGCTGCTCGGCGCATCATCGTCGCTGGCGGCGGTGATTCCCGGATCGGCGGGCTTTACGGTGTTGTCCGGAAATGATCCCGGCAACCCGACCGGCAGCTTCCGCCTGGAAGTCGCCTATGAGATCTACGACGGCGCGAGCGCGACAGACCCGCTCGGCGCCAACGGGCTGCCGCAGGTCGCGTTCGTGCTGAACCACACGGGCGCGGCCGGCGAAAACCCGGCGCGGGCGTTCGGGCGATTCAGCGTGTTCGCGCCCGACCCGAGCGACGTGAACCCGTTTTACACGTCGATCCAATCCGTGAATCCGGGGTTCGCCGGGCAGTTCCTGATCGGCCCCGGCGGCAGCGAGCTCGATCCATTCGGGGGGATCGCGCCGTCGTCGGTGGACATCGACCCGCCGCCGGGGCCGCCGAACCGCGGCGAGTTCTTCTTCCTGACCGGGCTGAATGAGGCGAACTTTCTGCCGGGTCAGCACTCGCGGCTGCTCGTCCTGACGATGGACGCGGCAGATCTGCCGACGGCCGTCGTGATCGAGGCGGACCGCACCGACACGGTCCCGTCGATCGACGCGGACACGATCATCCCGCTGATTCCGGAGCCGAGCACCGGGTTGCTCGGACTGATGGGAATGGCGGGGCTGGCGCGCCTGCGCCGCCGCGCGTAGACCGGCGAAAGCCGAAAGCAACGCGACCAGCCGGGCGCGCCGCGAGTGGCGCGTCCGGCTGGTTCTTTGTATTGGGCAGTCGTGCGCGACGGAAGTCGTGGCCGGATGAGACCGGCCGGAGGCC
>CAZHIE010000157.1:2243-10066 GCA_964532435.1 uncultured Planctomycetales bacterium
GTCAGATCATCACCCGGCGATTGTAGATGTACCACTCGAGCAACATGATCGCCAGCGCGACGCCGACGAACCAGCGCCACACCTCGGGCGTCACCTGCTCGATGCGCTTGCCGACTTCCACCGACTTGCCGCCGACGCGGAAATCGGACCGCGGCGCAATGTCGCTCTCCCGATCGTCCTCCAGGTTCACCGCATACCGATCCCAGCCGGGCACGGCCGGGTCGGCACGATAGACTCCGACGCGATCGGCGCCGCGATAATACGCAGCGCCGGCATTGTCGGCCTTGATCGCGACGGTGCGGGCGTCCGGGCGATGGACGATTGTCTCCTTCTTGTCGGGAGGCAGGTTGAAGCGCAGGCTGGCCCCGGGCCGCAACGGGCGATCGTCGAACGACGCGCCGCCGCCCATGTACCGAATGGCGTTGTACGCGAAGACCGGGAAGCCGCGCTTCCACCAATCGGTCTGCTCGATTGCGAACGAGGCGATGAGGCAGTGGCGGCCGTCGCTGGAATAGCGCGCGAGAATGGGGCCGTCGGGGCCCTCGATCAGCCGCTCGGCGTCGTCGGGCAGCGAGAGCGCCGTGCTGTGCGCGAACGTCACATAGCTGAGCGCCTCGTCGCAGTAGCGCAAGATCGGATGCGTCTCGTCCCACCAGATCAGGTTGTGCCCGTCGGTCTCCTTGCGCGCCTTCACCTGCTCCAGCGGCGGCAGCGCGCCGAAAAAGATGAAATTGCCCATCGGCAGTCGCTTCGGCGAATACTTGTCGAAGATGACGAGGTTGAACGTGGACTGGCCGGAGTCTTCGTACGTCGATTCGCCAGCTTCGTACTGTTCGGGTGTGACGAACGGATACTCGGCCAGCGGCAGGCCGCGCATGATGCTGTCAAGGAAGAAGTTCCCTTTCGTCACGACCAGCACGCGCAGCTTGCGCGGGGGCGGCACAACGGCCCAGGCGGTGTTGTCCACCGCGAGCGGATCGGCCCGCGCCAGGCGCGCTTCGAGCACCGCCGCGCGATCGAGCGGCAGCTCGAAGGCGAGCTGCGCGGACGCGACCTCCGCCGGCGCGCTGCCCGACGGACCCGAGGCCGGCGCTGCGCCGCGCGCCGCGGCCGGGCCCAGCGAGACGGGCCTGGCGCCGGCCAGCACGCCGTCCACGTAGACGGCCACGTCGGTTACGACCGGCTGATCGCCGAGATTCTGCACGTGGACGAAGACGGAAAGCTTCTCCGGCTCCTCATAGCTGCGCTGCGTGCGCAGCGCGGTGATTCCGACGTTGTCGCGGACCGTGCCGACGTTGATCAGCTCCAGCGCGCCGCCCTTGAGAGTCACGTCGTCGAGTTCGCCGACGCAGCCGTCGGACACGAGAATTAGCTTGGCCGGGGGCGTGGCGCTGACCGGCGTCTGCTGTAGCTGATTCACCGCTTCCTCCATTCGCGCGGAGGTCATCACGAGCGGCGTCATGTCGGCCTGCGCCAGCCGCAGTGCCTCGGCCAGATTGGTCTGCGCGTCGGACGGCTCGATCGCGTTGATCAGGTCGACGAGTTCGCCGGTGTTGGCGGTGAACGAGCACAACGGCAGCGCGCGGTCGGCAAACGCGATGACCATCGCCTCGCTCTGGAGCTTCGCGCCGGTGAGCGAAAGCCAGGTGCTGCCGGTGCGGTTGAGCGACTTGACCAGGCGGACGGCCTGTTCCTTGGCGAGTTCCAGTCGCGTGCGGCCGTCGGCCTCGCGCGCGTTCATCGATGCGGAGCGGTCGATCAGCACAACCACGCGACCCTCGCGCGTGGCGGTGGTCTCGATGATCGGGCGGGCGAGCGCGACGATGCCGGCCGCGAGTATCAGCAGTTGCAGGAGGAGCAGGAGGTTCTTGCGGAGTCGCTGAAACGGAGCGTTGACCTGCAGATCCTGAATCGCGCGCTTCCACAGCAGCGTGGAGGCGACCGTCTGCTCGCGGCGGCGCAGCTTGAGGAAGTAGAGAATCAGCAGCGCGGGGATGACCGCGGCCGCAATCCAGGTTGCCCACAGGTTCAGGAACGTCACGCCGGCGCCCCCTGCATCAAACCTCCGCGTCGGCCATCGCGCCGTAGCGCCGGACCCGTGCGTCGGCCGTCGCGCCGTAGCGTCGGCCCCATGCGTCCGACGCGCCCCCGTAGCGTCGGACCTCTGCGTCCGACGCCGGCCGCAGGTGCGTGCGCGTTCATCGGATCAACCCCCGCTGGCGCAGGTACGAAACAACCAGCGTGTCGAACGGGACGCGCGTGCTGGTGAACAGATAGGTGATCCCGCGTCGCGTGCAGTGGTCCTTCAGTTCCTGGCAATAGGACTGAAGATTCGCCTTGTACCGATCGAGCAGCAGCTTGCTGATCGTCACCTCCGCGACGTCTTCATCCTCGACGTCGAGCAGCTTCAAGTCGCCCGTCAGCGGCGGTTCGATCTCCTCGGGCGAGAGCACTTGAATCACGTACAGGTCCGGGTCGCGGCTGAGCAGATAGCGCAGACCCTCGGCATACCCGCCCTTGTCCATGAAATCGCTGATGACGATCACGACGCCGCGCGTGCGATTGCGCAGCGCGAAGCGCCGGGCGACGGACGTGAAATCGGACGTGCCCTCGAACGGAATGTCCTGAAGAAACCGGATCACCTGCGACACGAGCCGCCGCCCGCGCACGCCGCGCATCTCGTGCGACAGCGTCGATGAATAGCCGTACAGGCTGACGCGGTCGTAGTTGACCAGGCCGATGTAGGCCAGCGCCGCCGCCACGCGCTTGGCGTACATGCCCTTGCTCGGCGAGCCCCAGTCCATGCTGCGCGAGACGTCGAACAGCAGCGTGACGTTGAGGTCTTCCTCTTCCATGAAAAGCTTGAGCAGCAGGCGTTCGAGCCGGGCGAAGATGTTCCAGTCGAGGAAGCGCAGGTCGTCGCCCACCACGTAGTTGCGATAATCGGCGAACTCGACGCTCTCGCCGCGCCGCTTGCTGCGCCGCTCGCCCTTCATCCGGCCGACGAAGATCTTGCGCGAGAGCAGTTCGAGCTGCTCCAGCCGGTGCATGAAGTCTGCGGAGAGCAACTCCCGGTCTTCGGGCTGCGGATCTCGCGAACGGGCCGCCGTAGTCGCCATGAGGCGGAATGGTAGCCTCTGCGGCGGCGGGTTGCGACGGGTCGTTTCGCCGCGCTCCGCCGCGCGGGGGCGCCGACAGCGGAAAATCCGGCCGCCGTGCTTGACTTCCGCGGCCCCGTCTACGATACTTGCATTATGACGCAAATACGCAAACGACGACCCGCCACGCCGCGCCAGGCCGCCGCGTGCTGCGCACCAATCGACGGACTCATCCGCGCAGAGTTCTTCAAGGCCTTCGCAGACCCCACCCGCGCATCGGTCGTGTGCTGCATCGCCAAGTGCGGCCGCGGCTGCTCGGTCAGCGAAATTGCGGAGTGCTGCTCCGTCGACCTCTCCGTCGTCTCGCGCCACCTCGCGCTGCTGGCGAGATCGGGCGTGCTCGAATCCACCAGAGACGGCCGAACGGTGTACTACCGCGTGCGCTACGCCGAACTGTCCCGCTCGCTGCGGGCAATCGCCGACGCGATCGACGTGTGCTGCCCGGAAAAGGAGGGGACGGCGCATGGCAAGTGCTGCTAGGCCCCGGCGCGTCCTGTTCCTATGCACCGCCAACTCGTGCCGCAGCCAGATGGCCGAAGGCTGGGCGCGGGCGCTCCGCTCCGGCTCGATCGAACCGTACTCCGCCGGCGCCCAGCCGCAGGCGTTGAACCGGCTGGCGGTGCGGGCGATGGCCGAAGCGGGCGTGGACATCTCGCGGCATCAGTCGAAGCGGATCGATGCGCTGGCGGCGGTCGAGTTCGACTACGTCGTGACGGTGTGCGACGCGGCACAGGCGTCGTGTCCCGTGTTTCCCGGCCGGGCAAAGGTGATTCACGCCGGCTTCGACGATCCGCCCCACCTGGCGACCGGCGCGCGGTCCGACGACGAAGCGCTGCCGCATTACCGGCGCGTTCGCGACGAGATTCGGAAGTTCGTGGAGACGTTTCTGCAAGACCTTGCTGGAGATTCGAGATGAGCGATCGCACATGCTGCGAAGATTCACGTTGCGCGACGACCGGCCCCGCTGCCGACGCCGTACGCGACACCGTACGTCAGGGCTACGCCAAAATCGCGCAGGGCAGCTGCTGCGGCCCGAGCGAAGCGGGCGGCGGATGCTGCGGCGCCACCGCCTTTACGCCAGACGCGCTCGCGCAGGCCGTCGGATACACGGCCGATGAGCTGGCCGCGACGCCCGATGGCGCGAACATGGGGCTCTCGTGCGGGAACCCGACGGCGATCGCGTCGCTGCGCCCCGGCGAGGTCGTGCTCGACCTCGGCGCGGGAGGCGGATTCGACTGCTTCGTGGCCGGACCGAAAGTCGGCGCGACCGGCCGCGTGATCGGCGTCGACATGACTCCCGAGATGCTCGCAAAGGCGCGGCGCAACACCGCGTCGTACCGCGAACGGACCGGGCTCGACAACGTGGAATTCCGGCTGGGCGAGATCGAGGCGCTGCCGGTCGCGGATGCGAGCGTCGACGTGGTGATCTCCAATTGCGTCCTGAATCTCTCGCCCGACAAGCCGCGCGTCTGGCGCGAGATCGCGCGCGTGCTGCGGCCGGGCGGGCGCGTGGCCGTGTCCGACCTGGCGCTTTGTCGCCCGCTACCCGCGTCGGTGCGGGCGGACGTGGAGGCGCTGGTCGGCTGCGTGGCGGGGGCGGTGCTTGTGGAGGAGACGCGCGCGATGGCCGCCGCGGCCGGGTTGACCGACATCCGCCTCACGCCGAAGCCACAGTACATCGACGCGATGATGAACTGGGAGGATCCGCTGTACGTGCGAATCGTCGCGAATCTGCCGGGCGGCTCGAAGCCGAGCGATTACATCACCAGTCTGGATGTTTCGGCCACTAAGCCCTGACGGGCCGCGATGCCGGGTGTGGGGAAGGACGACCCGGGCGAGAATTCGGGCCCCGTCCTGGGCCTGGTATTGCATCGTGCGGCGGGAGCGGGATACAATTATCCACGTACGGCGAGCCGATCGCCGACAGGTCGCGCCTGGCGTCGGGCACGCGTTCGCGTGTGGACTGGCCGGCGGAAAGCGCTCACGTCCACGTCATACGGAAGGGCTAAACATGGACACGTCTCGCAACTCTGGGCCGCGCGCCGCAGGACGATTGGTCGTTGCGCGCAGGGGATTCACGCTGATCGAGCTGCTGGTGGTGGTCGCCATCATCGCCTTGCTGATCTCCATTCTGCTTCCGTCGCTCGGCGAAGCAAAGGAGCAGGGCAAGACGGCCAAATGCCTCGCGAACCTCAAAAACCTGATGAACACCACGCATCAGTACTTCATCGAGTGGAACGACGGATTCCCCTTCGTGGTCAACCGCGGCGGCGGATACCTCGGCATCTGCTCGTGGTCGTACGGCGGAACCAATACCGACGCCTTCTGGCGCCAGCCGGCGCAGGCGGGCGGCGTCTTCGCGTTCTGGGCCAACGAGAAGCCGTTCAACCGGCTGATGCTCAACACGCCGACCATCGGCCAGCGCGACCCGGTCGAGGCGCTGCAGTGCCCGTCCGACTACAAGTGCAACCAGCGCCGCTACATGGGCGGTCAGGTCGCGCCCATCTCGACCTACCGCGACGTCGGCACAAGCTATCACTACAACCTGTACGCGCTCATGGACGTCGTCTATGAGGGCAACGCCGACCCGTGGGTCAACCTCGGCCTCGGCTGGATTCAGCGCGGGCGGGCTCTGGTGCGCGAAGGGCGACAGGGATATTCCGGCCGGTTCACGATCTTCTTCGAAGACCCGATGGACTGGTCGCTGAACGACACGACCAACGAAATCGGCAATCACCGCAAATTCACAAAGTACAGCGGCGGCTTCCTCGACGGCCACGCCGAGAACAAGCGGATGGACACGCGCGGCTGGTGCGGCACCGGCTGGACGGCGATCAACCCGAACTGGGTCCGCATCCCGGGTCAACCGACGCCGCGGACGTACTACACTTCGCTGTCGAAGAACTGCAACCCGCCGACGAATTAGTCGAGGCGGAAGGGGGTAACGGCCCGCGCGTTTCCGCGGCGGGGGCGGGGTCCGACAGTCGGACGCCGCTCCGGCCGCGCGAGGGCGCGGGCCCCGTGTGGCGCCGGCTCTTCAGCCGGTGCCTTGGCCCTCGGACGACGCTACGGCCGTTCCGAACTTCTGAATTCGTAATTCTGCCTTCTGAATTCTCCCTCCCCCGCCTGTGTGAACTCGTAAACTGGCCGCGGCGCGCGATTTCGACTTACCCCGCGGCCGATCACGACTTACAATCCGCGACGTGAAACCGCTTGCGCATGTCCGCAATGCGCCGTGCTCACACCAGGGCGTCGATTCGGATCGCGGGGGTGTGCGGGCCTGCCACCGGCGTGGCCGGCTGAAAGCAGCGGCTCAAAACTGTTAAGGAGTGCTCCCATGATGCGCAGAAACTGGGCCGCCGGCCTCGTCGCCAGCGCGGGCCTGCTGGGGTTCGCGGCCATCGCCGTGTCGCAGAACACGCCGAACGGCGCCGAAACGCCGACGCCCGGCGCGATCCGCGAGGCGGTCGAAGGCGCCAAGGGCGAGAAACACGAGCGCCCCGACAAGCCTGACAAGCCGAAGCGCTTCGGCGACTTCAAGGAACTGACCAAGGACATGCAGGAGCTCGACGGGCTCTTCTCCGTCTTCCGCTTCGACCCGAGCGACAAGGACCGCGACCCGGAAAAGCTGCTCGCCAAAATCCCGCGCAGCCTGCTCAACGACGACCTGCTCTTCGCGACGACGCTCACCAAGGGCGGCCCGATGACCGGCTACCAGTGGGCCGACGCGCTCGTCCGCTTCGAAATCTCGGGCAATCAGCTCAAGATCGTCACGCCCGACACGCGCCTGACCACCAAGGAATCCCACCCGGTCGCCGACGTCGTCAAGCGCACGTACAGCGATACCTACCTCGCCGCCGTGCCGATCCTGGCGATGACGCCGGGCGGCGACGTGCTGATCGACCTCTCGCCGCTGCTCAAGTCGAACATCGCCGACGCGCCGACGGCCGGCGGAAACATCCGCCCCGACCTGAGCACGTGGAGCAAGGTCAAAACATTCCCCGACAACGTCGTGATCGAAGTCGATCTGGCGGTCGCCGAACGGACCGGCGGCGGGCGCTCGCTCGGCGTCGGCTATGCGTTCCGCCGGCTGCCGAAGCTCGGCACGTATTCGGCGCGGCAGGCGGATCCGCGCGTCGGCTATTTCCTCACCGCGCGGCAGGATTGGAGCAAGCCGGCCGAAGAGCGCGAGACGTTCGACCGCCTGGTCAACCGCTGGCAGCTTGAGAAGCGCGACCCGACGCTGGAGCTTTCGCCGCCCAAGCAGCCGATCGTGTTCATCATCGAGAAGACGGTGCCGATCCAGTGGCGCCGCTGGGTGCGCGACGGCATCCTCGAATGGAACAAGGCCTACGAAAAGGTCGGCTTCACCGACGCGATCGTCGTGCAGCAGCAGACCGACGACAACGAGTACAAGGACTACGACCCCGAGGACGCACGCTACAACTTCATCCGCTGGATCGTCAGCGGCCGGGCGTTTGCGATGGGTCCGTCGCGCGTCGATCCGCGCACGGGGCAGATTCTCGACGCCGACATCATCTTCGACGATTCGTTCGTGCGGGCGTGGCTGGGCGATTTCGACATCTTCGCGCCGTCCACGCTGGCGGCCATGAAGGGCGAGGGCTTCATCCAGTTCCTCAAGGACTACCCGCAGCTCATGCCCCG
>CAZHIE010000158.1:0-10044 GCA_964532435.1 uncultured Planctomycetales bacterium
GGCCGATTTCCGCCCTCGCTTGCCGCGGCGTTCTGGGAACCGCTGCTCGTCGAGTAACGCGGCGCGATCGCGGCGACGACGCCGGGACAACCGTGGCACGGGATATCAGCCCGTGAATTTCCAGGCAAGGATCTCCAGCCCGCGATCTTGTCCTTGCGCCCGCTACTTCTCTTCCACCCGCTTCAGCAGCGCCCGCAGCTCCGTCTGCGTGCCGTCCAGCGCCAACGACCGCCGGCAGCACGACGCCGCCTCGTCGCGCGCAGCGCCCGCCCCGGCCGGATCGGCACAGAACGCATCCCACGAGATTCGCGCCAGGCGATTGAGCGCCGGGACGTCGCGCGGGCTGTCCGCAAGATGCGCGCGCAGCCGGGCTCGCGCTTCGTCCGGCCGGCCGTCGGCAACCAGAGCGGCCGCGAGATTCAGCAGCGCCGCGGCATCGCCCGGCTGCGCTTCCGCGACGAACAGGAGATCTTCGGCCGCGGCGCGCGGCTCGCGCAATTCCATCAGCACTTCGGCCCGCCGGGCGCGGCCTTCCACGTGCGCGGGTGCAGCGGCGATGAGCTGATCCCACGCGCTGCGCGACTCCGTCAGGCGCCCGAGCGCCTGGAGCGCGACGGCGCGGTTGAAAAGCAGCGGAGTGTCGGCGGGCAGAAGCGCGAGCAGCGCATCCACGTCCTCCAGCGCCTGCGACCATAACTTCAATCGCATGCGCAGCGTCGCGCGGGCCTGCCGCGCGGGCGCATCGCCGGGTTCGGCCCGCAAAAGCGCCTCGGCGGATTCGAGCGCGGCGGGCCAGTCTTCCAGCTCCAGCAGCGCGGCCAACTCGTCGCGGCGCGCGGCGCTGTTCGACGAATCGCCGGCGAGCGCTTCTCGCGCAGCGCGCAGCCGGCTTGCCACGCGCGCGGCGGGCATGGCGCGCGTGACCCAGCGGACCGGCGCTGCCGGAGCGCTTGCGGCTGTGTGATCGAAGTCCGCCGTGTTGGCGGCGGAAGAGACAGGCTGGAGGCCTGCCCTCCAGAAGGAAGAGACAGGCTCGCGCGCTGGATCATCGATTGGCGTGTATGGAGGCGTTTCCGCCGGCGCAGGCGCTGGCTGGGATTCGGGCACAGTCGACGGAACGATCGGCGGCGCGGCCCGACCGTCCAACGGCGCCGCCGTCGGCGCGATCGGGCGCGCCGGTTCGCCGCCGCGGCCGCCGACGAGCGCCGCGACCGCGCCGATCAGCAGCGCGCCACAAAGCAGGTAGAAGCCGACGTGCAGTTTCATGATTACGCCACGTGCAGCGCGTCGATCACGTTTGTCCGCGAGGCGCGGCGGGCCGGGGCCAATCCGGCGATCAGGCACAATCCGACCGTCAGCGCGATCGCCGCGCCGACGAACAACCACGGCACTTCGACCACGGTCGCGAATCCCCACATCCGCTGCGTCATCTGCGTGATGTTCCACGCCAGGTGCAGCCCGAGCAGCAGGCCCAGTCCGCTGCCCAGCGCGCCGAGAACCAGGGCTTCACCCACCACCAGCCGCAGCACCAGCCCGCGCGTCGCGCCCACCGCGCGCAGAATCGCGATCTGCCGAGCCCGACTGGCGACGTTCGCCGTCATCAGGTTTGCAACGCCCAGCGCTGCGACCAGCAGCGCCACCGCCGGCACGGCCGTCAGCAGGCGCGTGACGCGCGACAGCTCGGAGTCGATTTCGGCCTTGAGCTCGCGGGCGGTTCCCACGAAAGCCTGCGGGGCGTTGAGCCGCCGGTACACCTGCTCCAGCACCTGCGCCTCGCGATGCCGCTGCCAGCGCGCCGCCAGCGGCACGGAATCGTCGAACGCCCCGGCCGCGATTCCCGCCGCCGCGGCCGTGCCGCGCGGCGGCGGCCAATTTGCCGGCAACGGGGCCGGCCCGAGGTCGAAATTCAGCAGCACCATCTTGAGCCCGTCGATGTCGAACTGCCGCTTCAGGTCGGCGTTGGTGCCGAGCACCGAGCCGCTCGCGACGACGCGCATCTCCGACTCGGCCTGAAAGTATCCGGCCGCGATGTCGAGGGCCGGCGAATCGATCACGCCGGCGATCTTGAACGTGCGCCACCGGTCGGCCAGCCGCACGCGCACCGTGTTGCTCTGCGTCTGCCGCCCCTGGTCGTCGTAGAGATCCTCGACGCCCTTGCGCCGCGTGCGCGCGAAGTCGGCCGCCACGAGGACGTATCCGCCGCGCTTCAGCAGCGCCAGCGCCGTCTGCTCGTCGCCCTGCACGAATTCGAGCCGCACCATGCGGAAGAACGAATCCGGATCGACGCCCAGGAACCACGTGACCGAGAGCTGCACGCGTTCCATCAGCGCCGGCGCCTCTTCGACGATTACGTTCATCGCGTTGGCGAGCGTGTGATCGCCCAGGCCGGGCGTGCCGCGCAGCTCCGCCGCGCGGTCCATCGGCACCTGCTGAAAGCTCCAGAAATACGCCTCGGGGAACTGCTTGGGGAACTGCCAGCCCGCCTTAAAGCTCTCGTTGAACACGACCAGTCCGACGATGAGCGACAGCCCGACCATCAGGCCGCAGCAGATGCCCGCCGAGCGCCAGATGGCGTGACCGATCTGGTCCTGAAGCAGCAGCACACGCACCCGCACGACGCGCGAGATCAGCACGACGGCGAGCGAGCCGAGCAGCCCGACCGCGATCGGCGCGGCGGCGGCGTACACCAGGTAGAGCAGCACTACCGACGTCGCCGCCCAGCGCACGAATTCCACGTCGCGCTGCACCCACTCCATCACCACGAAATGCTGCACCGCCAGCAGCCCAATCGCCAAAACCAGCGTTGCGACGGCCGCCCGCCAGCCTTCGCGCCGCGCCCGCGGGCGGGCCGCCTCCATCGGCGAGACGGTGAGTGCCGCGATGGCCGGCAGGATCGCGGCCAGTATCGTTGTGGCCAGCCCGGCGCCGACTGCGAGCGCCACGCCGTCCCAGGCGATCGTGAACGAATCCACGTAGTCGGGCACGAGCACGACCGTCAGAAACGTGAGCGCGAAGCCGATCGGCACGCCCAGGGCGATTCCGCCCAGCCCCAGCGGCGCGACTTCGACCAGCACGAGCCAGGCGAGCTGCGCGCGCGTCATGCCGATGCAGCGCAGCAATCCGAGCTGCGCGATGCGCTCGACCATTCCCATGCTCAGCGTGCTCAGGATGATGAACAGCGCCGTCAGCATCGCCACGCAGCTCAGAAGCAGCAGAATCACCTGCTGCTGCTGCTGGGCCTTCTCCACCTGCTGCATCCGCGCCGCGGCGCTCCGCACGATGGCGCTGCGCGCGACGTCGTCCACGACGCTGCGGACGGCGGCCCGGCCGCGCTCGATCCCCCCGCCGGCGGTGTCGTGCAGAATGACGTCGGCCGACGTGATCAGCGCCTGCTGATCGCTGATTTCCTGCGCGACGGTCAACCGCGCGACCGTCAGCCCCTTTTGAAAGCGCGCGATCCGCCGGCGCTTGATCAGCCCGACGATCTCCAGCTCATACGGCTCGTCCCGCGACCCGCCCCAGATCAGCACGCGGTCGCCCAGCGTCACGTTGAATTCTTCCGCGTAGGACGCTTCGAGCAGGCAGACATATTCATCGTCCGGCCGCAGCATTCGCCCGGCCGACACGTCGTAAGTGCGGATGTTGAACTCGGTCGCCAGGTCGATGCCGTGCAGGTCGATCTCCGGCGTGCTGCCGCTGACGCGGCGTGCCGCGGCGGGCAACTGCCCCAGATCCGCCGCGCGCACGACCTCTCCGCGCAGGCGCCGCACCAGCAGCGGCGTGACGTGCTTCACTTCGGGCAGCCTGGCAATGCGGTCGACCAGCCGCTGCGGCAATACGTCGTATTTTCCGAACTGGGATTCGACGCTGATGTGAGCCCGGCCGATGTAGCCGCCGGCCCAGACCAGTACGGTCTGGCGGACGGATTCGTAGCAGCAGCTCACCCACACGACGGCGGCGGTGCCGAGCGCGATCGCGGCGACGGCGCCGAGCGTGCGAAGCTGCCTAGCCCGTAAGTTCCTGGTAGCCAGTTGCGACCAGTGCCGCATCGCCGCTGCCTTTCGGGTGAAGTTCGCCGACGACGCGTCCGTCGCGCAGCACGATCACGCGATCGGCGAAAGCCGCGCCGGCGGCCTCGTGCGTGACCATGAGAATCGTCTTGCCGCGCTCGTGCGCGACGCGCTGCATCAGGCGCCAGATTTCGAGCGACTGCTTGCTGTCGAGATTGCCGGTCGGCTCGTCGGCCAGCACGATGGCCGGGTCGTTCAACAGCGCCCGCGCGATCGCGACGCGCTGCTGCTCGCCGCCCGACATCGCGTCGGGGCGATGGTCGGCGCGCTGCTCCAGATGCACGGTGCGCAGCAGCTCATCGACCCGCGCCAGATAGCCGTCCATCGGCGCGCCGTCCACGAGCAGCGGCAGCGCCACGTTTTCGCGGGCCGAAAGCGTCGGCAGCAGATTGTATTCCTGGAAAATGATTCCGAGTCGCCGGCGGCGGAAGATCGTGCGCTGGCGGTCCGACATGCGCCCCAGATCGTGCCCTTCCACGAGCACGCTTCCGTCCGTCGGCGGCGTCAGCCCGCCCACGAGGTGCAGCAACGTGCTCTTGCCCGAGCCGCTCGATCCCATGATCGCCGTGAAGGAGCCGGCCAGAACCTGCACATTCACGTTGTCGAGCGCCGTTACGCGATGCCCCGCCGACTCGTACACCTTGTGCAGATCGCGCGCCTCCACGACGATCGGCTGCGCTGCGCGGGGCGCGTCGCCGCCGACTTCCGGCTTGTCCAAAGCGTGCGATCCTTCCATCAGCGGCAGTGTATGCGCCAGCGCCAGACTCCTCAATGCACGGCGCCGCGCCGTCGCGGCCGAGCCGATCGGCCCAACCGATCGACCTGAGCCCTCGGCTCTCGTCGCGGGCCGTCGCCTGATATGATTCGCCGCACGGCCGGGATTCTTGTGCAGATTTGTACGATGCGTTGGCGCCGCGCCGCGCAAACACCGATCGGAGCCAGGCAATCATGCCCCGCGGCGTCATCTTCGATCTCGACGGCGTGCTCATCGCATCCGGCCCGGCGCATCAGGCGAGCTGGCGGCTCGTCGCGCGGGCGCATGGCCGCAACGTCTCGCCCGCGGAATTCGCCGAGACGTTTGGCCGGCCCAGCCGCGACATCATCCGTCTGCTCTTTGGAGAGCACGTCGGCGCCGAGGAGATGCGGCGCATCGACGACGAGAAGGAACACGCCTATCGAGACCTGGTGCGCGGCATGGTCCCGTTGATGATCGGCGCGCGAGAGACGCTGGCCGCGCTGCGCGCCGCCGGGCTGATCCTCTCGATCGCGACGTCGGGGCCGCCGGAGAATCTCGACCTGGTCGTCGACGAAGCGCGGATTCGCGAGTATTTCGCCGCGCTCGTTCACGGCTTCGACATCGCGGCGGGCAAGCCGGCGCCCGATTGTTTTCTGCTCGCGGCGCAGCGCTGCGCTCTGCCGCCGAGCCGCTGCGTGGTGGTGGAGGATGCGCCGGTCGGCATCGAAGCGGCCCGCGCCGCGGGGATGCCGGCCATCGCGCTGATCGGCACGCACCCGGCCGATCGGCTCCGTGCGGCCGGCGCGTCGATCGTCATCGATCGGCTCGCCGAGTTGACGCCGGAATTGGTGCTTTCGCTCGCGTAGCTTCGGACCTCCGCGTCCGACGCCGTATGCATCGTGCGGCCGCGGCGCTCGGTGACGCCGGCGCCTCCGATCGAAGCATCGATGGATTCGGAGCCGCGAGCGTCAGCGAGCGTAGCAGATCGGAGCCGCAAGCGTCAGCGAGCGAAGCGTGCGGAGTAAGTTTCGGGTGAAAGAGCGCGAACGCCGGCGCGCTGATTCGCCAGGAATCAGCGCCGTGCGCCGCTCCGGCCGCGCGAGGGCGCGGGCCGCTACGCGCTCGTCGTCGGACGCGGAGGCCCGACGCTGCGCTCACGGCTCGGATCCACCTTCAAAGTTCCCATAAACTCCTTGCTATTCTTCATGAAAATCCTATAATGTCGCGGTCGAGCCGCATTCTGCGGCCAAAAAGGGGAAAGGGAGCCGCCGGGCGAGTAATGGACCGGCAGCGCCGGGGGGCTGGTTTTTCGAACAGCGGAGCGCGCCGGTCGATCGATGCGCACAGACGTAGCCTCTATAGACACCCACGGCGAAAGCGCGCCCGCGGCCCCGGCGGAGGAGTGCCGGGAGCTGACCGGGCAGGCGCGCGACGAATCCAGCATCGCCACATTCCGCCGGGCGCTCCTGGGCGGCACTCTGGCCTGCCTCAGTGGCGCATTCGCCCCGCCGGCCCGGGCCGGCGGCGGCGGTTTCTCGCGCGAGCACTTCCTGGCCCGCCGCCTCACGTTCGGCGCGAACCCGACCGAGCTCGCGCTGGCCGACACGCTCGGGTACGACGCCTATCTCGAATACCACCTGCTGCCGGAAATCATTGATGACTCGGCCCTCGACGTGCGGCTGATTCCGTACACGACGCTCGACCTCGAGCCGTACGAGATGATCACCTGTGCCGGGAACGAGTGTCAGGCGCTGCCGGGCGGCATGGTCCGGTCGCAGCTCATGGACGCGGTGCTGCTGCGCTCGACGCTCAGCCGGCGGCAGCTCTTCGAGCGGCTGGTCGAGCTGTGGACCGACCACTTCAACATCTATATTTACAAGGACATCTGCCAGTACCTCAAGACGATCGACGACCGCGTCGTCATCCGCGCCAACGCGATGCGCCGATTCCGCGACCTGCTGTCGGCCAGCGTTCACAGCCCGGCGATGCTGTTCTACCTCGACAACGACCTCAGCTCCGTCGGCAACCTCAACGAGAATTACGCCCGCGAGCTGATGGAGCTTCACACGCTCGGCGTCGACGGCGGCTACACGCAGCAGGATGTCCGCGAGCTGGCCCGCTGCCTCACCGGCTGGACGCGCTGGCCGATGAACGCCGGGACGAGCGCCTGGTCCTTCCGTTTTCGCCGCGAGATGCACGACACCGGCGAAAAGACCGTGCTGGAAAACCTGATTCCCGCCGGCGGCGGCATCGAAGACGGCGAATACGTCATTCGCGTGCTGGCCGAGCATCCCAGCACCGCCCGCATGATCTCGCGGAAACTGTGTACGTACTTCTGGGGCGAGAATCCGCCGGCGTCGCTGGTCGACGCCGTCGCGGGGACGTATTCGAGCACCGGCGGCGACATCCGTGCGATGCTCCGAACGCTGTTCCGCACGATCGACCCGTCCCTGGCGCCGCCGATCTTCAAGCGCCCCTACCACTTCACCGTCTCCCTGCTGCGCATGACCGGCATGGACATTCAAAACCTGTCGTACGTCCGCGACTTCCTGCGCCGCGCCGGACAGGGGCCGTTCCAGTGGATCCCGCCGGATGGATATCCGTTCAAGTTCGATTTCTGGGCCGGCTCGCTGCTGCCGCGCTGGAACATGGCGACGACGTTCGTCAGCGCGATCGACTATCGCTGGGGCGTGTACATGGACATCGACGCTTTTCTGGGCGGCGCGACCACGCCGGACGGAATCGTCGCGGCCATCGACGACCGCCTCTTCGCCGGAGAAATGCTCGCCTACGACCGCCAGCGCATTCGGCAGTACCTGATCGATTTCGGCGTCGATGACTATCGCCGGCGCGACGTCGTGGCTTTGGCGATCTGTTCGCCGAGCTTCCAGTGGTTCTGAGCATCGCGGAGCGCTAATGGGTTCTCATCGATCAGCGGGCTGCGATGAGTACGAGCGGCTCTCTCGCCGCGGCTTCCTGGCGCTCTCCGGCGGGGCCGCGGCCGCGGCGCTGCTTCCGGCCTGGCTGCCGCGCGTCGCGCTGGCGACGGACGCCTGCACCAGCCGCGATGTTCTCGTCACGATCTTTCTCCGCGGCGCGGCCGATGGGCTGAGCCTGTGCGTCCCGCACGGCGACCCCGCGTATTACGCCGCGCGGCCGACCATTGCCGTGCCGCGACCCGATTCCGGCGCCCCGTTGCGCGCGATCGATCTCGACGGATTTTTCGGCCTGCCCCCGGCGCTCGCGCCGCTGATGGAGGCGTATGACGCCGGCGAGTTGCTGATCGCGCACGCCTGCGGAACGCACGACCCCTCGCGCTCGCACTTCGACGGCCAGCGCTTCATCGAAGTCGGCCGCCCCTCGGACACGTCGCTGTTCACCGGCTGGATCGGCAGGCACTTGCAGCGTGTTTCGCCCATCTCGCCGAATGCTGTGTTGCGCGGCGTGGGACTGAATTACGGGCTGGCCCGCGCGCTCGTGGGCGGGCCGCAGACGCTGCCGATCGCCGATCTCGACGCCTTCGGCCTCGATGGCGCGCCCGGCACGCGCGAATGGCGCTCCGATGCGATCATCGACATGTACGCCGCTTTTGGCGGGCCGATGCGGGCCACCGCCGAGACGACCGCCGCCACGACCGCCCTGCTCGATGCGATCGACTTCGCCGGCTACACGCCCGGCGGCGGCGCGGTCTACGGCACGGACGACTTCGGGCGCGCGCTCAAGTCCAGCGCCGCGCTAATTCGCGCCGACGTGGGCGTCGAAGCGATCGCCGTCGATCTCGAAGGCTGGGACACGCACGTGAACCAGGGAACGCTCGACGGCGCGCTCGCGGCGCTCATGGCGTCGCTCGCGGCCAACGTCGCCGCGTTCCGCACGGACGTCATCACGCACGCCGGCCGCAACGTCACCATCGCCATCATCTCCGAGTTCGGCCGCCAGCTTGCCGAAAACGGCGGTTTCGGCTGCGACCACGGGCACGGCAACGCGATGATGCTGCTCGGTCGGCACATTCAGGGCGGGCGGGTGCTGGCGACCTGGCCGGGGCTGGCGCCCGAGCAGCTTTTCGAGGGGCGCGACCTCGAGGTGACGCTCGATTTCCGCGACATCCTTGCGGAAATCGTCGCCTTGCGGCTCGACAACCCCGACCTGCCGTTTGTCTTTCCGGGCTACACGCCCACGTTCCGCGGGGTGACGCGCGGCTGCGCCAGCGGCGACATGAATTGCGACGGCGTTACCGACAACGGCGACATCGACGCGTTCACGCTCGCGCTCACCGACCGCAGCGGATATGCCGCGGCACACCCCGGCTGCGATCCGCTGAACGGCGACCTGAACGGCGACGGACTGCTCGACAACGCGGACATCGACGGATTCGCGCAGTGCCTGCTGGGCAATCCGTAGCCGCGCGGCCTGGCCCCCCCGCACAACCATTCGCGCTGCGCGCTATAATTCTGACATGGAGACGCCGCAAACCGACACATCGCGAATGGTCGAGCGCGAGCGGATGGTCGAGCAGCAACTGATCGAGCGCGGCATCCGCGACACACTCGTGCTGCGAGCCATGCGCTCGGTGCCGCGCGAACTGTTCATCGGCACCGACCGGTCGCTGAGCGCGTACGCCGATACCGCCCTGCCGATCGAATGCCGGCAGACGATCTCGCAGCCTTACATCGTCGCGCGAATGACCGAGGCGCTCGAACTCTCGCCGACCGACCGCGTGCTGGAGATCGGCGCGGGCTCGGGGTATCAGACGGCCGTGCTCGCCGGCCTATGCGCCGAAGTCGTCGCGATCGAGCGCCATCCGGAGTTGCTCGAACAGGCCCGGCGGCGGCTGGCGCAGCTCGGCATTACGAATGTCCGCTGGCGCTGCGGCGACGGCTCGCTCGGCTGGAGCGAGCACGCACCCTATGACGCGATTCTTGTCGCGGCCGGCGCACCCGAAATCCCCGGTGCGCTTATCGACCAGCTCGCTCCGAACGGCCGGCTGGTGATTCCGGTCGGCCCGCACGAGGATCAGAATCTTGTTCGCGTGCGGATCGCGCCGGAGGGGATCCGGCGCGAGGAATTGCTGCCCGTGCGATTCGTGCCGCTGATCGGCGAGGCCGGCTGGCCCGAGTAGTTGGAGAACAGCCGCCCCCGGCTGTCTCTTTTGGACCGCAGCCGCCCCCGGCTGCATTCCCGCACAATCGCGCACCCCTGTACTTCTGAATTCTTCATTCCAACTTCTGCATTCCAATC
>CAZHIE010000159.1:0-7912 GCA_964532435.1 uncultured Planctomycetales bacterium
TGCATGTGATCGCCTGTCCGCCGGATCGGCGCAGGCGCGATCTCGACAACCTGCACAAGGCCCTGCTCGACGCGATGCAACGCGGCGGGGCGTGTCACGACGACTCGCAGATTGACCGACTCGAAGTTTAGCGTGGTTCGGGCGTGCCCGGCGCGCGCCCTGACGGTCGAAATGCAGCCGAACGCGGCTGCGGTCCATTGGGGTTGTTGGGGGGCCGGCCTCTGGCCGGTCTTTTCCTTAGGACCGCGCGCCGGCGCGCGGGGTTCGAATGCACCCCCCTTCGTGCCTTCGTGCCTCCGTGCCTTCCTGTGGAATTACCGGCTGGAAGCCGGTGCTACCCCCTTCGCGCCTCCGTGCCTCGCCGCCGGCCCCTCACTCGCGTTCCGGGTTCAGGTTGGTCCCAAGCCGTCGTGTCCGGGGGAAGCGGCTACGACGTTCCGGTTCGCTTCACGCGATGCACCAGCGTCTGGGCCGAGGTCTTGATCCCGCGCAGCGCGCCGATGAGCTGCTCGCGGTTCGGCGCGAATTCCATCGCCGTGTCGGTGTAGACCAGGTCCGTCTCGACAAGCTCCGCCAGCGACATCGTGAACGAGCGCATTCCCACGCTCGTGCTGCCGTTGACGATCTCCGGCAGATCGGTGTCGGCCCCCTCGCGTATCTTCTCCTTGACGGTCGGGTCGCCCAGCAGAACCTCCGTCGCCGGCACACGTCGCACGGCCGGGTCGAGCGCGGGCAGCAACCGCTGCGCCATGATCGCCTTGAGCCCGTTGGCCAGCGAGCTGCGGATGAAGCCGTGCTGATCCGGCGGGAAGAATTCGAGAATGCGCGCCAGCGACTGCATCGTATCCGCCGTGTGCAGCGTGCAGAAGACCAGGTGCCCGGTCTCGGCCGCCTGAAGCGCCGCGAGCATCGTCTCGCGATCGCGCAGCTCGCCGATGAAGAGCACGTCCGGGTCCTGCCGCACGGCCGAGCGCAGCGCGTCGGCGAACGTGTCGCAGTCGAGGCCGATCTCGCGCTGCGAGATGATCGATTTCTTCGGCTTGAACACGTATTCGATCGGGTCTTCGATGCTGATGATGTTGTCGTACTTCGTCTCGTTGATGTGGTCGATCATGGCGGCCAGCGTGGTGCTCTTGCCGCAGCCGGTCACGCCGCAGACGATGACAAGCCCCTCGTGCGTCTCGTCGGCGATGCGGGCGTAGACGGGCGGCAGGTGTAGCGCTTCGAAACTTGGGATTTCGGCGTTGACGCGTCGGATGGCCGCGTGCATCTGGTCACACGAGCGGGCGACGTTGACGCGGAAGCGGTCGCCGTCGGGCAGCGTAAACGCGAAGTCGAGCGCGCCGCGCCGCTCGAAGTCCTCGCGGCGCCGCTCGGGCATGATCTGTTGGATGATGGTCTCGATATAGCGCGAATTCACCACGATCGTGGGCATCTCGGTGCGGCGCAGCTTGCCGTTGATGCGGAACACGGGCGGCACGCCGGTCTTGAGGTGCAGGTCGCTGGCGTGCAGCGCCTTCATCGCCTCCAGCAGCGGAAGAATCGTGTCGGGCAGTGTCTGCTGCATCGCTGCGGCCTCCGTTCGGGCCGATGCGGCGGCGCGTCGCCGGATCGCGGCCCATTTCGCGCAGGATACGTCGGCGGCGCACGCCGCGGCAATAGTGACGCCGGCCGGGGGGGTGGAATTGGCGGGTCGGGCGGCTGGCTCCGCACCGGTCCGCCGCGCGCTCGCAGTGGTGCGGCGCGGCGCTATCGGCCGGCGGGAGGGCGCTTTCGCCGCTTCGCGCCGCTCCGCTCGGCGATGATGGTCGAGCTCATTCCGCCGCGCGGGTTCCAATCGGTCGTGACGCGCATCCAGCGCGGGCGGAGCGCGCCGAACAGGTCATCCAGAAGCCGGTTGGTGACCGCTTCATAGAAAATGCCCTGTTCGCGAAACGACTGCAGGTACAGCTTCAGACTCTTCAACTCCACGCACAAAGCGTCGGCGACGTACTCGATCGTGACCGCGCCAAAGTCCGGCTGGCCCGTCTTCGGGCAGCGGCTCGTGAACTCCGGCGCCTGGTGGCGGATGGTGTAGTCGCGGCCTGGCGCTGGATTGGCGAACGTCTCGATCATGAAACACCGCAAACCGCCACGCCGCCGGACGAGCCCGGCCGGCCCACGCGGGGCCCGGCCTGCCCGGCCGATCCGGCGCTGGCGCTGGCATTCTAACGGCAACCCGCGTGGGTTCGCGGCCGATGGCGGAACGACGCGCTACGGCCCGACCCGCTGATCGAGACGCTGCAACCGCGGCACGATCACGTTTTCGGCGAACCGCAACGAGCGGATCGCCAGGAAGAGGAAGCCCGCGATCAAAACCAGCATCAACGCGGCCGCCGCCCAGTGCCGCGGACGAAAGCGCCGCACGGACGGCGCGGCGACGATCAGCCCGAGCAGGGCGGCGATCACCACGACGGCGTCAAAACTAGCGCGCTGCCAGTAGCCGCCGCCCAGGTGCAGCCACATCCCGAATTCGTCGAACGTCAGGCCCAGCCCCACGCCGTAGGCGGCCGCCGCGGTGCGCAGCGCGCGGCCCGCCGGCCGCCGGAAGATGGCGTACGCGCCTACCGCGGACAGCAGGAAAATCCCGTAGTTCAAGTGGTGTACGTGCGTGCCGCCGACATACAGATAGAGGTCCGGGATCGCCCCGCTCATGATCAGGTAGACGACCACGCGCGCGGCCATGAACGTAAGGACGAATGCCGCCAGGACCCAGAGCGCCAGTCGCCGCGATGACGGCGCGCCAGCCACGGATCCGTCCGCGACGGCGCCGTTTCGGCCACGAAGAAGCTCATCATCGTTCACGACGCACGCCTTCTGTCCGCGGTTCTCAATCCGCCGTGGGCAGAAGATCGAGCAATTGCAGCAATTCGTCCAGCGTCTGATCCGCCTCCGTCGAGATGCGCGTCCACGCGCCCGCTTCGTCCAACTCATACGACGCCGGCCCGTCGAACCACTCCGGCGCGTCCGGCTCGGTGCGAACCAGCGTGGCCGACTCCAGCCGGCGATCCGGCAGCGCGTAGAAATTCGTCGCTCCGCCGTCTTCCTCCACCCAGTACACCCCCGGCGCCAGCGCCTCCGCCTCGTCCGTCGGCGACAACGGACAACCGCCCGGCAGCAGCGGCAAAACCAGCAGACACGCCAGGCGAACCAACGCGCGAATCGTCATTCGGGCTTCCCCTCCTCGTGGCGAGCCGGCCGACGATCGGCGATGCACCGCCGGCCGGTTCATTCTACGCCGCGTGCATCCACGGTTTCGTTCGCGCCCCACGCGAAGGCCGCGACCCGCGCCGCCGTTATCCCCGTCAACCTCGCTCGCCATCGCGTGTCCAGCTACGGCCGCTGCGGCGATTATCGGCGCGGAGTATGATCGTAGGCGGCGATGCGAGTCGGATCGGCCACGCCGGCGCGCGGCCAGCGTCCGAATCGAGCGGCCGGTCCGGATGGGCCGATCGCGGCCGATTGGGTCCGTCGCCACAGCCCCGCGCGAGGCGCACGCTTCGATGACGCAATCAACCGCCGCGGCCCAAACGCGCCCGTGGCGAGCACACCTTGTACTCTCCGCCGTTCTCGCGCTGAGCGTGTGCGCCTCCGCACAGCCGCCCGCCACGCACCCCGTATCGGCGCCGTCGTCGCAGCCCGAGTCGGCCCCAGCCGCAACACAGCCGGCCGATGCGCCGGCCGTCGCCGCCGACGACCCGCAGCGCTCGCCGTGGGCGGCGATGAAGGTCTTCCTGATTCGCGCGAGTGAGTCCAAAACCGACCCGGGGCGTGTCGCCGACGCAATGGCGTGTCTCGACATGAGCGAGCTTTCGCCCGAAGAGATCGAGGTGCAGGGGCCGCGGCTGGTCAACCTGCTCGACACGATCATCAACTACTATGGCGTCGATCTCGAGGCGATCCCCGACGAAAGCGCCGCTCCGCCCTACGTCTTCCTGCAAACCGAAGCCGGCAAACTCGAGCTTGCGCGCCAGGCCGACGGACGCTGGCGCTTCACCGCCGCCTCGGTCGACGCCATCCTGCCGATCCATCACCAGGTGCGTAAAGCCGCTACGACGCAGATCGTCGACGCCCCGGCCGGCGTGCCGTCGGACCGCCGCTCGCCGCGGGCCGCCATGCGCGGCTTTCTCAAGGCGCTCGACGACGGCGACATCCGCCGCGCCGCGGATTGTCTCGACCTCAGCGACGTGTCCGAATCGTCGCGCGCCGAGATCGGCCGCGCCCGCGCCGTGAAGCTCGGCGAAGTGATCCGCCGCGCCCGCGAGGTCGTGCTGGCCGAAATCCCCGATGACACCGGCGGATTCGCCTATCGCTGGTATACGGATCGCAGCGGGCACGTCGAAATCGCGCGCCAGGAGGGCGGCCCGCGCAAGGGCGAATGGCTCTTCACGACCGAGACGGTCACGTCGATCGACGCGCTCTATCGGGCGCTCGAAGCGCGGCCGGCGACCGGCGGCGGACACGGCGTCTCGTTCTGGCGATCGCCGTCGCTCTGGCTGCGCGAGCAGATGCCCGCCGCGCTCAAGGCGCCGTTCGGCGGGCTCGAACGCTGGCAGTGGCTCGGCGTAGGTGTGCTGCTGCTGCTCGGTGTCGTGGTGCGCAGTCTCGTCGCCGCGCTGCTCGGCGGAATCGCGCGCGCCGTCGCGCGCTACGAGCGCGTCGAGCTCGTCGCCAGCGCGCGGGCGGCGTCGCTGCGGCCGCTCTCCGTGCTGGCGATGGTGGCGCTGTGGTGGGCCGGCCTGCAATGGCTCGACCTGGGGCTCAAGATCGAGACGGTCCTGTCGCCGGCCGTCCGCTTCGTATTCACGGCCGTCGGCGTGTGGGCGGTGTATCGCATTGTCGATCTCGCCAGCGACATTGCCGAGGGTCGGGCGCAGCGCTCGCGCATCCGGCTCAACGTCCTGCTCGTGCCACTGCTGCGCAAGACGATCAAGCTGTCCGTCGCGATCGTCGGCATGATCATGATCGTGCGGGCGCTGGGCATGCGCGAAGAGGACGTGAACAAGATCATCGCCGGTCTCGGGCTCGGCGGCCTGGCGTTCACACTCGCCGCCCAGGACACGATCCGCAATTTCTTCGGCTCGTTCGTCGTCGTGCTCGATCCGCCGTTTCAGGTCGGCGACACCGTGAAAATCGGCGAAGTCGAAGGCACGGTCGAAAGCGTCGGCCTGCGCAGCCTGCGCATCCGCACCGCCAGCGACTCGCAGGTCACCATCCCCAATTCCAATCTCACCGGAACTACCGTCGACAATCTCGGCGCCCGCCGCTGGCGCCGCTTCGCGACGGCCATCGCCCTGCGCGTCACGACCCGACCCGCCCGGCTTGAGGCCTTCTGCGAGGGCGTGCGCGAGCTGCTTCGCCGCCATCCGCTCGTTGCCGCCGACCGCATCGCCGTGTTCGTAGGCGACGTGGACGGCGCAAAGGTGGAGGTCCATGTCGGCGCCGTGCTCAACACGCGCGACGCCGCCGTCGAGCAGCGCGAACGCCACCGCCTGCTCATGGACATCATCCGCCTCGCCGCACGCCTCCGCATCGAGTTCGCATCCGCGGCCGAGGCGCTCGAACCGGGCGCCGGCGACGATCCGCTCGCCGACGTCGCCGACGACACCGCCGCCGCCATCGAGCGGGGCCGCCGCGAAGCCGACGCGCTCGTCGCGCTCCTCGGCGGCTATGTGCTCGTATCCGCGGCCGATCAGGCGGGAGCAGACCGCAAACGCACATGAGCGATCCATCGGCACAGCCCGGCATTCCCTCTTCGTTCTTCGCGCCTTCGCGTGAACTCTCGCCTCCGCGTGCTCGTCCCGACCGGCGCGTCCTACTCGCGACGCTTGCCGGTCTTCTCGCACTCCACGTGCTGCTCGCCGCGCCACCGTCGCCCGGCGGCGCGGCGCTTTCGCCGCAGAGCATCCGCCTCGGCCTCGACCCGAACACCGCCAGCGCCGCTGATCTCGCGCTCCTCCCCGGCTTCGGCCTCACGCGCGCCCAACGCGTCGTCGATTTCCGCAGCCAGTGCGGCCGCACGCCCGCCTTCGCCGAGCTGAGCGCCCTCGGAGACATCCGCGGCATCGGCCCCGGCACGCTCGACCGCGTCCGGCCCTATCTTCAGTTTCCCGCCCCGTCGGCCGATAGGGATTCCGGCCGGGCAGGGTCGCCATGACAGCGCCGATGCCGCTCATCTTCACGCCGCTCTTCAAACCCAGAGCCTGGGGCGGGCGAAAACTCGCCACGCTGTACGACAAGCCGCTCCCGCCCGACACCGCGATCGGGGAATCCTGGGAGATATCCGACATACCCGGCCACGAGACGCTCGTCCGCGACGGCCCCCTCGCCGGCGTATCGCTTCAGGGCGTCATCGCCGATTGGGGCCCGGCGTTGCTCGGCGACGCCCCGCTCCGTAACGGCCGCTTCCCGCTGCTCATCAAACTCCTCGACGCCCGCGACGCGCTGAGCGTTCAGGTCCATCCGCGGGCCGGCTCGCCGGGCGCCAAAAACGAGGCGTGGTACGTCCTCCATGCGCAGCCGGGTGCGCGAATTTACGCAGGCCTTCGCGCAGGCGCCGGACAGGAGCAGTTCGCTCAGGCCGCCGGCACGCGCGAAATCGTGCGTCTGCTGGAAACGGTTCCGGCCGACCCGGGCACATGCATCTATCTGCCCAGTGGGACGATTCACGCGCTCGGCGAGGGGCTCGTCATCTTGGAAGTGCAGGATCCGGAAGATGTTACGTACCGTGTGTACGACTGGGAGCGCGTCGGGCCGACCGGCCGAACGCGCGAGCTGCACGTCGCGGAGAGTCTGAAGCACGGCGACGCGGCCGCCCGGCCGATCGTGTGCCGGCTCGCCGAGCCCGCCGCCGCGGGGCCGCCCGGCGCGACGCACTGCGGCCCGTTCTGGTTCCAGCGGCGGCGAATCGGCCCCGGCGGCGTCGCGCTGGCCGATTCGCGTACGTTCGAGGTGTGGTTCGCGGTGTCCGGCTCGATGAGTTTCCGCGCGCGGCACGCAACTTGCATGAGAGCGGGTGAGACCGCGCTGATCCCGGCCCGCGCCGCCGGCTGGAGCGTCGAAAGCGAGCGCGGGGCGGAGATTGTTGCGGTCGGATTGTCGGAAAGTGACGGATAACCGGCCGTCCGAGCGCAGAGGCTTGAAAAGAATGGCAGTCGGGTATACTCATAAGCGATGGCTGAATGGTAGCGCCGCTGGCCCAGCCGCGGCGGTCGCGAATGCTGCGCGGTTTGGCCGACCCGCACCAGCATCCCGCCAGGCCAGCGCTTTGCGAGGGGCAAGGCTGCACGCAGCAAGGGAAACGCAACCATCGGCGCCTGCCGAAGAAATGAGAGCGGACCGCGCGGCCTGTTCAGCGCCGCGCGGCGCCGACGATCCGGAGAATCACCATGACCACTCGTAGAGCACGCGCGGGCTTCACGCTGATCGAGCTGTTGGTCGTTGTCGCGATCATCGCGCTCCTGCTGGCCATCCTCATGCCCAGCCTCGCCGGCGCGCGCGAGCAGGCCAAGCGGGCCAAGTGCCTCGCCAACCTGAACAGCGTCGCCAAGGCGACGCAGCAGTACGCGATGGAAGACAAGAAGGATCTGGTCATCCCCATCCACTACAAGATGCTCGAGCCGGCCGGCGGCTATTTCGGCTGGCGCACGGTGAACTGGTTCACGTGGGGCGGCCCGTCGGCGTCGAAGGTCTTCAAGACCAACGCTGTCGGCGGCTGGATGCTGCGCGAGCCGGAGACGGGCGAAACCGCCCCGCCCGCGTCCGTGTTCAAGCCGGAGTGGGACGCCAAGCGCCGCCCGCTCAACCGCTACATCTTCGGCGGCGACATCAACCAGAAGGACAAGCGCTCGATCGAGTGGTTCCGCTGCCCGTC
>CAZHIE010000159.1:8012-9980 GCA_964532435.1 uncultured Planctomycetales bacterium
ATGCAGACGAACTTGAGATAAGACTGCCCCGCGAACCGCGGCCGGCGCGCAAGCGCGCGACCGCGGCGCGACCGCGGCGCGACCGCGGCGCGACCGCGGCGCAAGCGCGCGACTGCGGTGCGCCACGCGTCCGGCGAACGAACTCGCACGCAATTCGCCCGCAGGGCGCACGATGGTTGCCAGGGACTTCAGTCCCTGGCTGCCGGAGCACTCCCTATTGTTTTCCGCCCGGAAGGGCGGGCGAAACTTCCGAATTTCGCCCGCCCTCCGGGCGAAAGAGAGCAAAAGGGGGCGTTCGTCCAGGGGCTGAAGCCCCTGGCAACCATCGTGCGCCCTGACGGGCGAAGACCGGCATCGGCCGAACCTGTCATGCACCCGCACAACGGCGCGCCCCACACCCAAGCAGCCACGCATCCGCACAACCACGTTCCCGCGCGCCCGCGCAACCCCGCACCCACGCTCCCGCGCGCGCAACCCCGCACCCACGCTCCCGCGCGCGGAACCCGGCACCCACGACTCCGCGCGCCCGCGCGGCCGCACAACCCCGCACCCCCGCCTCCGCCCACCCGCGCAACCTCGCAACCTGCTTCCACGCAAACGGCATTGACTTGCGCGCCGATCAATCGTATCTACAATCGTTTCTCCACGCGGAGGACCGACGACTTGCGCACGGTTGTGCTCGCTTATTCCGGCGGACTGGACACCTCGTTCTGCATCCTGCACCTGCGGGAGCAGGGCTGGCGCGTCCACGCCGTCACCGTCGACACCGGCGGCTTTCGCCCCGGCGAATTGGAGGCCATCGCCGCCCGCGCCCGCCAGCTCGGCGCCGAGGCGGCCGTCGCCGTCGATGAGCGCGACGCCGTATTCCGCGACTATGTCCGCTACATCATCGCCGGAAATGTGCTGCGCGGCGGCGTCTATCCGCTGTGCGTCGCGGCCGAGCGCGTGCAGCAGGCCGTCGCGGTCGCGCGTGTCGCAAAACAGCTTGGCGCAACCGCCGTCGCCCACGGTTCGACCGGCGCCGGCAACGACCAGGTGCGCTTCGACGCGGCCCTGCGGACGCTCCTGCCCGGCGTCGAGATCGTCGCGCCGATCCGCGACGGGCAGGTCGCGCGGCCCGACGCGGCCGCGCGGCTGAAGTCGGCCGGCGTCGAGATTCCCGTGAAGACGACCACGTATTCGATCAACGTTTCGCTGTGGGGCACGACGATCGGCGGCAAGGAGACGCACGACTCGTGGGCCTATCCGCCCGAGGACGTGTGGCAGATGACGCGCTCGCCCGAGCGAGCCGAGCCGCCGGTCGAGCTCGTCCTGCGCTTCGAGCGCGGCGAGCCGGTCGCGCTCGACGGCCGCGACCTGGCGGGCGTGGAACTCATCGCCCGGCTGAACGAAATCGCCGGCTTGCGCGGCGTGGGCCGCGGCATCCACCTGGGCGATACGATCCTGGGCATCAAGGGCCGCATCGCGTTCGAGGCGCCCGCGCCGATCGTGCTCATTCGCGCGCACCGCGAGCTGGAGAAGCTGGTGCTCACGAAGTGGCAGCAGTTCTGGAAAGACGCGGTCGCGGGCTTCTACGGCAACCTGCTGCACGAAGGGCTGTACTTTGACCCGGTGATGCGCGACATCGAGGCCCTGCTCGTCTCCAGCCAGCAGCGCGTCAGCGGCGAAGTGCGACTGCGGCTGGCCGCCGGGAATTGCGACGTGCTGGGCGTGAGATCGCCATATTCGCTGATGTCGTCGCAGATCGCCCGCTATGGCGAGGCGAACGCCTATTGGGACGGGGCCGAGGCGCGCGGCTTCTGCAAGCTGTTCCCGCTCCAGGCCGCGCTGGCGGCGTGGGCGGGCGAATCGCGCGCGTAGCGGCGCCGGGCGCTGATGCGGCGCCGGGCGCTGATGCGGCGTTCGGCGCTGAATCGGCGCCCGGTATGTAGCGGCCCGCGCCCTCGCGCGGCCGGAGCGGCGCCCGGC
>CAZHIE010000160.1:0-6937 GCA_964532435.1 uncultured Planctomycetales bacterium
TTTCAAAATTGACATCCATCGCGGCTGTTTCTCGGATTGTCCGGCGGCGAAGGGCGCCGAATCGTTTTCCTGGCGCCTTCCGTCCCCGGGGCGCCGGCAGGCAAGCGAGTCTCGAACTACCGGATGTCCGCTTTGGCCAGTGCGACGACGGAAGAAGGAGTCCATGATGCTCCCCAATCAGCGTGTGTTCGCCAGTCTCACCGCGTTGGCCGCGACAGTGCTGTTGGCGCGCTCCGCCGAAGCACAGTGCATCGCCGACTGGGTTCCGGGGTACGCCTATCCCGGGATCTACGGCGGCGCGGGCGAAGCCGTTCGCTGGGACCCCGACGGCCCCGGCCCGCAACCCGAGATGCTCGTGATCACCGGCGAATTCGACGCCATCGGCGGCGTCGCGGCATATAACGTCGCCGCGTGGGACGGGATTCAGTGGCGTGCGCTGGGCGCGGGATTTGGCGGGAGATCCTTCTCGGACTCGTTCGGCGAGTGCAATCGCTACTGGCACTTTGCCCTCGGCGTGAATGACGGCGAACTGTACGCCGGGGTGAACCTCAACGGGCATTGTCCCCGCCCCTTCTCCAGCATGGACGTCCTGCACTGGAACGGCTCGACCTGGGATACAATCGCGCAGGGCGGCGGCGGCTATCACGATATTGCAACACTTTGCTCATTCCAGGGCGAGCTGATCGTAGCGGGCTCCTTCGCGAACATCGCCGGGGTTTCCGCGCACAACATCGCGCGCTGGAACGGAGAGGAATGGCGCCCGCTCGGCGTCAATCCGAGCGACGGCCTCGACGGCGCCGCGGTGGACATGCTGGTACATGACGGCCGCCTGATCGTCGCGGGATATTTCACTTCGGCCGGCGGCGTCGCCGCGCGCAACATCGCAAGCTGGGACGGCGAGATGTGGCATGCGCTGGGCGCGGGACTCGGCGGCGAGTACGGGGTTCAAGCGCTTGCCGTTTACGACAATGAGCTCGTGGCGGGCGGATCGTTCGATGCGTCGACCGGCGATCCCGAGCACATCGCGCGCTGGGACGGCGCCCAGTGGCAGCCGCTCGGCGCCGGCATCGGCGGGGCGGATGGCGTCTACCTGAACTCGCTGACGGACTATTCCGGCGAGCTGATCGTCGGCGGATATTTCGACGAAGCCGGAGGCGCGCCGGCCCGCGGCGCCGCCAGTTGGAACGGCGCGGAGTGGCGACCCTGGGGCGACGGCATGGACTATCTCTTCGCATTCGGCGTCTGCCAGGGCAGCCTGCTTGCGGGCGGCGCGCTCGCCAACATCGCGCGCTGGGACGGCACTTCCTGGAACTACTTCGGTGACGGACTCAACCGACCCGTCGTCGCGCTCGCCTCACACAACGGCGAGCTCATCGGAGCGATGGACGCTGATTGGGGTATGGCCGCCTGCAACGCCGGATTGCCCGCGATCGTCTCGCGCTGGGACGGCCAGTGCTGGAACCCGCTCGAAACCAGACACTCCAGCGACCCGGGGATAGCCTCCGTCATGACCAGCTTCGGCACGGACCTGGTGGTCGGAGGGCGCTTCGCCACCATGGACGGCGTCCCCGCCGCGAACATCGCAAGCTGGGACGGCGCGCACTGGCACGCGCTCGGCGACGGCCTCGGCATTCCCAATGGAAGCGTAGACCCGATCGTCCGTGCCCTGGCTGTTTATGACGGACACCTGGTCGCGGGCGGAACGTTTCGGACCACGGGCGGCGCGGACGCCGAACGCGTGGCCCGCTGGGACGGCACGCAATGGCAGCCGATCGGCGCCGGGTTCCCCAACAGCTTCCCCGGCACTCCCTTCGTCGCGGCGCTGGCGGTCTACAACGGCGATCTCTATGCGGGCGGCCGGTTCGACTTCAACGGATTGCGGGCCGGTGTCGCCCGCTGGGATTCCGCGGCCGCGCTCTGGCAGCCAGTCGATCAACTGGCGACGATCAACGACATTGTGTGGACGCTGGCGGTCTATGGTAACGAGCTGATCGCCGGCGGACGCGTCGCGGGCGAGGGCGCCGCATTCAACCCGTACATCGCGCGCTGGGACGGCGCGCAGTGGAGCGCCCTGGGTGACGGGCTCGCTCCAGCTCCGGAACCGCAGCCGGCCTACGCGTTCGTCAGCAATCTGGCGCTGGCCGGGCCGGACCTGATCGTCGGCGGTTCGTTCGGCTTTGCCGGCGGATCGCCCGTGAACAACATCGCCCGTTGGGACGGAACACACTGGCATGATATGGGCGCCGGCGTCACGCTCGGTTTCGCCGCCCCGTACAGTTCTCCGGCCGTCTACGCGCTCGCGACCCACGCCGGCGCCCTGGCCGTCGGGGGCAACTTCCTGTTCGCCGGCGATCACGCCTCCGCCTATTTCGCGCAGTGGCGCTGCCCGCCAAGGCCGGCCGATCTCAATTGCGACGCCGCCGTCGACAACGGCGATGTCGAGGCCTTCGTGCTCGCGCTGATCGATCCGAGCGCATATCGCGCGGCCTATCCCAATTGCGACATGATGAACGCCGACACCAACCACGACGGCGCGGTTGACAACGGCGATATTGACTCATTCGTGCAGTGCCTGCTCAACGGCGGGTGCCAGTAACGCGCGAAACTCGAAAGGACAGAACCTTGACCCGTACAAGCGTGTGGATGTTGGCCGCGATCTTCGCCGGTGCGTTGCTTGGCGCGCCGGCGCGCGGGCAGCATGAAGGCTCGATCGTCGCTTGGGGCAGCCATGTCGTCGCTCCACAAAGTGCGCTGACCGACCTGGTGGCGGTCTCGGCCGGTGGCTACCACAGCCTGGGCCTGAAGTCCGACGGCTCGATCGTCGTGTGGGGCTACGACTACGGCGGCCAAACGAGCGTGCCTTTTCCGAACACCGGTTTCATCGCGGTCGCCGCGGGTGAGTATCACAGCCTGGGCTTGAAGGTCGACGGCTCGATCGCGGCCTGGGGGAGCAACGGCAACGGTCAGTGCAACGTGCCCGAACCGAATACGGGTTTTGTCGCCGTCGCCGCGGGCGGTATGCACAGCGTGGGCTTGAAAGCCGATGGCTCGATCGTTGCGTGGGGCGCGGGCGGACCCGGCCAGTCAGGCTGGCCTCACTACGGCCAATCAACTGTCCCCGAACCGAACACGGGCTTCGTCGCCATCGCAGCGGGCAACTTTCATAGTCTCGGTTTGAAGTCTGACGGCTCGATCGTGGCGTGGGGCGCTGGCGGAACCGGTCAGTCCGGCTGGCCCAATTACGGCCAATCGATTGTCCCCGCGCCGGACACGGGCTTCGTCGCGATCGCGGCCGGCTACGAGCACAGCCTGGGTCTGAAGGCGGACGGGTCGATCGTGGCCTGGGGAGACAACTCTTCGGGACAGTGCGACGTCCCGTCGCCAAATACCGGCTACGTGCGCATCGTAGCCGGATGGTTTCACAATTTCGCGGGCCGATCCGACGACTCGATTGTTGCCTGGGGCGCCGGTGGATGCGGACAGCTCGGGCATCCGCATTATGGCCAAGCCTGCGTTCCTCCAGGTACCGGCTTCTCCGCGCTGGCGGCGGGCGGGTTCCACACCCTGGGCGTGCGCAATGACGGTTCGTTCGTCGCGTGGGGCGACAATTCATTCGGACAGTGCAACGTCCCGCCGCCGAATGCCGGCTTCGTGACAGTCGCAGCGGGTCTGGAACACAGTCTCGGCCTGCGGACCAATGGCTCGATCGCGGCCTGGGGAGGAAACAGCGCGGGCCAGTGCAATGTCCCCGCGCCGAACGCGGATTTCGTCGCGATCGCCGGCGGCGCGTACCACAGCCTCGGTCTCAAGACCGATGGGTCAATCGTCGCGTGGGGGTACAACGAATATGGCCAATGCAACGTCCCTTTGCCGAACGCGGGCTTCGTGGCGGTCGCGGCGGGCGGGTTTCACAGCTTGGGGCTCACAGTCGACGGGGCGATCGTTGCATGGGGAGACAACTACTCTGGCGAAATCAGCGTTCCGGATCCGAACACCGGTTTTGTCGCGATCGCGGCCGGCGGACTTCACAGCTTGGGGCTCAAAGTCGACGGGTCGATCGTCGCTTGGGGGGACAACTCCGATGGGCAGTGCAACATTCCCCCTCCGAACGCCGACTTTGTCGCCGTCGCGGCCGCCGGATTCGTCGCCTGCGGGAACCTCGGCGATTGCTATGCCGGCGGGCACAGCCTCGGACTGAAGGCCGACGGCTCGGTCGTCGCGTGGGGTGACAATTCGTTCGGTCAGTGCAACGTCCCGGCGCCGAACGCCGGCTTCGTGGCCATCGCGGCCGGGGCCGACGGCGGCTGTCCGCGCGGGTGTTATGACTTTGGACACAGTGTCGGACTGAAGGCCGATGGATCAATCGTGGCGTGGGGAAATGATGGCTTTCCAGGCAATCCTCCGGCGCCAAACTCAGGCTTCGTTGCGCTCGCGAGCGGCGGCTATCATAGCCTCGGCCTGACAGCCTTTTATGGCGACCTGAACTGCGACGGCGCGGTGGACAACGCCGACATCGACGCGTTCGTGCTCGCACTGACCGATCCCGCGGAATACCGCGCGGCCTTTCCGCGCTGCCACATTCTGAACGCCGACACGAACCACGACGGCGCGGTCGACAACGCCGACATAGATTCGTTCGTGCAATGCCTGCTGAACGGCGGGTGCGTGTAGCGGATGGACCGCAGCCGCCATCGGCTGCATTTGCGTCGGGTAGCACGGGTTTCCAACCCGTGTGAGCCGCTGCCCGCCCATTCTGCCATCGGCCCCCGGCCGCGGCGCGCCATCACTACAGTCGATCGCCGCTCCTCCCGGCGTGTTACAATGCGAGCACCGAATCGGCGCGAACCGGCTGAGGCGAAAGTCGTCGCGCTTCTACAGGAAAAGGAGGCGGGTCACATGTTCTTCACCTTCCCAATGACGCGTCGCTCTCGCCGCCCAAGACGCGGTTCGTCCGCGCTCCGCCGGCTCGCAATCGCCGTTTTCGGACTGCTCGGCGCGCAGCAACTCGTCGCCGACCCGCCCGCCTTCACCGGCCTGGGCTTCCTGCCCGACGGCACATACTCCTACGCCTATGCCGTCAGCTCCGACGGCAGCGCCGTCGTCGGCTACGGCGATTCCGCCGGCAGCGACCGCGCATTCCGCTGGACCGCGGCCGGCGGAATGACGAGCCTCGGCACGCTCCCCGGCGGCAGCGCCTCCTACGGCTTCGCGATCAGCGCCGACGGCGCCACGGCCGCCGGCTACAGCGACTCATCCGGCGGCTCGCGCGCGTTTCGCTGGAACGGCGGCAACATGGCAAATCTCGGCACGCTCGCCGGCGGGACGCAGTCCTACGGCAACGGCCGCAGCGGCGACGGACTCGTCGTCGTCGGCTACGGCAATTCGCCCGCCGGCAACCGCGCATTCCGCTGGACCGCCGGCGGCCCGGCGCAAAGCCTCGGCACGCTGCCGGGAGGCTCCTCCTCCGTCGCGCTCGCCGCCAGCGCCGACGGCTCGGTCATCGTCGGATATTCCGCTTCCTCCAACGGCTTCCGCGCGTTCCGCTGGACGAGCGCGGGAATGACCGACCTCGGCGTCGTCGCCGGGCAGTTGGTCTCCTACGCCTATGCCGTCAGCGCCGACGGCACAGTCGTCGTCGGCAACACCTATAACGGCGCCAATCAGACCGGCGGCGTCTTCCGCTGGACCGAAAGCGACGGGATGATCAGCCTCGGCGCGCTGCCCGGCGGCGCGTCCGCCCTCGCCTACGGCGTCAGCGGCGACGGGTCGGCCATCGTCGGCACAAGCGAGTCGCCCGGCGGCTTCCGCGCCATCCTCTGGACCGAGGCGCTCGGCATGGTCGACCTCAACGAGTACCTCCCCACGCGCGGCGCAAACCTCGACGGCTGGCAGTTGACCGAGGCCGACGCCATCAGCGCCGACGGCCGCACCATCGTCGGCTACGGCTCACACAACGGCCAGACCGAAGCCTGGCGCGCCGCGTTGTCGCGTCGCGGCGACGCCAACTGCGACGGCCTCGTCGACAACGGCGACATCGACGCCTTCGTCCTCGCCCTCCTCGACCCGGCCGCGTACGCCGCCGAATTCCCGACTTGCAACATCCAAAACGCCGACACGAACAACGACGGCGCAGTCGACAACGCCGACATCGACTCGTTCGTCGTACTGCTGCTTGGATGAGTGCGAAGGCGACAATTGGTGCGACGCGCCCGTCCCGAGCCAGCGGGGTTGCCCCATCATGCCGAAAGTCAGCGAGTTCTACGGCCTGCGCATCTACTTCTACTTCGCGGACCATCCGCCGCCGCACTTTCACGTGTTCTATGCCGAGAACGAGGCGCAGGTCGCGATCGAATCGCTGGAACTATTGGCCGGATAGTTGCCGCCGCGGGCTCATGCGCTCGTGTTAGAATGGGCGGCACAACGCCGGGCGGAGTTGCGGCGCGCCTGGCAGCAGGCGTCGCGACACGGCTCGGTTGACCCGATTCCGCCTTTGCCGTGAGGTTGAATAATCCATGCAGCGAATCGTCGCGGCGCAAGCGAGACCCGGCTATCGGCTCTGGCTCCGTTTCACCGACGGCGCCGAAGGCGAGGTCGATCTATCGCACCTTGTCGGGCGGGGCGTCTTCGCGCGCTGGAGCGAACCGGCCGAGTTCGCCCGCGTGCGCGTCGATCCGACGACGCGCACGGTCTGCTGGCCGGGCGACATCGATCTCGATCCGGACGTGCTCTATGCGAAGTTGACTGGCTCGCCCGTCCCCGGCGCGTCGCCGGTGCCCCGCGCGACGGCGTAACCACCCAAACTCTGCTTCGATTCCACGCCCGCTTTCGCTAAGCTCGTCATTTCTGCCCGGCTGTTTGCCCCGCACCGCGGCCGCCGCGCGCCGGCCGCCGCGGCGCATCCGTCCATTCACGGAGGAACAACCGATGCGCGCTCGCC
>CAZHIE010000160.1:7037-9913 GCA_964532435.1 uncultured Planctomycetales bacterium
CCGTTCGTCTCATTCGACGCGCAATGGGTGTATTACAGCCGGTTTCCCGACTTGCGCACGGCGCGCCTGAACTACCAGCGTGGCGACCTGCCCTACGACGGCTGCGACATCTTCCGGATCCATCTCGGCACACGCGAAATTCAACAGCTCACGCACGGCGAATTCACGCCCAACACCGGCGCCGGCAACTGGGACGAGTCGAACCCGCTCGACCCGCCGCCGCAATACAACCGCCTCGGCTACGGCATTCTCAATCTCGGCCCATGCCCGCTGCCGGGCGGACGCGTCGCGTTCACCAGCAACCGCAACGGCTTCGTCCCCAACAAGGGCTACACCAATCCGTGTCTTCAGCTCTTCGTGATGGACGAAGACGGCGCGAACGTCGAGCCGATCGCGCCGATGACCATCGGCAGCGCCCTGCACCCGACCATCCTGCGCGACGGCCGCCTGCTCTTCAGTTCCTACGAGAGCCAGGGGCTGCGCGACCAGCGCATGTGGGGCATCTGGGCGATCTGGCCGGATGGAAGGCTCTGGTCCCCCGTCGTCAGCGCGTTCCGCGAGGGCCAGGCCTTCCACTTCATGACGCAGCTTGCCAACACCGACCTCGTCGTCGTCGATTACTACAACCTCAACAACAACGGCTTCGGAGCGCTCTACCGAATGCCGCTCCAACCGCCCGCCGGCCAGCCGCGCTTTCACAGCGCGTTTCCATCCGACAATCCGGCCATCGCGCGCACCGTCGGCGCCGGCTTCCGCTACGACTTCAAAATGCCGTTCACCCCGCGCGGCCTCTACTCGCTCATGCCCTGGGGACATGGCGACGACGAGGCGGCGCCCATCGGCGCCGGCGGCGCGCGCGTCGGCAAATTCACGCATCCATCGGCCGCTCCCGGAAATGACCTGCTCGTCGTCTGGACCCCCGGACCGGCCAACGACCTGAACCGCCCGACGCCGACGCCCTATTACGACGCCGGCCTCTACGTCGTTCCCGGCGGAAACACGATGACCAGCCCCGCCAGCCTCGTGCTCATCAAGAACGACTCCGCCTACAACGAGGCCTGGCCCCGCGCCGTCGTGCCATATCGAGACATCTTCGGCGTCGATGAGCCGGACACGCTGTCGTGGCTGCCAAATGATGGGAACACGCATCCGCTTCTGACCGCCGGCACGCCCTACGGCCTGATCGGCACAAGCAGCTTTTACAAGCGCGAAAGCTTCCCCGGCTACGTCGTCTCCTGGTCCGACGATTTCGACGGGCTCGACGCATTCAACACCGGCGAAAACGGCCAGAGCAGCAATTGGAGCGTGCAGGGCGCAGACGCCGGCAAGTACGCCAACAGCGACATCTGGGCCGTCCGAATCGTCGCCCTCGAGCCGAACACGCATCGCAGCTACGGCCCGCACGAGGGCCAGCATTTCGTGAATTTCGCAAACGAGCGCATGCGCATTCTCGGCGAGATTCCGCTGCGCAAGTTCGACGCGCAGGGCCAGCCGATCCTCGACCCCGAGGGCAATCCCGACACGAGCTTTCTCGCGAAAATCCCCGCCGACACCCCATTCACGTTCCAGACGCTCGATCGCGACGGACTTGTGCTCAACATGGCGCAGACGTGGCATCAGGTCCGCCCCGGCGAGATGCGCGCCGACTGCGGCGGCTGCCACGCGCACAGCCAGACGCCCTTGCGCTTCGAAAACACAGCCGCGAGCCGCGCCGATTACGTCGTGCGCGATCTCTCGCGCAACACGCCGCTGCTGACACGCGACGCGCAGGGCCAGCCGGCGCTGAACGTCGTGCCTGAGCCGGTCGTCAACGTCGAGTTCCTGCGCGACATCCGCCCGATTCTCCAGACGCATTGCGTCTCGTGTCACACGCAGAGCGACCCTTCCCCGCCCGGCAATCTCGTGCTCGACGACACGGCGCTCTACGGCGGATTGCCCGGCGACTACGCGCGCCTCGCCGACGATCAATCCGCCCGCTGGGGCTATCCGCCCGTCATCGCCAACGGCGCCTGGCGCCAGACGAACGCCAGCCGCTACGTGCGCATGTTCCAGAGTCGCCGCAGCCTGCTGACGTGGAAAATCTTCGGCGCCCGGCTCGACGGCTGGTCGAACGCCGATCACCCGACGGAGTCCGTCCCCGGCGATCCCGCCACGCTTCCGCCGGGCGCCGACCCAAACGCCGCCGACCTCGATTTCGCCGGCACGGTCATGCCCCCGCCGAACAGCGGCGTCCCCGCTCTCACGGTCGATCAGAAGATGACGATCGCGCGCTGGATCGACCTGGGCTGTCCGATCAACAGCGGGCAGGGGGGCAACGCCGCCTATGGCTGGTTCCTCGACGATCTGCGCCCGACGCTGACCGTCAGCTTGCCGCCGCGCGGCCGCAGCGCCGGCCCGCTGTCGCAGATTCGCTTCGGTGCGGCCGATGCGAATTCGGGCGTGAATGTCTCGACGCTTTCGGTGACGGCGGATTTCGTCGTCAACGGCCGCGCTGCGGGCGCGGAGCTGCGCGACCTGGCCTCGCCGGTCGATGACGGCGTGTGGTCGATCGCGCTGGATGCCCCGATCGCGAGCCTGCCGCGCGCGGCGCTCTCGGTTCAGATTTCCGACAACCAGTGCAACATCACGCGCGTGCGGCGCGCGTTTTCGATCGTGCCCGCGCGCCGCGGCGACACGAACTGCGACGGCGCCATCGATAACGGCGACATCGACGCGTTCGTCCTCGCGCTGCTCGACGCGGCCGCGTATGCGACGACTTATCCCGGCTGCGAGATTCTGAACGCCGACACGAATCGAGACGGCGCGATCGACAACGGCGACATCGATTCGTTCGTCGCCTGTCTGCTGGCGGGCGGATGCGGCTAACGCAATGCCTC
>CAZHIE010000161.1:0-9723 GCA_964532435.1 uncultured Planctomycetales bacterium
CGCACGCGGTTGATCGCCTGCTCGATCTCGCCGCGCACCGAGGCGTCCACCTTGTCGCCGTGCTCCTTGAGCGTGCGCTCGGCCTGGTACGTCTCGTTGTCCGCGCGGTTGCGAAGGTCGATCAGCTTGCCGGCCTTCTGGTCCTCGGCCGCGTGCGCCTCGGCGTCGCGGACCATTTTCTGAATGTCCGCGTCGCTCAGGCCGCTCGAAGACTTGATCTCGATCTTCTGCTCGCGGCCGGTGCCCTTGTCCTTGGCCGAGACGTTGAGGATGCCGTTGGCGTCGATGTCGAAGGTGACCTCGATCTGCGGCAGGCCGCGCGGGGCCGGCGCGATGCCGGAAAGCTGGAACTTGCCGAGCGTGCGGTTGTCGCCGGCCAGCGGGCGCTCGCCTTGCAGCACGTGGATGTCGACGGCCGGCTGGTTGTCGGCGGCGGTGCTGAAGGTTTCGCTCTTGCTGGTGGGGATGGTCGTGTTTCGCGGGATGAGCACGGTCATGCGCGAGCCGAGCGTCTCGACGCCCAGCGAGAGCGGCGTGACGTCGAGCAGCACGATGTCGGTCTTTTCGCCGGTGAGCACGGCGCCCTGAATGGCCGCGCCGACGGCGACGACCTCATCGGGGTTGATGCTGCGGTTGGGCTCCTTGCCGAAGACCTGCTTGACGATGGCCTGCACCTTGGGGATGCGGGTCGAGCCGCCCACGAGGACGACTTCGTCGACGTCCTTGGGGCTGAGCTTGGCGTCTTCCAGCGCGCGGAGCACGGGCCCGCGGCAGCGCTCGAAAAGCGGCTCGCAGATGGCCTCGAACTTGGCGCGGGTGATCGTCAGTTGCAGGTGCTTGGGCCCGCTGGCGTCGGCGGTGATGTAGGGCAGGTTGATCGTCGTTTCCATGCTGCCCGACAGCTCGCACTTGGCCCGTTCGCAGGCTTCCTTGAGGCGCTGGAGGGCCATCGGATCTTTGCGCAGATCGACGCCTTCCTTCTTGCGGAATTCGTCGGCGACGTGGTTGATCAATTCCTGGTCGAAGTCATCGCCGCCCAGGTGCGTGTCGCCGTTGGTGCTCAGCACCTCGAATACGCCCTCGCCCACGTCGAGAATCGAGATGTCGAACGTGCCGCCGCCCAGGTCGAACACGGCGATCTTTTCGTTGGCCTTCTTGTCGAGGCCATAGGCCAGCGCGGCCGCGGTCGGCTCGTTGATGATGCGCTCGACCTTCAGCCCGGCGATCTGTCCGGCTTCCTTGGTGGCCTGGCGCTGCGAGTCGTTGAAATAGGCCGGCACGGTGATGACGGCGCGCTCGACCGTCTCGCCGAGATAGCGCTCGGCGGTGGCCTTGAGATCGCGCAGGATCATGGCGGAGACTTCGGGCGGGGCCCAGTCTTTGCCGCCGGCGTGGACTTTGACCAGTTCGGCCGGTCCGCCGACGACCTTGTAGGGCACAATCTTTTCTTCGGAGGCCACCTCGTTGTGGCGGCGGCCCATGAAGCGCTTGATGGAATAGACGGTGTTGGTCGGATTGGTGACCTGCTGATTGCGAGCCCGCTGGCCGACGAGCCGCTCACCTTTGTCGGTGAATCCGACCACGGAGGGCGTGAGGCGCGAACCCGCGTCGTTGATCAGAACCTTTGGCTGGCCGGCCTCCATGATGGCGACGACCGAGTTGGTGGTTCCGAGGTCGATACCGATGATTTTCGAGGGCATGACATCTCCCCGGATGAGCGCGTAAGGCGCGGCCCGGCGGGCCGGCGCGACGCTCACCCAATTCGGCTTTGAGGGGCAAGAGCCGCGCCATGTCCTCACGGGCGGAGTGGCAGCGCATAAACATATTATTGTCAGTTCGTTACAACTCTTGTTGCTCGATCGATGCGCGACGTGGATTCTGCCAGAATGACAGCCCGCCGCGCGCCGGGCCGACAAACCCGGCCGGGATTTGCTGGGAGTGGTGGCGATCCGTAAGCGGTTTCGGGGAGGTCGCCTCGCCGGCGGCTCAGCGCGCTTCGGCGCTCCGTTGTCGCCAGCACTCGGCATCGTCGGCAAGGCCGCAGGATTCGTAGAACGTCGCCAGTCGCTCGCACGCGCCGCGCGTCAGGCGATCGGCCGGGCCGCGCGCGGCGACGAGGGCGTCGTAGGCGCGCAGGAGGTGCGGCTCGGCCTCGCTGACGCGCCCCAGCCGCGCGAGGCATTCGCCGAACTTGCTCCGAATCGCGGCGACGTAATAGTGCTTTGGTGGCAGGCACGCTTCGGCGATCGCCAGCGCGCGCTCCAGCAACGGCAGTGCTTCCTCGTCACCCCTCGACTTGGAGACTACGCCGGCCAGATTGCTGAGCGTGGCGGCCGCGTTGGGCGTTTCGCCCAGACCGATCTGGTCGAAAATCTCGGCCGCCTCGCGGTAGAGCTGTTCGGCCTCGTCGAGCTGATCGAGGTCGGACAGCACCGTCGCGAGGTTGTTCAGCGCGTTCGTGTATTCGCGGTGTTCCCGGCCGAAGAACGTGCGGCGCGCGGCGAGCGCGTGGCGAAAGAGCGGCTCGGCCTGCTCGGGGCGTCCGCTCTGCGTGAGCATGGCCGCGAGGTTGTTCTCGACGCGCGCGACTTCGGGGTGGTCGTCGCCGTGGGCGTCTGTGTAGTGCTCGTAGGCGCGCCAGAAGAGCAGCTCGGCGGCGGCGTCGTCGCCACGATCGGCGTGCAGCATCGCGAGGCTGTTCTCGGCCAGCGCGAGTTCGGCCGGATCGAGGCCGGGGGACGACTCGCGCAGCGCGAGCGATTCGCGCAGGAGCGGTTCGGCCTCGTCGAAGCGGCCCAACTCGCGGAGGAGGTCGCCGAGGTTGTTCAGCGCGGTCAGGTAGCGGAGCGAGGGCGGCTCGCCAGCGGTGTGCTCGCCGCGCAGCACGTCTCGAAAGAGTGGCTCGGCTTCGCGAACGTTGTTGCGGGTCTTGAGGATTCCGGCGAGCCGGCTGCGCAGGTCGCGCGTCTGCGGATGATCGTGGCCGAAGACGGTTTCGCGCGTTGCGAGGGCCGAGCGGGTGAATCGCTCGGCAGCGGGGTATTGGCCCAGCGCGAAGTACGCTTGGGCGATCAGGTTGTGGACCGTCGCCTCGACGCGCGGCTGATCGGCGTATTCGTTCGATTCGTCGAGGTCGCGGGCCGTCTGGTCGAGCACTTCGCGCAGCACCGTTGTGTCGCGCCCGCGCGTGACCGCCGGTTGCAGCGCGTCGAAAATCCGCGCGACGAAACCGAGCGCCGACACGGCGGTGCGTTCGTTTTCCTGCGCTTCGCGGCGGCGATCCTCAGCCGCTTCTTCCGCGGCGACCGCCTTGAGGCGGGCCTTGTCGGCTTCGTCCCGCTCCTTCGCCAGCCGCACGGCGTCGCGCGTGGCCTTTACGGCAGTTCCCGTCAGAACGATGGCGAACGCGGCGGCCACCCCGAGCGGCACGCGATGGCGCCGCAGCGATTTTCGCAGGACATAGGCGCGGCTGTCGCGTTTGGCCTCCAGCGCTTCTCCGCGCAGGAAGCGCGTCAGATCGTCGCGCAGGGCGGCGGCGCTCTGGTAGCGCCGGGCCTTGTCCTTTGCCAGGGCGGTGCAGACCAGGGTATCCAGATCGCCGCTGACGGCCGGGTTGTGCCGCGACGGCGGCGGCGGGTCGTGCTCCGCGACGCTGCGCATGAGTTCGAGCAGCGTCCCGGCCGGATGCGGGTGTTGCCCGCACAGGGAGACGTACAGCAGCACGCCGAGCGCGTAGACGTCGGTGCGGGTGTCGATCTGGTCCGGGCTGCGCGAGAATTGCTCCGGCGCGGCGTAGAGGGGCGTGCCGAGGAAGTCGCCGGCCTGCGTCTGCGTCATCGAGTCGGTCGGCGCGGCCGGCTTGGCGAGGCCGAAGTCGAGGATGCGCGGCTCGCCGGCCGCGTCGACGAGGATGTTGGAAGGCTTGAGGTCACGGTGGATCACGCCGCGCTGGTGCGCGTACTGCACGCCGTCGCAGATTTTGATGAACAGCCGGAGCAGCTCCACGATCGGCCGACCCGTGACAAATTCGTCGAGCGGCGCGCCGTCGACGAGTTCCATCGCCAGATACGGCCGGCCGTCTGCGGTGCGCCCGCTGTCGTAGATAGTGACGACGTTGGGATGGCGCAATGCGGCGGCGAGCTCGACCTCGCGTTCGAAGCGGGCCTGTTGCATCGGCGTCGCGAATCCGCCGTGCAGAAGCATCTTGAGCGCCACCTCGCGGCGCGTGGGCTCGTGCCAGGCGCGGAACACGACGCCCTGCCCGCCGCGGTGAATCTCGCCGCGCAGCTCGTAGCCGGACACGCTTCCGGGCCAGGCCGGGTCGGCGAACGCGGACAGAACGGCCGGGGCTGGCGCGCGTTCGGCGCCGCGCAATTGGGGGATGAGCGCGAGGTTCTGGCGGATGAGTTCGGCGCGTGCGGTGCAGCGCTGGCAGCTTCGCAGGTGGGCGTGGACGTCGCTGTCGGCGGATGCGTCGCTGATTGCGGATTCGAGCGCGTCGATCGGGGGGCATCGCATGGCTGCATCCGAAGGGTCGGCGGTCGCCGCGGGCGGCGCGGGCCGACCCGCGCGCTCAGGTCAGTTCGTAGGACGGCGTAATCTCGTCGATGATCTGCCGCAGCCGTTCGAGGCAGCGGTGCTTGGCCAGGTACACGGCCCGCACGCTCATGCCCAGCAGGCGCGCGACGTCGGTCGGGTCGCGCTGCTCGTCGACCTGCATGTGAAAGGCCTGAACGGTTTTGGGGGCCATGCGGCCGCGGGTCGAAAGTTCCGCCAGCGCGGCGCGGAGCACGGCCTGCCGGCATTCCTCGTCCCACATGATCGTGAGCGTCGCGTCGTCGGGCAGCTCGCCGAGCGCCGACGTGCCGCGCCGGGGGTGGCGTGCGGCGCGGCGGCCCACGTCAATGATGCGATGGCGGGCGATGCCGAGAATCCAGGCGCGCAGGCGCCCCCGCGCGCGGTCGTAGCCGCCGGCGCGGTAGTCGCGGACGAATTGGGCCATCGTCTCCTGCGCCGCCTCCTGCGCATCGTCGTCGCCCAACCCCAACCGGCGACCGAAGCCGACGAGGATCGGGCGATAGCGGGCGTCGAACTCGGCCCAGACGGCGGCGTTGCCCGGATCGGCCAGGCCGGCGAGCAATCGCGTGGTCGTGGCTGTTTCGTGGAGCGGGGACATGCGCCGGCATTGTAGCCCGTGGCGGGCCCCCGGCGTCCAGCCCCGTTTTTGCGGGTGCGGCGCGAACATGCATCGGATTGGAAGCCGGGGGCAGCCCTGTTCCGGTTCCGCGACGGCTTTGCACTCCGCTATCATCCGCCAACACTGCACAGGGAGCGCGAATGCCGAATCTTGTCGTCGTCGGCGTGGGGACTATGGGCGCGGGAATCGCACAGGTGGCCGCCGCGGCCGGGTGGACGGTTCGCCTGGCTGACGTCGATCCGGCGTTCGTCGCGCGGCAGATCGACGCGCTGCGCCGAAACTTCGACCGACTTGTCGAGAAGGGCCGCATGAGCGCGGCACAGCGCGACGCCGCGGCCGGGTCGCTGCATCCGGCTGCGGGGCCGGCCGACGCCGCGTCCGCCGACCTGGTGATCGAGGCCGTCGTAGAAGATCTCTCCGCCAAGCCCGCGGCGCTGGCGCCGCTTGCCGCCGCGGCGAGCGCGGGCGCGATCTTCGCGACGAATACGTCGTCTCTGTCGGTGACGGCGCTGGCGCAAGGACTGGCGGCGGCTGCGCAGTCGGCGGCCGCGCCGCTCGCGCCGCGATTTGTGGGGATGCACTTTTTTAACCCGGTCGCGCTAATGCCGCTGGTCGAGATCATTGCCGGGCGGCAGACCGAGCCGGGCGTCGCCGACCGGGCCGCGCAATTTGCGGCCGGCTGGGGCAAGACCGTCGTCCGCGCGGCGGACAAGCCGGGTTTCATCGTCAATCGTGTGGCGCGCGGCTATTACCTCGAGGCATTGCGCATGCTCGACGAGGGCGTCGCGTCGGTCGGCGAGATCGATCACACGCTTCGCACGCTGGGCGGATTTCGCATGGGGCCGTTCGAGTTGATGGACCTGATCGGCATCGACGTGAACTACAGCGTCTCGTGCTCGGTGTGGGAGCAACTCGGCCGGCCGGAGCGCTTGCGCCCGCACGCGATACAGGCGCGGCTGGTCGAGCAGAAGCATTTCGGGCGGAAGACGAAGCGCGGGTTTTACAGCTACGACGCCGAGCCGCCGGTGCCGGCGGTCGTCGCCGAGCGCCGCTCGTTCGACCTTCCGGCGAAGGTGTACGAGACGGTGCGCCGCGTGGCCGACGCCGGGGCCGCCGGCGCGGGTTCGAGCACCGAGCAGTACGTTTTTGCACGGACGATTGCGGCGATCATCAACGAAGCGGCGCATCTGCTGGACGATCGCGGCGCGACGGCGGCGGACATCGACACGGCGATGAAACTGGGGACGAATTACCCGCGCGGCCCGTGCGAGTGGGCCGAACGCATCGGCCGAAACACTGTCGCGGCGCTGCTGCGCGCGCTCGACGAGCAGGCCCGTGACGGGCGCTTCGCGCCGGCGGCGTCGCTGCTGTGAGCGCGAAGCGGGCGACGGATCCGCGGCGGCCGCGCGAGCCGGGACGGGCCGAAGACGGCGGCGCAGGCGGCGCACCGGCCGGCGGCGCGCGAGTCGGCTTTCCTGGCGCGCTTCTGCTCATCGTTCTGATCGCCGGCGTCTGGCGGGTCGTCATGGCGCTGGCGATGCCGGCGCTGGCGCGCGACGGGGTCACGTTCTGCTGGTATGCGCGCGAGCTGGGGGCGCGCGGCGTCGAATACCTGCGCTCGGCCGACGCGGTGCAGCATCCGCTCTACCCGGCCGCGATTCTGGGCGTTCAGCGCGTGGCGCTATCGCTGGGCGCGCCGGACCTGCCGACGACCTGGCAACGCGCCGGGCAGGTTGTCTCGCTGGCGTGCGGGATGGCGGTGGTGGCGCTGAGCGGGTTGATGGCGCGGCGATTGGCGCGCGCCCTGCAACTGCCGCTCAATGCGGATTCGTGCGGACTGCTGGGGGCCGGGCTGGCGGCGATTGTGCCGCTCAACGTGGCGCTGTCGGCCGACGTAATGTCGGACGAATTGCACCTGGCGCTCTATCTCGCGACGCTGACTCTCGCGCTGGCGCCGCTGCGACTACTGCCTGCGCTGCTGGCGGGCGCGTGCGGTGGGCTGGCGTTTCTGACGCGGCCGGAGGGGCTCGTCGCGCCGCTGGCAGTCATTACGGCGATTCTCGCGCCGCTCGTGTGGCGCCGCTCCGGCGGAGCGCGCGGCGCGAGCGTCCCCGCGCGGTCGCGCGCAACCGCCGTCGTCGCGGTTTGCGCGGGCGTGCTGGTCTGCGCAGCGCCGTACTGGCTGCTGACCGGAAGACTCTCGCCGAAGAAGGATCCGATCGAGTGGCTGCGACACGAGCTGTTCTCCGGCCGGCCGGCGGAATCGGGCGAGCGGCTCGGGGTTTTGGATGGTGGACGAGGCGAGCAGAACGCCGGGCCGGCCGCGGGTCTCGATGGATCGCGCATCTCGCTGGCGAAGCTCACGTCGCGAGACTTCGCGTGGTGGCAGATTGTTCCGGAGGTTTTGCATCAGACGCTGCGGTGCGGGCGCGTCGTGCTGCCGCTGCTGGCGCTGGCGCCGCTGCTGGCGCTTCGCCGCCGGCTGCTGGCCGATCCGCTGCTGCCGCTGAGCGCGGCGTTCGCGGCGCACTTCGGGCTGCTGGCGCTGCTGGTGGGGCGGGCGGGGTATCTCGATCCGCGGCACACACTTGTGCTGATCGCGCTCCTGACGCCGCTCGCGGCGATGCAGCTCGCGCGCATCGTCGCGCTGGCGATCGCGGCCCGACGCCTAGCCGCGCGCGTGGCGCTGCACGGCCTGGCCGGCGGGCTGGTACTGCCGCTGGCGCTGTACTCGCTGCGCGTTCCGAATGCGGCGGATGCGTACCTGCCGGCGGCGGCCGGGCGGTTGCGGGCGGAATATCCGGACATCGCGGGGCAGACGTTGCTGTGCGGGTCGGGTCCGAAGCGGATCGCGTTTTATGCGGGGATGCGCTGGCTGTCCTGGCCTGAGCAGCCGGAGCATTTCAAGTCGCTGCGGCGGCAGATTCTGGACAACCGCGTCGACTGGTTCGCGATTGTCACCGGCGGCGGCGATGAGACCGCCGGCAACGACGAGGCGCTGCGGCAAGTGCTCGACGACGTGCAACTTCGGCCGCACATCCGTTCGATCCAGCGCGAGCCGGCCACGAAGCAGGGGACGCTGCATCTGGTGCGCTGGCGCTGGTCGAACTCGCCCGCGGCGACGTCGCGCGCGGCCGATTCGCCCGAACCGTGAGCGCGCGAGCGGGGTGTGCGAGCGCTCGGCCGTGCTGCGTCGCGCGCGTCCCGTTATCATCTCGCGCTTCGCCGGCCGGCCGCGCGACGGATGTCCGCGCCGGGCGGATGCGGGAGACGCGTCCATGATCGACATCAAGCTCATCCGCGAAAAGCCCGATCTCGTGCGGCGCGCCGCGCGCGACAAGAACATGACGTGCGACATCGACGAGCTGCTGCGCATCGACGCGCGGCGCCGCGCGCTGGAGACGGAGTTCAACGAGCTGCGCCATCGGCAGAACAAGATCGGCGAGGAGATCGCCAAGGCGCCGAAGGACGAGAAGGCCGCCCGGATCGCCGAGATGGCCAAGGCCAAGGAGCGCATCAAGCAGATCGAACAAGAGCTGGGCGTTGTGGACGAGTCGCTCGAAAAGCTGCTGCTGCTGATGCCGCAGATTCCCGCGTATGAGGAAGGCGTGCCGGTCGGGCGCGACGCGAGCGAAAACGTCGAGGCGCGCCGCGTGGGCACGCCGAAGATGCGCGACGAGTTCGGCTTTCCCTTTCGCGACCACGTCGACCTGGGGCAGGCGCTGGGCATTTTCGATTTTGATCGCGGCGTGAAGCTGGCCGGCTCGCGGAACTATGTTCTGAAAGGCGCCGGGGCGATGCTGCACGAAGCGGTGCTGCGGCTGGCCTGGGACACGATGATGCAGCGCGGGTTCACGCCGCTGACCGTGCCGGTGCTGGTGCTCGAGAAGATCATGTACGGCACGGGCTTCTTCCCGCTGCATCGCGACGAGGCGTACCTGGCCGAGCGCGACGGGCAGTGCCTGGTCGGCACGTCGGAAGTGCCTGTGACGGGGTTTCACGGCGAAGAAATACTAGAGGAGGAGGCGCTGCCGAAGCTCTATTTTGCGCGGAGCACCTGCTTTCGACGCGAGGCGGGCGCGGCGGGCAAGGACACGCGCGGACTCTATCGCGTCCACTACTTCGACAAGCTCGAACAGGTGGTGATCTGCAAGGCGGATGCGGGCGAATCGGCCCGCTGGCACGCCGCGATCATCCAGAACGCCGAGGACGTTTTGCAGGCGCTGGCGCTGCCCTATCGCGTGGTCGAGGTCTGCACGGGCGACATGGGGCAGGGCAAGGTGCGCATGTTCGACATTGAGACCTGGATGCCGAGCCGCGAGGCGTATGGCGAGACGCACTCGGCCAGCCGGTTTCACGATTTTCAGTCTCGCCGGCTGAATCTGCGGTATCGACGGAAGGACACGGGCAAGCCGGACTTCTGCCACACGCTGAACAACACGGTGATTGCGCTGCCGCGGATTCTGATTCCGCTGATCGAGCTGAACCAGAACGCGGACGGGAGCATCACGGTGCCGGCGGCGCTG
>CAZHIE010000162.1:0-9629 GCA_964532435.1 uncultured Planctomycetales bacterium
GGGCGGCTGCGGTCCATGCAACGCGGTCCACACGAGGCGGCTGCGGCCCATTCGCAGTCGCCGCTACAATAGACGCATGTCCGGCACTCGCGCCGCGCGCGTCGCATGCACGATCGCCGTAGTGTGGCTCGTCGGCGCCGCGCCGGCCCAGCTGCACGCCGCAGTCAGCGGCGCGGACGTCAAGCGCGCGGTCGCGCGCGGCGTCGAAGCGCTCAAAAAGCGCCAACTCCCCGACGGAACCTGGACCGAGCGCTATTACGAAGGCGGAACCACCGCGCTCGCCACGCTCGCCCTGCTCACCGCCGGCGAATCGCCCGACTCGCCCGCGGTCGCCGCCGGCCTGGCGCGCGTGCGAGACCTCGGAAACCAGCACACCTACGTCGTCGCGCTCAAGATCATGGTCCTGGCGCGGGCCGACCCGCGCGCCAATCGCGACAGCATCCGCGCCGCCGCCGAGTGGCTCATCGCCGCGCAGAACCGCTCCGGCCTGTGGAACTACACGGCGGACGGCGACCGCTTCGATCACTCCAACGCGCAGTTCGCGCTGCTCGGCTTGCACACCGCGGCGGAAGCGGGCGTGCCTGTTCCGCAGCAGGTCTGGAACCGCGCGCAGGAGGCCGTCTTCAAATCGCAGCTTCGCGACGGCGGCTGGGCATATCAGATCGGCGGCAAAAGCTACGGCAGCATGACCGCGGCATGCGTCGCCGACCTGCTCATTCTCGGCCAGACGCTGCAGGTCGGACGCGAGCGCGAATTTCGCAGCGGCCTGGCGCCGGGCTGCGGCGAATATCGCACGAATCGCTCGCTGGCGCTGGGCCTCACGTGGCTGGGACGCAACTTCACCGCGCGCGAGAACCCCGGCCGCGGCGCCGACCCGTTCCTCTACTGGCTCTATGCCTCGGAGCGCTGCGGCATTCTCTCGGGCCAGCGCTTCTTCGGCCGGCACGACTGGTATCGCGAAGGGGCGGAGTACCTCGTGAGCGTTCAGCCGGGCGGCGGACTCTGGCAGACGGACGTTGTCGCGACAAGCTTTGCGTTGCTCTTTCTGGCGAAGGGCCATCGCTCGCTGCTGCTTCAGAAGCTGCAATGGTCGGACGACACGGATTGGAACCTGGATCGCTCGGACGCCGAGCATCTCGTCGATTTCATCGGCGAGCGATTCGGCGCGCCGACGACGTGGCAGGCCATCCGCTTCGACGCGCCGCTGGAGGAGTGGCTCGCCGCACCGCTGCTCTACATGCAGGGCCACGCGTTCCCGCATTTCAGCGACGCGCAGCGCGGCAAGCTGCGCAAGTACATCGAGGCGGGCGGAACGCTCCTGGCGGAGGCGTGTTGCGGACGCGACGAGTTCCGCACCGGTTTCGAGGATTTCTGCAAGCGCACGTTTCCCGAAGCGCCGCTGCGCGAGCTGGGCGCCGAACACCCCGTCTATCACACCGAGTTCGAGCTCGGCCCGGCCGGGTTGATGGGCGTCGATCTCGGCTGCCGCACCAGCGTCCTCTTCGCGCCCAACGACCTGTCATGCCTGTGGGAACAGGCCCGCGTGCCGAAGCTCAGCGAGCACGCCTTTCGGCTTGGCACGAACATCTGCGCCTACGCGATCGGCCGGGCGCCGCTGCGCGACCGGCTCGACGTCGTCGTCATTCCGAAGGAGAGCGCGCCGGCCGACGCTACCCCGCCGGGCGACGTGCTGCGCCTGACGCAGGTGGTCTACGATGGAGACTGGCGGACCGACGCCGGCGCTATGGCCAAGCTGGCCGAGTTTCTGCGCGACGAGCTGGCGATCGACGTGGTCACGGCTGTGCGGACCGCGCGGCTGACCGACCGCGACCTGCAACTGTCGCCCGTGCTGTACATGACGGGGCATTTCGCATTCGAGCTGGCGCCGGCCGAGCAGGCGGCGCTGGCCGCGCATCTTCGGCGCGGCGGATTCCTCTTCGTCGATGCGTGCTGCGGGCGGGAGCCGTTCGACACGGCGCTGCGCGCGATGGTGCGCAGCGCGTTTCCGGACGCGAAACTCGAGCGGCTGCCGGCCGACCACCCCATTGTGCGCGGCTCGCCGGGCTTCGACCTGCGAACGGTGCATTACAAGCCGCGCGCGGCCGCGGCGGCGGACGGGTCGACCGCGGGCGAGCCGGAACTCTGGGCGCTAACCCTGGGCGGGCGTGTCGTGCTCGTCTACAGCCCGGCGGCGCTGGGCTGCGGCATCGACGGCCACGTCTGCTACGATTGTCGCGGACTCGTCGAGGACGACGCGCGCCGCCTGGCCGGCAACATTGTCCTCTACGCTCTCACGCACTGACGCGCCGGTCTTGGCCGCGGGGCGCGCGGTCCATTTCAACCCGATGATTCCCAACACGATCAGCCCCACGCAGGCGAGGCGGGTCGCGTCGCGCGGCTCATGGAACAGGACCATGCCGAGAATGGCCGCGCCGACCGCCCCGATGCCGGTCCAGACGGCGTAGGCGGTGCCGATCGGCAGCTCGCGGGCGGCCAGCGCCAGCAGCCACATGCTCGCGATCATCGCCAGGAGCGTGGCGATGCTCGGTCCCGGGCGCGAGAAGCCCTGGGAATACTTCAGGCCGATCGCCCAGCCGACTTCGAGCAGCCCCGCGACGAGCAGCAGAATCCATGCCATCGCGCCAACCTCGCCAAGAGTAGTCTCGCCCGGCGCCAGTGTGGCGCTTCGCAATGATACCGGCGTTCCATGCGGGGAGTGCGGGCGCCTCCGCGAAATTCGAGCCCACCACGCAAGTGGTGGGTCCGGGCCGGGCGACGCTTGCGAGCGTTCAGCGATTCGCGGGAGTGAGGGGTATCGGCGGCTTGGCTGTCGGGCGCAGCAGCCGCGTTGATCACACGCGCGCCGGCTCGACCCGAACGCGGCACAGAATTCGCGGGCGTCGCCGCATTCCGACCCACCGCTTGCGTGGCGGGCTCGGTTCGCACGGCGGTTACGCTACGTCTTCACGTTCGCCATGCGCAGGATCGCCAGCGGGCCGAAGAACAGCACCGGCATCGCGTAGGCCAGGCGGGCCCGCGCGCCCAGGTCGGCCGAGACGCTCTGTGCCAAAAACGTGAATCCGAAGCACAACCCCGTAAGCAGCAACGCGTACGCGCCCGCGCGCAGCACGTTGGTCGGCTGGCGCGAGAGAAAGAACGGCAGCGAAAGAGCCAGCAGAATCCACATCAGCAGCGGCCGCGTGAAACGCACGTCGCGGCTGCGGATCAGCGCCGGCCGGTTGGGCAAATGCCGGCTGCGGACCAGCTCGTTCATCTCGGAGATGCTCATCAGCTCCGACCATTGCGCGGATTGGCGCAGGACGATCTCGGTCGGCGATAGCGTGAAGGCGTATTCGGCGAGCGGCTGGCGCTCGATGGCGCGGCCGAGGTCTTCGGCGCCGAACACGTCGCCGACGACGTAGCGCGTGCCGCGGTCGAGCTTCCAGGTGCGGCGCGACTCGTCCCACACGGCGGCGTCGGCCTCGATCAGGTTGGCCGGATTTCCCGCGGCGTCGGGCTCGATGATGAAGACGCGCTCCATGCGGCCGGCCCGCGGGTCCAGCTCGCTGGCCTGCAGGATGGCCTTGTTGTCGTCGTGGATGCAGCGGGCCGCCAGCGTGCGCGCCCCGAGCAGCGCGTCGCGGTCGCGGACGAGCTTGTGCGCGACCGCCGGGATGAGCAATTCGGAGTTGAGAATCGAGAGCGCCACGATCGGGATGGAGCACACCAGGATGGGCGCCGCGAGGCGCTGCAGCGGAACTCCGGCGGAAAGCACCGCGGTCAGCTCGTTGTTGCGAAGCATCATCGCCAGCGCGAAGGCGCCGGCGACGCCCATCACCGGTCCGCAGAACTGCGCGAAGTACATGGGCAGGTTGCCCGCGTAATAGTCGAGCATGGCGCTCAGCACGGCGGCCGCGCTCGCGTCGGGATCCTTGAGGAACTCGTCGAGATTGAGAATCATGTCGATCGTGACGAAGAACATGACGCCGACGAGCATCAGCAGGATGAACGATCCGAGAAACGATGAGGCGACATAGCGGTCGAGCGTTCGCATCGCGATGGCTCCTGTCAGCGCCGCACGCCGCGCAGCAGAATCACTCCGTCGGCCAGCGCCACCAGCAGCAGCCCGCCCCAGATCACGCTCATGCCCAGCGGCGCGCTCGCCTCCTTCCCCACCATGCGTCCGATCACCGCGATCAGCCAGACGGTCAGCAACGGCATGCACGCGAGCGCGAACGCGGCCAGGATGTGCGACCCGCGGAAGATCACGCCCAGCGCGGCGCCCAGGATCGTCGTCACCAGCGCGCTGGCGACCATTCCCAGGCGGAAATGCATCGTCATCTCGATCTCGCGCCGCTCCTCGCGCACGAGTTTCTGCAGGCCGACGCGCTTGTCCGTCAGATCCTGCGTCAGCGGCGGGAGCGCGCCGTCCGGCGAGACCATCGCCGAGCGCGGCAGAGCCGAAATCTCCGCCGCCACCGCGGCGGGAACCTGCAGCTCGTCGAGGCTGAGCACCGGCTTCTCGCGCGGGGCGTCGTAGCGCCCGCCGTGCGCGGTGTATTCCAGCACTTTTCCGCCGTCGGTCGGCGTGAGGCGCAGCTCGATGATGAGCTGCTCGCTGGGCAGCGGCCGGGCGATCAGCACCGCGCGCGGCGCGGTGTAGCGCAGCGGCAATGGGTCGGCGGCGCGGAAGACCTCGACGCCCACGTCTTCCAGCGTAAGCTGCCGCTCGGCGTGACGCGACTTTTTCGCGGTGATCTCGTACCGCCGCCCGGAGGCGTCCAGCAGCGCCAGCGGCCCGGTGGCCAGGCGCGCGGCCGCGAACTCGAACAGGCGCTGGCCGAAGAGCTCGACCCGGAAGCCGTCGAGTTTTTCGGCGACGCGCGGCGAATTCCACGGATTTTGCAGCCAGTCGATCAGGGTCCGCATGTCGACGAACGACATCCGCACGGGAATGCGGAAGAAGGGGATCGCGATCGGGCCGATCATCTGCTCCTTAAGCAGGACCGCGCCGCGATCGATCTGAAAGTCCCGCGCTTCGATCACGTAAGCCGTCACCTCGGGCGGAGACTTGCCCCGATCGAAACACGCCAGACCCTGCCGCGCGACGGTGAAGCGGTGAAGCTGGCCGCGCGCGTCGACCTGAAGAAACGTCGGGCGCTCGAGCAGCAGATAGCCCATCTCCGGCCCGGTCGGATAGCCGCGCTGCGACAGCGCGTCGTCGGCCACGAGCCGCACGTCTTCGGCCGTGACGGTCCACGTTTCGCCGCCCTTGGGCGCGGCTTTCTGCACGAAGCCCTTGGAGCGGATCTGGTTGGCGACGATGTCGCGGACGTTGACGCGCAGCAGACCCTCGATGCGCGTGATGAACTGCGGAATGACGAAATTGCCGAACAGGAACGTAAACAGGACGACGAACACCGAAAGCATCAGCACCGGGCGAAACAGGCGCAGCACATTGATGCCGGCCGCGCCGCACGCAGTGAACTCGTTGTCGGCCGCCAGCCGGCCGTAGACCATCGTGACCGCGAAGAGCGCCGCCAGCGGCATGAGCAGCGTGCCAGAGATCATCGCGAGCAGCGGAATGATGATCTTGAGGTCGCCGAGCGAGAGGCCGGCATAGGCGAGCAGATTCACGACGCTGCCGGCGAGCGTGCCGAGCAGCGTCAGCGCCGCCAGCGCCAGGCCGAATATCTTCAGCACCTCGCGCAGAATGTAGGACTGCAGCGTGCCCATCTGGCCTCGCGAGAGACGAACGTTGCGGGGACGACGCGCGTCGCCGCCGCGTGCGCCGGAGCGCGGCGCGCGACTGGGAGACCTCCGGGCGGACCCGCCTGGGGACAGGCGGGCTCTGGAGAACAGCCGAGGGCGGCTGTCGCTCCAATTCCCCAATCCCTAATCCCCAATCCCTCGCTTAGCCGTACAGCCCGCGCAGCCGCATGCTCACGTCGACGCGGTGGATCGCATTGCACAGCGAGGCGGTGCGCATCGTCAGCTTGCGCTCTTTCGCAAACGCCCGGGCGCGCTGATATCCGCCGCGCAGCAGATTCCCGAGGCGCTCGTCGATCTCCTTCTCGCTCCAGAAGAAGTGCATGCCGTTCTGCACCCACTCGAAGTAGGACACGATCACGCCGCCCGCGTTGCAGATGATGTCCGGAATCGTGAAGACGCCGTTCCGCTCCAGAATGGCGTCCGCCTCGGGCATGGTCGGTCCGTTGGCGCCTTCGGCCAGGATCTTGCAGCGGATTTTTGGCGCGTTCGCCGCGGTCACCACGCCGCCGGTCGCGGCCGGCACGAGGATGTCGCACGGCACGGTCAGCACGTCGTCGCTCTTGACCTTGTCGCCCCAGTTTTCGCCGGCCAGCGTGCGGTTCTTCTCGACGTATTCGAGCATCTTGCGCACGTCCATGCCCGCGGTGTTGACGTAGCCGCCGGACACGTCGGCCACGGCGATCACCTTCGCCCCGCGATCGACAAACGTCAGCGCCGCGTACGTGCCGACGTTGCCGAAACCGTGCAGGACGACGGTAGCGCCCTTGAGGTTCAGCCCGACCTCCTGCGCCGCTTCGACCACCGTGTACACGACCCCGCGGCCGGTGGCCTCCTTGCGCAGCACCGATCCGCCGATGTCGACCGGCTTGCCGGTGACGACGCCGGGGTTGAACCGGCCGGTGCGCTGCGTGTAGGTGTCCATGATCCACGCCATCGTGCGGTCGTTGGTTCCCATGTCCGGCGCGGGGATGTCGACCTCCGGCCCGATGATCGGCATCATCTCGGTGGTGTAGCGGCGGGTCATTTCCTGCATCTCGCGCTCGGTCAGCTTGAGCGGATCGCAGCGAATGGCGCCCTTGGCCCCGCCGAGCGGAAGGCCCATCGCGGCGCACTTCCACGTCATCTGCATCGCCAGCGCGGCGCACTCGCCCAGGTCTACGTCGGGGTGATAGCGGATGCCGCCCTTGTACGGGCCGAGCGCGTGGTTGTGCTGCACGCGGAAGCCGGCGAAGACTTCGACGTGGCCGTTGTCGCGCGAGACCGGGATCGACGCGATCAGCACCTTGTCGGGCCGCCTCAGACGGGCGGCGATGTTCGGATCGAGCTCCAGCACCGCGGCCGCGCGATCGAAATTCTCAATCACCCGCTGGAGGGCCGGAGAATCGCCAAAGATAACGTCCATCTGCGCGTGACCGTTGCCCGTCATCGGAAGCTCTCCCTCACTGGGTTTTCGACCCGGCCGACGCGCGGCTGCGAATCGCCTGCCCTCGCGCTCGCCGGCGTTCGCCGCTCTGTGCGGCGACGTGCTCGCCGGCGGCGGCACGATCATGGGCGGGATCGGTGAGTTTACCCGCGGCTGTGAAAGGGGGGCAAGGGCGGCACGGCGCTACCGGCGGCGGCACAGGGCCAAGAGCGAATCGGCGCTGAGCTGACCGATGCCGGGCGCGAGCACGTCGGCGGCGCCGACGCGCGAGGCCGGGCCGATCCCCGCGACGGCCATTCCCGCGGCCCGCGCTGCTGCGACGCCGCTCTCGGCATCTTCGACGATCACGCAGCGCTCCGCCGGGACGCCGAGCCGCTCGGCCGCCGCGAGGAAGACCTGCGGATCGGGCTTGGAGCGCGGCGCGTCGTTTCCGTCGACGACCGCGTCGAACATCGCCCCGACGCCCAACCGATCGAGCACCGCGCGTGCGTTGCGGCTGGACGACGCGACGGCCAGCGCCGCGCCGCGCCGGCGAAGCTCGCGCAGCAGCGCGAGCGCGCCGGGCAACAGGTCGTCCGGCGTCATGCGCGAGACGCGATCGAGGTAGTCGCTGTTTTTGCGATCGAGAAATGCGGCCTTCTGCACGGCGGAAAACTCCCCCGCGCGATCGCCGAGCACAAGCGCCAGGCTCTCGGCCCGGCCGACGCCGCGCAAAGCCTCGTTTCGATCGCGATCGAACGGGATTTGCAGCTCGTCGGCCAGAGACTGCCAGCTCTGGTAATGCAACTCGGCCGTGTCGGTCAGCACGCCGTCGAGGTCGAAGATGATGGCGACGCGCGGCGGCGCGGCGGGCGATGGCGGGTTCGAAGTCGTCATGTTCGCGGCGGCACTATACCGCACGCGGCTCACGCGCGCGCCGCCGGCTCTGGCGGTTCACGTTATCGCGGCCGGCGCCTTTGCGGACTTTGGCCGCGCCGCAACCGCCGCCAGGATCGCGCCGGACAGCAGCCAGCCAATGCCCTGGTCGAGCAACTGGCCGATCGCAAACGCATCGGGAAAGCGGTACCAGGTCCAATATGAAACGACGATCGAGGCCCATCCAGTCACGCCGATCAGTGTCGCCATCATCGTTCGGTGCAGCCACGATCCGGCCACGCTGCCCAGAATGATCGCCGCCAGAAGTGCCGCGACGGCGCTGCTGGCGTATTCGGTGCCGAGCTGCTGCGGCGTGATCATCCCGCTGCCGCTGGGGTCGTAAATGACGACGCCCTGCGGCCCCTGGCGAAGCTGCTCCTCCCAGGCTTTCTTCGCCGCTTCGGATGCGTCCCCTTCCGGCATCGGCGGGAAGAAGTAGAAGCCGCGTTCGTGGATGGACTGCTTCATCGCGGGCACGATGTCCGCGCCCGGCGGCAAACTGCGGACGCCCATCTCGCCGATCGGCAAGACCATGTGCGAAACGGCGCCCCAGATAAACATGACGGCCCCGCCAAGCACGCCGGCCAGAATCGCGCGGATGGATCGCATCGGACTTCTCCCAGATAGGACTCGACGCCGCGGCCCGTTGCGGCGGTCGAATGTTCGGCTTTGGTACAGTGTAACGGCGAGTGCGGGTGAGCAACACGCGCCCGTTTTTTTTACGGCCGACGGCCCCCTATACTGGCGAAGGCGGGCCACGCATCGAAATCGCGTTTGCAAAATGCGCTGTATTCAGCGCGGGGAGAGAGTATGCGCTCATATATCCTGCGAGCTTGCTTGCTGGCCGCCGCCGCGACCGCCGCGCCTTGCGCCATTGCGCACGAAGAGCTCGTCGTCGCGCAGGATGCGGCCGGCCGGCTGGTGCTGCACGCGCACTTCGAGTCGCCGCTCGGCGTGCCAGAGTCGGTATTCCCCGCGTTTCCGGGTTGGGCGACCGGCGAGTTCGGGCTGGTTTCGCTCGACGTGGCGGACGAGGCGGAGGGGCTGTTTCCGCCGCCGCCGGACTCCGACCTCGTGTTCATCCTGACGCACGTGGACGATGACCTGAGCGTCTGGAACGATCATGGCACCGCGCCGATGATCGTGGGCGAGAGTTTTCACATGGGCACGCCATTTTTCGACACGCACCCGATCCTACAGATCAACCCCGGCACGCCGGGGCAGTTGTACGAATTTCGCATCTTCGTGCGCGACCTGGCCGGCCGCGCGGCCGACAGCGCGGAATTTGCGATGACACTGACGCCGCTCGTTCCGGGCGACGCGAACTGCGACGGGCTGGTGGACAACGCGGACATCGATTTCTTCGTCGCGGCGCTGCTGAATGACGAGGCGGCGTATGAATTGCTGGGTGGCCAGCATTCGTGCTGGCATCTGCGCGACCGCTGGGGCGATTTGAACGATGACCTCGCCGTGGACAACGGCGACATCGATGCGTTTGTCGCGCTGTTGCTGGGATGAG
>CAZHIE010000163.1:0-9626 GCA_964532435.1 uncultured Planctomycetales bacterium
GGGTCGTCGGCCGGCGTTGCGTCGGCCGGCCGGTCGCTTAGGAGTCTGTTGCAAAACCCTCGCGAGGCTCGAAGACACCGCGCCCATCCAGAAGTAAATGCAGCCGAGGGCGGCTGCGGTCCATTTGTGCAACGAACTGTTAGCGCCGATCCAGGAATTCCAACACCGCTTCGACGATCTCGAACATGCGCTCCATGCCGCGCTTCGTACGCGCGGCTACGTGCGGCGTGACGATGCATTGCGGTATTCCCAACAACGGATGATCCGGCGGCAGCGGCTCGGGCTCCGTCACATCCAGCGCCGCGCCGGCCAGATGGGCAGACCGGAGAGCTTCCACCAGCGCGGGCGTGTTCACCACCGCCCCACGGGCCGTGTTGACGAGAAAAGAGCCGGAGCGCATCCGCGCTAGCGCGGCCGCGCCAATCATGCCGCGCGTCTGTTCCGTCAAGGGCACGTGCAGGCTGACGACGTCGCTCGTGGCGAGCAATTCGTCGAGCGCGACGCGCTCCGCGGCGAAGCCGAGCGGCGCGATCTCCACAATGTCGCAGAAGCGCACCCGCGCCCCGACGCCCGCGGCGCAGATGCGCCCGACGCGGCTGCCGATGCGGCCCATGCCGACGATCCCTACCGTCAGCTCGCGCAGCTCGACGCCGTGCGGCTTGGCGCGCGTCTGGGCGTATTCGCCGCGCCGCAGTCCGTCGGCCAAGCGCGGAATCGGCCGCAGCAGTTGCAGCAGCAGCGCGAACGTGAACTCGGCGACTGCGTCGGACGCGGCCGCCGCCATGTTCAGCACGGCGATGCCGCGACGCTGGGCGGCGACGACGTCCACGTTGTCGGTGCCGACGCCGGCCACGCCGACGACGCGCAGCGCAGCGCCGGCCGCCAGCAAATCATCGTCCACGCGCGTGCTCGTGCGAGCTATCAGCGCTTCGCAGCCGGCGACGGCGGCGCAAAGCGCCGCGGCGCCCGCGTCTGCCGGTCGTACCAGCTCGGCGCGGGCCGCCAGCCGCTGCTCGGCGTCGGCATTGAGCGGTTCGGCCAGAAGGACGCGAGCGCGCTTCATGGCGCTTCCCCAAGCTGCGCGGCCGGCGGCGGCGCGGGCGAGTCGGCGAGCAGCTCGACACGATTGCCGGCTGGGTCGCGCGTATAAAAGCGCTCGACGCCGGGGATGGGCGCCTCATCGTGCTCGATGGGGAATCCGGCGCGCTCCAGGATTGCACGGACGGCGGGCAGATGGCGCACGCGGAAACCGACGTGGCGGCGCGAACCGCGGTTGGTGGCCGCGGGCCGGTCGATGCCGACGTGCAGCGGCAGATTGGCCGTCTCGAACCACAACCCGCCGCGGGCGCGCAGCGCCGCCGGCTTGCCGATTTCGCGCAGGCCGAGCAGCCCCGCGTAGAAGCGGCGCAGCGCATCCTCATCGCCGGGAGAGGCTGTGATCTGAACGTGGTCGATCGCGATCATGCGCGCTCGGAGGATGCTGCGCCGGGCGATCCGGCGTCCGTCGCGGCCGATTTTCGGAGCTGGCCGCACGCGGCGGCGATGTCCTGGCCGCGCGACGTGCGAAGGTGCGCGTTTACGCCCGACGCGCGGAGCCGCTGCTGAAACGCGAAGGCGTCGTCGGCGCTGGGGCGCTCGAACGGGAGGCCGGGCACGGGGTTGTACCGCAGCAGGTTAACGTTGCAGCGCAGCCGCCGGCACAGCGCGGCGAGACGCGCGGCGTGCTGCGGCCGGTCGTTGACGCCCGCGAGCAGGACGTATTCGAGCGTGATTTCGCGGCCGGTGACGCGGAAGTATTCGTCGCAGGCGTCGAGCAAATCGGCGATCGGCACTTTTCCCCAGGGAATCAGCTCGCGCCGCAGGTCGTCGTCCGGCGCGTGCAGCGAGAGCGCCAGGTTGATCTGCATGTCCTCCTTCGCGAGGCGGCGAATCTGCTTCGGAAGGCCGACGGTGCTGAGCGTGATCTTGCGGGCGCCGACTCCCAGGCCCCACGGCGCGTTCAGGATTCGCAGGGCTGCGACGACCGCGTCATAGTTGGCCAGCGGCTCGCCCATGCCCATCATCACGATGTTCGTCAGCCGCGCGTCGTCGCCGTGCGATGCGCGAATCAGGCCGCGGACGCGCAGCGCCTGCTCGACGATTTCGCCGGTGGAGAGATTGCGGCGCACGCCGTCGACGCCGCTGGCGCAGAAGCGGCACCCGACCGGGCAGCCGACCTGCGACGAGAGGCACGCGGTGTGGCGCTCGCCTTCGGGAATCCACACGGTCTCGACCGATTCGCCATCCGGCCAGGTCAGCAGCAGCTTTTGCGTACCGTCGGCCGACGTGTGCTGCGCCGCAATGGCGGAGCGATAGAGGTCGGCGTGCTCGGCCAGCCAGGCGCGCAGCGGCTTGGCGAGGTTGGTCATCTGGTCGAACGAATCGACGCCGCGCGCGAAGGCCCATTCGACGATCTGATCGGCGCGAAAGCGGGCGTGACCTTCGGCGGCGAGCCACTCGCGCAGCGATGCGGGCGTTTCGCCGAAGATGTGCCGGCGCGCCGCCGCCTCGGCTACGTGAGGCGCCGCGGATGGAAGCGAAACGGTCGGACGGACGCCGGAAGAATTCACTCTCGCAGGTCTCCCGGCCGCGCGGGCCTTATCCAAGCAGCAGCGCCACGAATGCGTCGATGTCGCCGTTGTCGGTCGCGCCGTCGTTGTTGCAGTCGGCGGCCGAGATGTCGCAATCGGGGAACGCCAGCGCATACGCCGCCGGGTCGGTCAGCGCCAGCACGAAACCGTCGATGTCGGCGTTGTCCAGCGCGCCGTCGCAATTCATGTCGCCGAGCAGCGGCCCCGCCGGGCACGACAGCGCGGTGATTACGACGTCGTCCACGGCCGCTTCGGTGATGGAGTTGTTCGGCACATCCTGAACGCTGAGACGCAGCCGCATGTTCGCCGTCGGCGGGACGAACGCGGCGACGGCGTACTCGCGTCGAATCCACGAATTGCTGTTCGCGACGATCTCGAGGACGGTCCAGTTCTGTCCGTCGTCATTCGAGATTTCGATCCGCAGTCGGTCGTCGCGGTCGTCGTTGTAGAACCAGGTGTACATGCTGACGATCGGCGTCAGCATTCCCGCCAGCGAAAAGCGCGGCGACGTCAGAATCGTCGGGCCGCCGTCGACGTCGGCACCGCCGACCGTGCCGCCCAGCGTGCCCTGACCCGTGACGTAGCACATCGTTCCCACGCCGGCCGGGTTGTCGTCTTCCGGCTGGACCTGGTTCAGCCCCTGTATCGTTCCGTTCGGATCGACGCGGACCCACTCGCCGCCCGTCAGCGAGAAGCTTTGCACCGTCCAGCCCGTATTCGTTTCGAAGTTGTCCGAAAACACGGTCGTCGGCGCGCCCAGCACGGCCGAGTACAGCACGGCCGGCGCGCCGAGCGGGCTGACCGCCTCGATCCCCGTGCTCGCGCCCGCGGCGGTTAGGTAGTACTCAAGGCCCGGGCCGCACGGCTGCGCTGGGAAGACGGCCGAGTACTGATCTCCGCTGACGTGCGTCAGCGTGATTTCCTGAAAGACGCTTCCGCCCAGCGGGCGCATGTGCAGCTTGGCGCTGGCGGGGTCGACGGCCTCTGAGCCTCCCATGATCTGCACCGGCAGCGAATACGGAGCGTTCGGAGGGATTGCCGTGGGTAGCCCCGAGGGAAACGAGATCGACACGGGCGTGGCGATCGCATTCGCCAGCAGCAGCATGGCGGGGTAGATCTCCTCGCATTGCGGAATGATCTCGCTGGACGGCACGACGAAGCTCGAACCGCGCAGCTCGAACGTCATGGCGGTGCGCCCCGCGCCGCCGTACACCCAATCGACCGACACGCCGCTGGCGGGGTAGATCGTCGTGTAGACCGGGCCGTACGTGTAGAAATGGCCATGCACCTCTTCGATCGCGACGTTCATGGCGCGGCCGATATCGACGTAGTAATCGTGATCGGGGCAATAGTCGGCGGTGTAGCCCCACGGCCACATGATGAGTTCGCCGTAGCTGTGGACGTCGAGGTAGCCGGCGATGTTGGGATTGTTGAGCACCCAGTCGCGCATCGCAGCGGTCTCGGGCTCAGAGAAGGGCGACGGGCCGCGATAGGTCTCGTTTCCGCCATTGCCGGACGAGCCCTGCCCGCCCCACTGGTAGCCCCAGTTGCGGTTGTTGTCGACACCGACGCCGCCGACGTCGTTCACGCGGCGGTTCTTGCGCCACATGCGATCGGTCGTCCACGTGTACACGTAGCCGTCCGGATTCATGATCGGGAACAGGTCGAACTGCACGCGGTCGACGATGTCGTGAATCTGCGTATCGCTGGAATAGCCGCGAACGAGCTGATCGGCGAGGTAGAGAATCGTGGGCACCGTAATCCACTCGCGCGCATGCACCGCGCCGTGGTAGAGCACGGCCGGCCGAGTGCCCGCGCCGGGCCCGCGGATGCGAATGCCGCGGATTTCGAGGCCTTCCAGCGACGTGCCGGCGACGATGATCTGCGCGAGGTCGGGCCGCAGCGCGACCAGCGTGTCGAGGTAGGTTTGCACGTCGTCGAACGGCAGATAGCTGGTGAACGGATCGAGCCCGGCGACGCCGGCGCGCTCGGCGTCGATTTCGGCCTGCACGTCGGCAACGATCGTCTCCATCGGCACGCCGAGCGCCTGAAGTGCGTCGTACTGTTTCGGCGAGACGCGGATGTCGATCGGCCCGACGCCGACGCCGTGCGACCAGACGTCGTCCGTCTGCTCGAGCACCTGCTTGAGCTCGGCCTCGCTGCGGACGGTCACGCGGACGACGCGCTGTCCATCGTACCGCACCGTTTGCGCCAAGGCGCTCGCGGGCAACGTCAGCAGCGCCAGGAAACAGACCACCCGCGTAACGGCTGCAACACTGTTGGACATTTGGCTCTCGCTGCTCGTGTTGGATCGTCGACGCGCCGGCATCGGTCCGCCGGCGGTCGCCCAGCGCCGCCCCCGCCGCGCTGGCGAATCGCCGCATTATAGCACCTGACGGCTCGCAACCGAACCACCGAAAGCCGGTCTTCGGGCTGAACCCGCGGCCGGCGCCGGGCGTACAGGTTCATGCGCGGGCGCTGCGTCTTGCACGTGCCGGAGCAGCGGTCTATGCTCCGGTGGCCCGATCGGCGCAGCGCGGCGGCGCGCCGTCCGAAAAATCCGGCGATCGCGCCGCCGAGGACCGTCCGCCGGACCGACTCGCTCGGCGCGGCGGCGGTACCGAAGCGCTCGCCCGGGCGAGCCGACAGAGCGGATACAGCGACGTACGCCCGGAGCGCGTGCGTCTGTGACGCCACAGTTCGCACGAAGAGCGCCAGCGCGGCGCGGGAGGCAAGCCATGGCTGCCCACACGATGCCCAAAGAGAATTACGATCCCGATCCGAATCTCAAGGTGTGGCTCAACGGCCAGCTCGTACCCGCGCCCCAGGCCAGCGTCAACGTCTTCGATCACGGGCTGCTCTACGGCGACGGAATCTTTGAGGGCATCCGCAGCTATAACGGCCGGATCTTCGAGCGCCAGGCGCATCTCAAGCGCTTCTTCACGTCGGCGAAGGCGATCACTCTCAATCTGCCGTGGACGCACGACCAGCTTTCGGCGGCGATGGACGAGACGCTGGAGGCGAACGGCTTTCTGCGCTCGGACAAGGACGCGTACATCCGGATGGTGGCGACGCGGGGGGTCGGCGTGCTGGGCATTTCGCCGCGGCGGACGTGGAAGCCGTCGGTGTACATCATCACGTCGACGATCAGCATGTATCCAAAGGAGCTGTACGAGACCGGCATGCCGGTGATCGTCAGCTCGGTGACGCGCAATCATCCGAACGCGATGCCCGCCCGCATCAAATCGCTCAATTACCTCAATAACATTCTCGCCAAGATCGAGGCGCACCAGGCCGGCGTTTACGAAGCGATCATGCTCAATCACATGGGCTATGTCGCGGAGGCCACGGGCGACAACGTGTTCATCGTGCGAAACGGGCAGCTACAGACGCCGCACACGGCCTCCGGAATTCTGGAGGGCGTGACGCGGGCGACGATCCTGCGCCTGGCCCGCGAGGCGGGCATCGAGGTCGAAGAGAAGATCCTCGAGCGGATGGACCTGTACTCGGCCGACGAGGTCTTCCTCACCGGCACGGGCGCGGAGGTCATCCCGGTCTGCACGATCGATCAGCGCCCGGTCGGCGACGGCACGCCCGGCCCGGTGACGCGCGAGCTGATGGCGGCGTACAAGCAATTCGTCCGCAGCCCGCAGGCGGAAGAGCCGGCCCCGCGGCAGGTCGAGCTGGCCGGCGCGCGCTAACAAAGCGTCTTTCGATCGCGACCGCGAATCCGGCGTACGTGGAACGGACGCTCTGCGCGCCCTGGCGGGCGCGGGCGGCTACTGCGCGGAACGGCTGAGACGGACCCGCAGCATTTCTCGCGCCCGCCGGCCCAGGCCCAGAACCGCGCGCTGCGATTTCCCCATCCGTGCGGCCACTTCCACCACGGAGAACTCGTCGATGTGCAGAAGCTGCACCACTTCGCGATACCGAATCGGCAGCGAGCGGGTCGCGGCGCTCAGCTCCGCCAGCAGTTCCCCATCCGTGAGTCCGCCGCCTGCATCCGGCAACGGCTCCGGCAGCGCATCACACTTTGCCTTCGACGCGGGGTCGGGATTGGCGCGCGGTCCGGACATGACATCTGCGGCATGTCCGCCACCGCGCTTCTGAGCGCGCTGCCGACGAATCGCGTTGCGCAGGCGGCTGAGCGCGATCGCGTAGATCCAGCGCCGGAATGCGCCGTCGCCGGCCGGCCGGAACGCGCCGATGCCGCGACACACTTCGACCAGCGCGTCCTGCGCCACGTCTTCCGCGCTGCAGACGCTGCGGAGATCGCGAGGGATGCGGCGCTCCAGGCGATGAACCAGCGTCTCGAACGCGCTTTCGAGCAGCAGGCGGAGCGCGTCGGCGTTTCCCGCTACGGCGGCGCGAACAAGATCGGGATCCTCTGCGCACGTCATCGCGAACTCCCGGTACGTGCCGAACGAGAAGTGACTTCCGCGAAGCCAACATAGATCGTTCGCCTCGCGCGTACAAGCGATGCGGGGTGCGCAAAATTCCCCAAAATAGTGCGTAATTTCGCGCACTTCGGGCGCGCGGCCGCGCGGCGGTGTTTACCCAATTGTCGCGTCACATTCCCGCACCACGCGGATCGATCCGGCGCACTTGTCGCCGGATCGCCGTGCATGGTCCGTCCGTAGAGTCGAAGCGCCCACATTCTCGTGGAGGATCCGAAATGAGCTCGAGGCTCTTCCTGTTTGCTGTTGCCCTGAGCGCCGCGGTCGCCGCGAGCGCGCCGGCCGCCCCCGTAGATCCGATCTTCACGTACCAGGGACGGCTCGTGGAGAACGGCGCGCCGGCCGACGGCGTTTACAACATGGAGTTCCGGCTGTTCGACGGCCCTGTCACGCCCCCGGCGGTCGAAGTCGCGGCGATGATCCCGCTGCCGGTTCCGGTGAGCGACGGGCTGTTCACGAGCGAGCTGAATTTCGCGCCGATGCCGTTCGACGGCCGGGCGCTCTGGCTGGAGATCACGGTCAACGGCGTACGGCTCGCGCCGCGTCAGGCGCTGAACGCGACGCCGTATGCGCTATTCGCGCTCAACAGCGGGGGCGGCGGCGGCGGATTCTGGTCGGCCAGCGGGAGCGCCATATTCAACACCAATGCGGGCTATGTCGGCGTCGGCACGAACGCGCCGACGGCGCCGTTGCACGTTGTGTCCTCGCAGGGCCTCAACGACACCGGCACGTTCGTGGTAGAGAACCCCAATGCCAACCCGGGCCTCTCCAACTCGCAACTGCTGGTCAAGAATTCCAATGTAACCATGCAAATGCTCGCCTGGGAGAATCTGGGCGCGCGGATCGGCACCCGGACGTCGCCCGCTTCGCCGGGCCACCTGTACTTCACGACCGACGATCAGGTTCAGATGACGATTCTCGACAGCGGCAACGTCGGCATCGGCACGAGCACGCCGACCGCGCGGCTGCACGTCGGCGGCACGGCCGGCGTCGACGGCATTCGATTTCCGGACGGAACGCTTCAGACGACGGCCGCGATCGGCGGCGGCGGCGGCGGCGACATTACGGCGGTCAACGCGGGCGCGGGACTGAGCGGCGGAGGCGCTTCGGGCGACGTGACGCTTTCCGCCGTGTTCGGCGGCAACGGCGCCGCCAACTCCGCTTCGCGGAGCGACCACTATCACAGCACCGTCGCGGCGTCGGACGGCTCGCCGGCGAATGCGCTCGCGGCGGACGCCGCGGGGAACGTCGGCATTGGAACGGCGACGCCGGGGCAGAAGCTCGATGTTGCCGGTTGGATTCGTTCGTCCGGCGCTGCGGGCGGGCGGGTTGAGGCGGCGAATCCCAACAACCAGCTCGCAACGGTGGCGATAGACTGGCTGGGCGACGTGCCGCGTATCCGGTTCGGCGGAAGCGGTGTGGGCTCGGCAAATGGGCTCGACTTTCAGCGCGCGGCGGATGTCAGCGTGCTGCGCATCCTCAACAGCGGAAACGTCGGGATCGGGACGACAAACCCGAGCTTCGCATTACATGTCGGCAACGGCGACATCGCCACTCAAGGCTACAGCAACAATCCGGAGTTCGTCGGGCGGCGAGCGGGCGGCACATCGGCCGCGCCTGGGCCGACATTGGCGGATGACGTGCTCGTCAATCTCGTCGGCGCGGGCACGGACGACGGATCGACATTCGCCCACGAAGGCTGGATCGGAATTCATGCCTCACAGAACTGGGTGGCCGGTCAGCACGGCACGTACATCAGCTTCCTGACGACCGACACGGGGGGGACCGGCACATCCGAGCGCATGCGCATCGCGCCGGACGGAGACATTCAGATCACCAATCCCGTGAACTTCATGGGCGACGACGTGGAGGACATCCTCCAGATCGAAGGCGTTCAGCTCATCGGCCGGCACACCGCGCGCGGCGGCGTGACAATCGGCGCGGACGACACGGTAATCGTCGGTTGTGGCGAATCCCCCGACGCGGTCGCGGCGAACGTGGACATGCTGGCCGAGCAGACCTACGTCGCCTCGGACAACAACGTGTATCTCTACTCCAATCTGCAGGCCGGCTGGGCGGCGGCCTTTGTGGCGACGTTTCGCGACGACGGGCACTTCCTCACGCCGGTGCTCGAAGTGACCGGGGCGGACGTGGCTGAGAAATTCCCCGTCCGGCAGAAGGTCGAGCCGGGCATGGTCTTGGAGATCGACCCCGAACACGCCGGCGAGCTCCGGCTCGCGCAGGGCGCGTACAGCACGCTGGTTGCGGGCGTGGTCAGCGGTGCAAACGGCCTGTCGGCCGGGACGATTCTCGGCAATCAGCCGGGGCAAGAGGACGCGCCGCCGGTGGCGCTGGCCGGTCGCGTGTGGGTGTGGTGCGATGCGTCGAGCGGCTCGATTCATCCGGGAGATCTGCTCACGACCTCGGACACGTTGGGGCACGCCATGCGGGTTGGGGATCACAGCAAGGCGCAGGGCGCGATCATCGGCAAGGCGATGTCGTCGCTGGAGTCGGGAACGGGACTGGTGCTTGTGCTGGT
>CAZHIE010000164.1:0-9576 GCA_964532435.1 uncultured Planctomycetales bacterium
AGGTCCGGCGCTACGGCGCGCGCTGTGCGGCTGTGCTATCATGCGATTGCGATGGCAGGTCGTTTCGATCGAGCGCGGCACGTGATTTCGATCCAACTGCGCGACGGGTCGTTTCGATCAAACCTCGCGACGGGTCGTTTCGATCTAGCGGCGCGGTAGGGCGTTTTGATCGAACAGCGCGGCGGCGAGAGATGATCAAGGATCTTCTGCTCAATAAGTTCACGCTTGTCATGGCCGGCGGCGCGGTTGGGTCGCTGCTGCGCTACCTCGTGCAGGGTTGGGGGCAATCGTGGACGAAGGGCACGTTTCCGGTCGGGACGCTGACGGTCAACGTGATCGGGTGCTTTCTGATCGGCGTGCTGAACATGATCTTTGCCGAGCACGTTCCGATTCGGACGGAGTACCGCGTCGGGCTGACGGTCGGGATTTTGGGGGGATTTACGACGTTTTCGTCGCTGGGCTGGGAGACGTTCGCGCTGGCGAATGAAGGGCAGAGTTTGCGGGCGGCGATGAACATGCTGTTGAGCGTGACGCTCGGCTTCGGGGCGGTGTGGCTGGGTTACCGGGTGGCCGAGCGCTGGATGGGAGCCTGACGGATGAAACTGGAAGGCGAAGCGCTGCTGCTGCGGATTTTTGTGGGCGAGAGCGACCGGTGGCAGGGGCGGCCGGTGTATGAGGCGATCGTGCTCAAGGCCCGCGAGCTGCACCTGGCGGGCGCGACGGTGCTGCGCGGGCCGATGGGGTTTGGTGCGAACAGCCGGCTGCACACGGTGAAGGTTCTGCGGCTGTCGGAAGACCTGCCGATGATCGTCGAGATTGTGGACAGCGAGGAGAAGATCAACGCGCTGCTTCCGCACGTCGAGGAGATGGTGAGCGAGGGGCTTGTGACGCTCGAGAAAGTGCGCGTGATCAAGTACTCGGCGAACGCGGCGGGCCGGCAGAATTGAGATTCCGGCGAATGCGGACGGCCCCGCCGTGCGGGGCGCGCTCGGAGGGCCGCTTGCTGCAACGCTTCCGCCGATGGGTCACGCAGCGGGTCCGGCGCGCCGCGGTTTCGGCCGCGCCGCGCCTTTCGCGCTCGGCGATCGAGCGCATCGGCGACGTGGTGGCGCGGGGCGGGCCGCTGGTTCCGGTGTTGTCGCGCCAGATCGCGGACAACATGCGTTCGGCGGGCGTCTGGTCGCCGGCCGTTTTGCGCGAGCATTTTCGACGGCTGGGAGAGCACTTTAGCGGGGCGTTGCACGTGCAGCGCTGCGCCGGTCGAACGGGCGGCGCGGCCGCGAGCGCGGAGCTGGACGAGCTGATCCGGCAGCGCTTCACGCTGGACGAGAGCGTCGATCGGCTGAGGCGGGCGGCGGCGGAGGGGCGCGGGGCGGTGCTGGTGTGCCCGCATATGACGGATTATCTGCTGAACATCGCGCGGCTGCATCGCGACGTGCCGATCACGGTGTATCTGCGGCATGGCAAAGACGCTTCTCATCAAGAAGCCAAGGAGCGCTGGTATCGCGCCAGCGGCGTGGCGTGGGTTTCCGAGCCGGCCGGCGCCGGCGGGGCGCTCGGTCGGATGGCGCCTCTGGCGGCGGCGCTGGCCGAGGGGCGGGTTGTGCTGATTACGCCGGATTTGCCGCAGAAGTGCGACGAGGGGGTGGGGGTGCGGTTCTGCGGGCGACAGATTTGTCTGCCGGCCGGCGCGGCGTTGCTTGCGCTGCGCAGCGGCGCTCCGCTGCATCTGCTGACGGCGGCGGGGGAAGGCGGGCGGCAGCGTTTGAGCGTGTCTGCGCCGTACGAGGGATTTTCGGAGGGGCGCGGGCGCGCGGGTCGGCGGGCCGCGGTGCAGGACTCGATGCAGTGGTTTGCGTGCGGGTTCGAGCAATTTGTGCGTACGGAGCCGGCGCTGTGGTATTTGTGGGGCGACAAGCGCTGGACGCGCGTCTTTCGGGGCGATCCGCGATATCATTGCCCGGCTCGTTCGGAAGCGTAGCGTTCGGCCCCGCGTGGCCGACGGCAAAGCGAGTGGACAGCCTCAATTCGGATGGCAGGCCAGAATGCGCGCCCCACCTGCAATCGGTAGAGATGCCTCGTGAACGCGCTTGTCCTTTTATTGCTTGTGCCCGTCGCCATGTGGCTTGGACAGACCGCGCTGCTGCTGGCGGCGCGGCGGCCGGTGCAGTGGCGAATCAGCTCGGCGGCGCTGCCGCGCGGCTACAAGCGCGTCAATCGGCTGGTCAGTCACGGGGCGCTGGCCGGGGCGGTTGTGGCGTATCCGCTGTTGATCGGTCGCGGAGTATTGGAGTATTACGCCGCGCTGTTTCCGCTGGACGCGACGGCGCGGCAGGGGGTGTGGGGTGCATCCGCCGCGGCGCTTTATCTGGCGTTGCTGTACGCCGCGTGGTCGGCGAGCGGCGCAGTGCAGTTTCGCGTGCGGCATTCCGGCGGGCGGCTGGTCCGGCGGCTGGCGGGCGTTCCGTTCACGGCGGTGCTTGGCGCCGCGGTCGAAGAGCTGCTGTTTCGGGGCGTCGTGCTGGCCGACCTGCTGCGGTCGCTTCCGACGGCGGCGGCGGTGGCAGTTGGAATTGTGGTATTCGCGGCGGCGCATTATGTGCGGAGCGTGAAGCGGTATTGGACGTTTCCGGGTCACGTCGGTCTTGGCGCCTTGCTGTGCGTTGCGTATGTATGCAGCGGGACGCTCTGGCTTTCGACGGGATTGCACGCCGGCGGGATACTCATGCTGATGGGAGTGCGGCCGTTCGCGCGATATGCGGGTCCGCCGTGGCTGGTGGGCGTGAGCGTATTTCCCTATGCCGGAGTGGTCGGGCTGGCGGCGCTGGGGCTGCTGACGTGGAATGTGTGGTTGCGATATGGCTGACGAATTGTTGACAGCATGGAAGGCGCACGGATGAGCGAACACGGCCGGATGGGGCGGCGCGACGCGGTTGCGGTCGTCGGCGTTTGCGATTCGCCGGAGTCGGCGGCGCTGTGCGCGCGTGTGGATGCGCGTGCGCCGGCGGAGGCGACGTGGTTTGCGCCGCGCGACCTGAATGACCTTGAGGATGCGATCTCGGCCGGGCGGTTCGGAGTTGTGGTGTTTGCGCGGCCGGCGGATTTTCTGGAGGCGGTGTGGAGCGGGGACATCCGGCCGGCGCTGTGGCGCGCGGCGGGCGTGGAGTTGGAGTTTGCCGAAACGGAGGGCGGGGAATGGATGTGGGAGATTGCGGGGCGATATGAGGCGTGGCGCGGCCGGCGCCGCGGCGCGGCGATGGCGAGCTGCGTAGTGCTGAGCGCGGTTGCGGCGGCGGCGGCGTTTGGGTTGATCTGGGCGGCGGGGTAGGGGGCGCCGCCTGGCCGCGGTAGAGGTCGAGCGGAGGCAGAGCGGCGCGCTGCGCCTCTAGTACTACACCACTATTGCTACACAAATGCTAGAACGCGCCGACGCCGGAGATTTCGCGGCCGACGACGAGTTGATGGATGGTTTCGGTTCCCTCGTAGGTGATGACGCTTTCCAGGTTCAGCATGTGGCGGATCGGGCAGCATTCGACGCTGATTCCGCCGGCGCCGAGGATGTCGCGGCACTCGCGCGCGATGTCGAGGCCCAGCCGCACGTTGTTCCACTTGGCGAGCGAGACCTGCGTGTGGTGCATCTTGCCGGCGTCCTTGAGCTGGCCGAGGCGATGCACGAGCAACTGCCCGGTCGTGATGCGGCGCAGCATTTCGGCGAAGCGCACCTGCATCTGCTGCTTTTCGATCACGGGCCGGCCGAACAGGATGCGCTGCTTCGCGAACGTCAGGGCTTCCTGATAACAGGCCTGCGCCGCGCCGATCCCGCCCCAGGCGATGCCGTAGCGGGCCTGGGTCAGGCAATTCAGCGGGCCGCCGAGTCCCTCGGCCAGCGGCAGGCGGTTGCGCTCCGGGATGCGCACGTTGTCGAAGAAAAGCTCGCTGGTGATGGACGCGCGGAGCGAGAATTTGTGCTTGATGTCGCGCGCGGAATAGCCGGGCGTGTCCTTTTCGACCAGGAATCCGCGGACGCCCTGATCGGTCATGGCCCAGACGATGGCGACGTCGGCGATGGTTCCGTTGGTGATCCACATTTTCGCGCCGCTGAGGAGCCAGTCGCCGCCGCTGCGGCGCGCGTGGGTCTTCATGGCGCCGGGGTCGCTGCCGCCGTCGGGCTCGGTCAGGCCGAAGCAGCCGATCTTGCGGCCCTTGGCCATCTCGGGCAGCCAGCGTTTTTTCTGCTCGTCGGAGCCGAAGCGGTGGATCGGGAACATGACGAGGCCGCTCTGCACGCTGGCGAAGCTGCGCAGGCCGCTGTCGCCGCGTTCGAGCTCCTGCATGATGAGTCCGTACGCGACGTTGGAGAGGCCGGCGCAGCCGTAGTCCTGAAACGTGGGCCCGAAGAGGCCCATATCGGCCATTTCGGGGACGAGTTCGAAAGGGAAGCGCTCGTGTTCGAAGCAGTCGGCGATGATGGCGAGCACTTTTTCGTCGACGAATCTTCCGACCAGTTGCTGTACCTGGCGCTCCTCGTCGGTGAGCAATTCGGCCAGGAGCATGAAGTCGGGCGTTCGTGCGTCGTGCATCAGGTCTGCGGTCGTATGCATGCGGCTCCTCCGGTCGGCTGGCGCCATGATGCCCGCGACGCGCCTGCGTGTGGCGCGACTCCGCCGGCGGCCGCGAGTTCCGCCGTCGCGGCGGGCCCGCGGCTCTCCGCCCGCTGAACGGGTCGATTCTAGCGGGGGATGCGCTGGTTTCGCCATATGCGGGGAAGCGGGGCGACTCAGCCCGAGATCGCGTAACCCGCGCGCTTGGGTCGGTCGAGCAACCGGCTCGCGCCGTCGTCGCCGACGAATTCCTCGCGCCGCGCGTTCCAGCGCAGCGGCCGATTCAGCCAGCAGGCGATGTTTCCCAGGTGGCAGACGCTGACGGAGCGGCAGCCGATCTCGACGTCGGCGATCGGCCGGCGGCGCGTGCGGATGCAGTCGAGCCAGTTTTCGTAGTGTCCGGGGCTGCGTGGAAGGTGCAGCTCGTTGGGGCCGATTTCGATCGACTTCAGCGAGGCCGGCGACGTCGCGAGATAGCCGCGGTTGACTTCGACCCAGCCGGCCGAGCCCACGAATCGCACGCCGTTGGCGCCATCCTTGACGACCTCGATGCCACCGGGATAGCGATAGGTCAGGCCGCGCGACGGATCGTCCGGCGCGCCGCCCGCTCCGTCGACGGGCAGCGTGGCGTATGCGCCGGGCGTCGACAGCCGGCCGGCGGTGGGCGGGGGGATGATTTCGAGCGGGCCGGCGTCGTCCATGCCGAGTCCCCATTGGGCGATGTCGAAGTGGTGCGCGCCCCAGTCGGTCATTTTTCCGCCCGAGTAATCGCGCCAGCGCCGCCAGCCGTCCCAGTAGAACGAGCCGACGCGCTCGGCGTGGAACGGAGCGTGCGGCGCGGGGCCGAGCCAGCGGTCGTAATCCAGCCCGGCGGGAACGGGCTGTTCGGGCAGATAGGCGTCGCGCGAGGGCGGACCGCACTCGACGTGGACGCGCTGCACGTCGCCGATGTACCCGTTTCGCACCAGCTCGCAGGCGAAGCGGAAGTTCGGCTCGCTGCGCTGCTGGCTGCCGGTCTGAAGCACGCGCCCGCAGGCCCGCACGGCCTGCACGATGCGGCGCGCGTCGCGGATCGTCAGCGCCAGCGGTTTTTCGCAATAAATGTCCTTGCCGGCGCGGGCCGCCTCGATCGCGATCTTGGCGTGCCAGTGATCGGGCACGGCGATCACGACCGCGTCGACGTCGGGCCGCGCCAGCACTTGCTCATATTCGTTGTACGCCTCGCAGCCGCGGAATGGCGCGCCGGCGGTTGTTTGCGCCGCGTAGGCCGCGTTCACGCGGCGGCGGGCCGACTCGCGCGTGGCGGTGTCGACGTCGCAGACGGCGACGATCTGCACATCCGGGAAGCCGACCAGGCTCGCGAGGTGCGCCCCGCCCATCTTGCGCACGCCGATCAGCGCGAGCGTGATGCGATCCGAAGCGGCGGCGCGGCGCGCATGGCCCAGTACCGAGCGCGGCACGAACCACGGGGCGGCCAGCGCCGCGGCGGAGGCGAGCATCGTTCGTCGCGACAGCTTCATGGCGACCTCCCGTGCGGCTACCACGCGCCCGGCGGATCGAGCTTTTCGACCCAGACATTGCGGAAACGGACGGCGCTGCCGTGCTCCTGCAGCAGGATCGGCCCGGGCGTCGCGTCCTCGGCCCGCCCGCGGCCGGTCTGCGAGGGAATTTCGACGTCGTCGTGAATCGTGACGCCGTTGTGCAGCACGGTGACGCGGGCGGCGGCGAGCTTGACGCCGTCGCTTGCGAAGCGGGCGGCGTGGAAGGTGATGTCGTATGACTGCCACTGCCCGGCGGGGCGCGACGCATGTACGCGCGGCGCGATCAGGCCATAGATTCCGCCGCACTCGCGCGCGTCGGGCGGCCGGCCGAACGAGTTCAGAATCTGGACTTCGTAGCGCTTTTGCAGATAGACGCCGCTGTTTCCGTCGGCCTGCGGATCGGGCGACGGCTGGCTCGGCACGGCGAATTCGACGTGCAGCCGAAAGTCGGCGAATGCCTGGACCGTTTCGATCGAGCCCGCGCCTGCAACGGCCTCGAGCGCCCCGTCTGTGCGTCGCCAGCGCAGCGCGCCCGGCTCGGCGGGCGTACGCCCCGGCGGGTCGGTCACGTCGCCGTGCCGCCACTTCGACAAGTCGTCACTGTCATCGAGCAGCACAACCGCGCCCGGCGGGCGCGCGTTCCAGCCGGACAAGTCGCGGAGGCGGATGTTTCGCCAGCGCACCTGGCGCGGCTCGGCGCTGTCGGTCGCGTGAACCTGGAGCGCGAGGAAGCCCGCCGGCGCTTCGCAATCGACCAATCCCGCGCACGGCGCGCCGTTGATCCAGGTGCGGATGCCGTCGCCAACCGCGAGCACGCGCATGTGGTTCCATTCGCCGCGGCGGAATGCGGCGCGGGCCGCCGCGTCGCGATCAAGCGGATACAGCCAGCCGCGCCCGCTCTCCTCATAGATTCCGCCGGTCCACGCCCGCTCCGACGGATCGATTTCGACCTGATAGCCGTGAACGACGCCGCTCTTGTATTCCGGCCGGGCGTCGCTGCGGATCTGGACGCCGGAGTTCAGGTCGTCGTCGACGCGGAATTCGAGCGTCAGGTCGAAGTCGCCGAAGCGCCGCTCCGTGCAGAGGAAACTGTTCGGCGTGTTTGGAACCGTGGTTCCGACGATCTGGCCATCTTCGGCACAGAAGCGGGCCGCTCCGCCGCGCTGTGTCCAGCCGCTCAGCGAGCGGCCGTCGAACAGCGCGATGTAGCGCGAATCGCCCGGCGGCGCGCAGCCCGTGGCGAGGCAGACGAGCGTCAGCATCAGGAATGGGCGGGTCACCGGGCGCGTCCGCCGAGCAGGGCGAGAATCCGCTCGGCCGGGATGCAGGTGCGAATGGCCATCTGCGGGTCTTCGTGGTCCTTGGGCTTCACGTAGACGGTCGTGGTGTTCACGACCATGCCGATTGCGTTGCCGGCCCGGTCGAGCACGGGGCCGCCGCTCGAACCGATTCCGTATTCGGCGGTGATCTGGAGGACGGGCGTGGCGACGCGCTCGAATTCCTTGAGATCGCCGTTTACGCCGCCGAATTTCTCCGCGCGGCGCGCGAGCAGGCCGCGCGTGAGCATGTAGTGATGATGCCGCGGGTGAGAAATGACGCACAGGTCTTCGCCGACGGCCGCCCCGCCGCGCAGGGGGATCGTCGGCAGGCCGTGCGCGGCGATGCGGAAGACCGCGACGTCGTCGATCTCGCTGGCGGCGAGGATTTCCTGAATCGGGTAGACCACGCCGTCGCAGGTGACGGCGAGCATGTGCCCGCTCTGCTCGCCTTCGAACATGTGCCGCGTCGTGACGCACACGCCGTCGGGCGTGAGCACGAACCCGCCGCCTTCGCCCGCGTGATGCCAGTTTGGGCACTTGTTGCACTTGTACACGCGGCACAGCACGAGCACGCCCGGCGCGCACTGCTCGTACAGCTCGCCGGGGCGGCGATCCGCGCGGTTCGGGCCCGGGACGCGAACCGGCGCGTCGCAGACCTGTCGCACCATCTCGCGGGCGAGCTGCTCCTTGGTGCGCAGGCCGCCGGCGTCGCAGAGCTTCGTGCCGGCCGCCTCCACTTTCCGGATGAAGACGTCGTCGTTGATGTCGGAGAGGGCCGGGCGCCGCGCGGCGGGCGCGGCGCAGCCGGTCAGAGTGATGTCGCAGGTTGCGATCAGCGCGAGAATCGTGGCGCGAATTGCGATCGTGCGCACAGGCAAGCTCCCCGTCGCGCGCGTCACCGGCGCGACTGCGTGGAAAGTGCGGGCGAGCCGCCCGCGCTTCCCGTTCGGTCGAACTACCGGCGTTTCACGCCGATCACGTCGAACACCGTCGGCGCGAAGAAGAACGTGTTGGGATCGCGGCTCCGCTCCGCCCAATCGCGCTCGAACGCGCGCTGTTCCTCAACGGTCAAAAACCCGCCCTCCACCAGGCGCGGCACATAACTGGCGAAAAACGTCGACGGCCACTGCCACAGCAGCGAGCCCGGCCGCGCGATGCGCTGAATCGGGCGAATCTCGCGGCACTCCAGTCCGTGCTTCTCAAAAAGGGCCGGCAGCCGCGCGACGACGTCGCTGTCCGACCGGCTGGCCGCGAAACTGGCGATCACGGCCTCGATGACTCGCGCGAAAGCGGGCGAGCGCGGCGCGAGCGTGAGCGCCCGGTAGTTGAAGTAATCCTGCACGGCGAACGCGCCGCCCGGGCGCAGCGCGCGGGCGATCGCCGCGATGGCGCGCTCGGGATCCGGCAGCCAGCAGAGCACCCAGCGCGCGTAGGCGCCGTCGATGCTGGCGGGCGGAAGATCGAGTTCCTGAAGATCGGCCGCATGCACGTCGACGTTGGCGATGCCGAGCGCGCGGGCGCGGGCTCTCAGGTGCGCGAGGTAGCGTTCGGAGACGTCGAGGGCGATTACGCGGCCGCGTTCGGTGACGATCTGCGCCAGGTCGAGCGTCGCGAAGCCCGGGCCGCAGCCGACGTCGGCGACGGTGTGTCCCGGCGCGAAGCCGGCCCGCTCCCAGAGCGCGTGGGCGAATTCGCTCCAGATGCGGTGTTGGAAACCGAGCCGGGAAAGCTCGGTGTCGTCCGTGCCGAGAACGTATTCGTTCGCGTCGCGCGTGCTCATCGTGCCGCCGCCTTCCGGAATGTGTGCGGCGCACAGTCTATCGGAGGGTCGGGTGTCCCGCATCCCGGCGGCGCGAAGCGCGTAGCGGCCCGCGCCCTCGCGCGGCCGGAGCGGCGCGAAGCGTGTAGCGGCCCGCGCCCTCGCGCGGCCGGAGCGGCGCGAAGCGTGCAGCGGCCCGCGAGGATCGAGCCCGCGTGTCCTCACGCGGGTCTTCCTTGCGGTGCGGACGCAACCAGCGGCGCGCGAGCGGATCACCACACGCGCCGCCCCGGCCGCGCGAGGCGCGGGCCGCTACGGCCGCGCGAGGGCGCGGGCCGCTACGGCCGCGCGAGGCG
>CAZHIE010000165.1:0-1231 GCA_964532435.1 uncultured Planctomycetales bacterium
GAGCCGCGACCGTCAGGGAGCGAACCCCACCGGCGACGGTTGCGGATTCTGTCGTCGGCGACGCCGGCCTCGGCCGCCTGCTCTTCGTCCGCGGCGGCAGCACGTGGTGGCGGCGCGGTTATCGCGGCAGCGCGGCCGACGACGTGTGGCTGTATGACTTCGCGACGCGGAATTTCGAGCGCATCACCGAGTTCGACGGGACTGATCGCCTGCCGCAATGGGCGGCCGGCGGCAACGGCGTCTATTTCCTCTCCGATCGCGGCGGCACGGTGAATGTGTGGCACTACTCGCTGACCGATCGCGGCGCGGCCACGCAGGTCACGCACATGACCGGCGACGACGTGCGCGACCTGGCCGTCTCGCGCGACGGCCGCACGCTCGCGTGTACGCACTGGGACAAGCTCTACGTCATGGCATTGCCGGACGGAAAGCCGCGCGAGATCGCGGTCGACGCGGCCGACGATCAGCCGCGCCGCGATTTCGAGCTGCGTACGCTGCGCAACGACGCGAGCGAATGCGAAGTCGGCCCGGATGGCAAGGAGATCGCGCTGGTCGTGCGCGGCGAGATCTTCGTCATCAAGACCGAGCCGGAGAAAGCCACCCGGCGCATCACCGATTCGCCCGCCCGCGATCAGCACGTCACCTGGTCGCCGGACGGAAAAGCGCTGTTCTTCATTTCCGATCGCGAGGGGCAGGAGGACGTCTACCGGGCGCTGAGCGCGGAGGCGGAAGAAAAGTCGCTGTCCGACTCCTTGCGCGTAAGGGTCGAGCGCATCACCGACGATCCCGCACCGGAGTTTTCGCCGCAGGTCTCGCCGGATGGCAAGTCGCTGGCGTTTCAGCGCTCGCGCGGAACGCTCGTTGTGCGCGACCTGGCCGGCGGCGCGGAGCGGGCGCTGGTGGATAGCTGGAATCTCGGGTCCTTTCGCTGGTCGCCGGACAGCAAGTGGATGGCGTACGAGCTGGAAGACGCCGAATTCAACCCGGACATCTGGATCGCGCCGGTCGACGGCTCGCAGCCGGCCGTGAACATCAGCCAGCATCCCGACGCGGACAGCAATCCGCAGTGGTCGGCCGACGGGCAGATGCTCGCGTTCTCGTCGCGTCGCATCGCCAACGACGTGGATCTGTACTTCGCGTTCCTCTCGCCAAAGCTGCAGGAAAAATCGACGATCGAGCTGAACGAGTATTTCGAGGCGCAGGCCGAAGCGGTCAAGAAGCGCAAGCCGCC
>CAZHIE010000165.1:1331-8089 GCA_964532435.1 uncultured Planctomycetales bacterium
GGCCTGGCCGCCCGCGCTCGCGCCGGCCTGCGCGCCTGGATGAAGGACGTGCTGGCCGAGCCGGACGGCGCGAAGAAGGAGAAGGACAAGGACAAGAAGGACGACGACGAGAAGAAGGAAAAGAAGAAAGAGGAGAAGTTCGAGTACGAGCTGGCGACGGCGTATGAGCGCGTGCGGCGCGTGACGTCGCTGCCCGGCGATCAGGCCTCCTTCGCGCTCGCGCCCGACGGCGCGTCGCTTGCGTTCGTATCGTCGCACGACGGCCCGGCGGCGCTCTACTCGATCAAGTGGAACGGCGAGGACGTGAAGAAGGGATTGGCGGGCGCGTTTTCGTCGCTGCACTGGGCGCTCGACGGGCAGCGCGTCTTCTACGTGAAAAACGGCGTTCCAGGATCGGGCAAGAGCGGCGGCGGCGACACGAAGGACCACGCTTTCGCCGCGAAGATGCGCATCTCGCCGCGCGACGAGGCGGAGCAGAAATTCAACGAAGGCGCGCGGATGATGGGGCTGCGCTTCTATCACCCGACGATGAAGGGGCTCGACTGGCCCGCGCTGACGCAGCGCCATCGCGAGCTGGCCCTGCGCACCAGCACGATCGTCGAATTCAACGAAGTGTTCAGCATGTTGCTCGGCGAGTTGAACGCGTCGCACTGCGGAATCAGCGGCCCGCGCGAGGGCGGCGGAGACCCGCTCGGTTACCTCGGCACGACATTCGACCCCGCGTTCGCCGGGCCGGGGCTGCGCATCGCCGCCGTCACGCCGGAGTCGCCCGCCGATCGCGAGGAGAGCCGCCTGCGCCCGGGAGACGTGATCCTCAAGGTGTCCGGCCGGTCGGTCGGCCCCGACGCGTCGATCGAAGAAGCCCTCATCAACACCGTCGGCGACCCGGTGATTCTCGAGATTCTCTCGATCCATGCGCCGGCCTCCGCGCCCGCGACATCGTCCGCCCCGGCCAGCGAGCCGGCGCCGTCGTCGTCCACAGCGCCGAACGCGACGGCGCCGGCTTCCGCGCCGGCCCCGCGCGAAGTCGTGATCCGGCCGTGCTCATACGGCGAGTTCGCGGCGCAGCGCTACCGCGCCTGGGTTGCCGAAAATCGCCGCCGCGTGGACGAGCAGTCGAGCGGGCGGGTCGGCTACCTGCACATCCGCGCGATGGGCGCGGGCGAATTCGACGTATTCGAGCGCGACCTCTATGCCGCCGCGCACGGCAAGGACGGCCTGATCATCGACGTGCGCAACAACACCGGCGGCTGGACGGCCGATTGGGTGCTCGCGGTGCTGATGGTCCAGCGGCACGCCTGGACGGTCTCGCGCGGCGGCGTCTCGGGCTATCCGCAGGACCGGCTCGTGTTCTATTCATGGACGAAGCCGACGACGATGATGTGCAATCAGTACAGCTTTTCCAACGGCGAAATCATCTCGCACGCATTCAAGAATCTGAAGCGCGGGCCGCTCGTCGGCATGACGACCTACGGCGGAGTCATCAGCACCGGGGCGCACACGCTCATCGACGGCGCGACGGTGCGCATGCCCGGCCGCGGCTGGTACACCATCCCCGGTGGAAACGACATGGAGCTCAACGGCGCCGCGCCCGACGTGCTCGTGCCGATTCTGCCGGAAGACGAGACCGCCGGCCGCGATCCGCAACTCGACGCGGCCGTGACGGCGACGCTGGGCGCGATGAGTGACGAATAACGAATTGCGAATAGCGAAGAACGAATTGCAGCGCGCGCACGGACTCTGCAATTCGTTCTTCGCTATTCGCCATTCGCAATTCAGTGCGTGTCCCCCTGCGCGTTACAATTCCAAACAATTGTGACCGCGAATGTCGAGCGGCGCGCCCGCGAATTCCCGATCGGCCGTGCCACACGCTGATTGTCGCGCACGCCCGCTCGTCAATAGGAGCAAGCCGATGCAATCGCCCGTCATTTCCAGCTCAAACGCGCGGCGCAACCATCTGCGACTCGCCGCCGTTCGCGCTTTGGCCTCGCTCCTGCTCGCCTGCGCGGCCGGGACGGCCGTCGCGGATCAGCCGGTGTCGTGTGCGGCGTGGGCGCCGGAGGGCGCGGTCGCCGCGCTCACGATTCATGACGGCGTGGCGCGCGTCGGCGTGCTGCGTGAAAGCCGTGTGCTCGCGTCGTTTCTCGACAGCAGCGCGTATGAGCATCTCGCCGCCACTCCCGGTTTTCTCAAGGCGCAGGGCGGCATGTTGCTCCTCGCCGGGTCCGTCGGCATCGAGCCCTGGAAGATCGCGGCGCAGGTGCTTGGGAAAGAGGCGCTGCTGGCGATCTACCCGGCCCCCGCCGACGCGAAGCCCACCGTGTTGCTTGTCGTGCGGGTCGACGATCGCGCGGCCGCCAGCCGCATTTTCGACGTTGTGCTCAACATGAGCGGCGCGACGGCCGGCGGCCAGCCCGCGGCCGGCCGCAGCCGCGAGGTCGACGGAATTCGCGGCTATGAGTTGAACAAGGAGGCGTTCGTCGCGCTGGCGGGGGATTACGTGTTGTTCTGCAATCGCGGCGAATTCCTGCAGCGCGTGATCGAATCGCGCGGCAAGGCCGCCGGAAAGCTGGATCGCTCGCCGGGTTACCTGGAAACGAGCAAGGCTGCGCAGGCGGATGCGATCGCGACGATGTTCGTCGACGTCGCGTCGCTGCGCCGGCAGATGGGCGCAAGCTGGCGCACAAAGATGGACAACTTCGTCGGTTCGCTGCTGCTGGGGGGCGTCGTGGGCGCGCTGGAGACCGCCGAAAGCGCGGCCGGCTCGCTCGCGATCGAGGGCGACGCGCTCGTGCTGCGGGCCGAGACGCGCGGCGCGGCCGCCGATGCGCCCGCGTCGCGCGTCTTTCGCGCCGGGCCGAGCGAGGCGCGCGACTGGGGCCGGCTGGAGCTGCCGGAGTTGATCGGGCAGATTTCACTTTCCCGCGAGTGGGCGGAATTCTGGGAGCAGCGCGAGCGTCTGCTCGACGCCGAGGGCTTGCGCGGCCTGACCGAGTTCGCCAACATTCTGACGACGATCATGGGCAACCTCGATTTCTCGACCGAGCTTCTGCCCGAGCTTTCGCCGACCATGCGGCTGATCGCCGCGCGACAGGAGCTGAGCGGCGACAAGCCGACGCCCGAGCTGCCCGGCCTGGCGCTCGTGCTCCAGCTCAAGCACCCGGAAAAGCTGGCGGCCCGGCTGGAAAGCGCGGCGATGATGGCGATGAGCATCATCAACGTCGACATGGGGCAGAAAATGCAGCCGCAATATCAGATGTCGATGGAAACGCACGGCGGCACGCGCATGGTTGTGGCGCGCTTCCCCGAATCGGCCGAGCCGGGGCTGCGCGGCGTGCGCTACAACTTCGAGCCGTGCGTGTGTACGGTCGCCGACCGCTTCATCGTCTGCACGTCGCGCCGGATGATGGAGCGGATCATCGACGCGCAGGCGCGCCTGCCGGAGGCGGGCGCGGCGGCGTCGCGTCCGGCGTGCGGCGACGACGTGTTGACGCTCGACCTGGCCGCCGTTGTTCGACTGCTCGACGCGAATCGGCCGCTGCTCGTGAAGAATCGGATGCTGGAGGAAGACCTGCCGGAAGCGCAGGCGGCGGCCGACGTCGGCATGTTCCTCGACATTGCGCAGGCGCTGCGCCGGCTGACCATCCGCATCGGGCCGGCGACCGGCGGCCTGGCGCTCTCGGCGCGCCTGGAATACGGCGAGATGGGCCGGGCGCCGTAGCGCTGGACATCCGCGTCCAACGGCCTGTCCGATCCGAGCCGCGAGCGTCAGCGAGCGCGACGTCCAGCGTAGAATCTGTCCAATCAGCGCAGAAACCCACGCCGAATCAGCGCAAAGGCCCACTCACTGTTTCGACACCACGCAATCCGCACGCTTCACTCGGCTACGCGCGGCGTCCGAATCGCTCGGAACTCGCTATTCGCTACTCGCTACTCGCTATTGGCCATTCGCCGCTGGCCGCTCCCTGGCGGTCGGGGTTCGGACTCCCTTACTTCCGCATTCATCATTCATCATTCAGCATTCTCACAGCGGCGGTCCGTCCGTGCTCCACGCCGGGTCGCCGTTTTCGGCCGACGACGTGCTGCCCAGCGTGCCGTCGGTGTTCGACGCGCTGTTGCCGAGCGATTGTCCGCTGCCCTCGTCGATCGGAAAATTCGCGATCAGGTCGCTCTCCGTCCCGCTCAGCCGTTCGAGACGCGTCGCGGCGATTTCCGTCGCGCTGCGCACCACGCCCCACAGCCGCACCTCCGCCGCCTTGCCGCGATACCCGTTGCCGATCGTGATGCGCGACAGATCCACGCCGCCGCTGCCCGGAAACGTGCCGAGCGGCGCGCCGTCCAGATACACGGCCGCCCCCAGCACCGAGTCGTATGAAACCGCCAGGTGTCGCCATGTACCGGCCAGGCCGGACGCAGTCGCGGTGCGGCTTTCCGCGTTGACCTGAATGCCGATCGCGTTGGAGCCGGGCGCGAGCGTGAGCGTCATCGCGCCTTCGCCCAGGACGGCGAGCGTTCCGCCGTCGCTGTCCGAATTGAACCAGATCTCGAACGTCAGCGCGTCGAGCGATTGGCTCGCGCCGACGGGCAGGCTGGCGAACTGTGACCCGTTGAATTGCAGCGATGCGTTGCGCTGCCCGACGGTGATCGTCGTCGTGGTGCGCGCTTCGACGCCGCCGGCGCTGACGACGCGCAGCTCCACGGTGAACGCGCCGTCGCGGGTGAAGATGTGCAGCGGCGCGGGCAGCCGCGATTCGTCTCCATCGCCGAAATTCCAGTAGTAATCGAGAACCTCGTCATCCGCCGCGCTGCTCATGCGCCCGTCAAACTGCACGCGCAGCGGCGCCAGGCCGCTCAGCACGTCCGCGTCGATCACGGCGGTCGCGCTTTCGCCCTGCACGCGGACCGTCGCCGTCGCTTCGTCCGTCGCGCCGCTCGCGTCCGTCACGCGCAGCGTGATCGCGTAGCGGCCGGGATTGGGGTACGTGTGCGTGACAGCGGCGTCGGTGGAGGTCGTCTCGTCGCCGAAGTCCCAGCGATAGCGCAACGCGCCTTCGTTCTCGGACGTCGAGTCGATCGCGGAAACGGCGACCGACAGCGGCGCCGCCCCCGACGTCGAGGATATCGCCAGCACCGCGGTCACCGGGCCCGCGTCGGGCGCCGGCGGGCAGCCGCCCAGCACGAATCCAACACTCGCCGCGCACGCTATCAGGCAGAATCGCATCATCCATGCTCCCAATCTGGCGCCGCGCATTGCGGCCGGCGAATTATAGAGGGGCCGACCAGGGGCGCGCGGTTTCGGCAAATGGAGCGGTGCGATACGATTTTCGACGCGACAGCCGGGCGAAATGGCTCGTAAACTGCCCGCTGGCCTGAGATTGAGGGAGAGCGGCGTGCTGGGCAGCCCCGACCAACAGCCCGACCAACCGCCCGAGCTGGCGAGTGACGCGAACGCCAGCGCCCTGCTGAATGCGCCGCGCGGCTGGACGCGCCGCGCGCTGCTCTATCCGGGATTGTACCTTTGGTATATCGCCTTCGCGGCGATGGACATTTCGCTCACGTGGATCATTCTCTCGCTCGGCGGGCGCGAGGTGAACGCGCTGGCCGACTGGATCATTCAGCGCTTTCAACTGCCGGGCGTGGTCGTGTTCAAGTTCTTCACCGTCGTGCTGGTCGTCGTGATCTGCGAGGCGGTCGGCCGGCGCAAGCCGGACACCGGGGTGCGCCTGTGCAAGTGGGCGGTGATCCTGACGTCGTTTCCCGTCGTTGTCGGGGCGGTGCATCTCCTGCGGCACGTGATGGTTCATCGATTCGGATGATCGCGCGGCCGGCCATCTTCACGGGACCGAATGAATAACCCGCTGCTTCGGATCGTCGATGCCAACGCCAACCGGGCGCGCGAAGCGCTGCGGACGATTGAGGACTACGCGCGGTTCGTGCTCGACGACGCCGACGCGGCGTCCGCGGCAAAGCGCTTGCGCCATGAACTCTGCGCCGCGCTCGATGAGCTTGGCGCGGCCGGGCTGCTCGCGGCGCGTGACGTGGACGGCGACGTCGGGCGGGACAGCAAGGAGGCGCGCGAGCTATCGCGGAGCACGGCGCAGGACGTGCTGCGGGCGGCGTTCGGCCGATTGGGCGAGTCGCTGCGCAGCCTGAGCGAATACGCCAAGGCGGCGCGCGCGGGCGGTCTGGCCGCCTCGTCGGAGTCGCTGCGCTACGCCGCGTACGCGCTGGAGCAGCGGCTCGTCGCGCGGGGTGAATTGCGCCGCCGGATGCGCGACGTGCGGCTGTACGTGATCGTCACCGAGGAGCATTGCCGGCTGCCGTGGGACGAGGCCGCCGCGGCGGCGCTGCGCGGCGGCGCGAGCTGCCTGCAACTGCGCGAGAAGCGCATGGCGGATGGCGAGCTGTTGCGCCGTGCGGCTCGTCTGCGGCAAATGACGCGCGAGTGCGGAGCGCTGCTTGTGATAAACGATCGGCCGGACATCGCGGCGCTCGTGTGCGCCGACGGCGTTCACGTCGGGCAGGACGATCTGCCGATCAGCGCCGTGCGGCGCGTGGTGGGCGGCGACGTGCTGGTGGGCGTGAGCACGCACACGCGGGCGCAATTCGAGGCGGCGCTGGCGGATGGGCCGGATTACGTGGCGGTTGGGCCGATGGCGGCGACCGCGACGAAGCCGCAGGATCACGTGGCGGGCGTCGCGCTGCTGCGCGAAGTGGCCGGCCTGACGCGGCTTCCGATCGTCGCAATCGGCGGCATC
>CAZHIE010000165.1:8189-9485 GCA_964532435.1 uncultured Planctomycetales bacterium
TTGTCGGCCGCGTTGGCGTGCGCCGCGCGGCCAGCTAGAATCTCGGAATTCGTTTTCAGGCAAGCCGAACATGGAGAAATTCGCAATGCGAAAGTTCACGATCGCGCTGGGCGCCGCGTTGGCGCTGTGTATCGCCTTTGGCGCCGTCTCGCAGAAACCGGCGCTGGCCGGCCCGCCGCAGGTGAAGAAAGAAGAGCCCAAGGCGGAAAAGCCGCAGGCGGAGCACAAGGACAAGGACAAGGAGAAGAAGGAAGAGCGCAAGGCCGAGAAGGCCGGCGAGGGCGTCGGCATCGGCGACGCGGCGCCGGACTTCGAGCTGACGGCCGCCGACGGCAAGAAGGTCAAGCTGTCCGACTACAAGGACAAGATCGTCGTCCTCGAGTGGTTCAACCAGGACTGCCCGTTCTGCAAGGGCGCGATTCCGCGCATGAAGGCGGCCGAGGCGCGCTTCGCGCCGAAGGGCGTGGTGTGGCTGGCGGTCGACAGCACGAACAGCATGACCGCGGACCGCGACCTGAGCTTCGCCAAGGAGCAGGGCATCAAGTACCCGATCCTGATGGACAGCGACGGCAAGGTGGGGCACGCGTATGGCGCGGCCCGCACGCCGCACATGTTCGTCATCAACAAGGGCAAGCTCGCCTACATCGGCGCGCCGAACGACGACCAGTCGAACAAGAAGGCCGACGCCGAGATTCGCAACTACATCGACGAAGCGCTGGGCGCGCTCGTCGCCGGCAAGGAAGTTCCCACCGCGACGACCAAGCCGTGGGGTTGCACGGTCAAGTATAAGAAGTAGCATCTCCCGCGTGAGTCACGCGGAAGCAGCGCTGGTCGTCGAAGTTTCGCGCGAGGATGCACCGCTAGTCGTCGCTAACTCGCGCAAGGACGCAACGCTGGTCGTCGAAGCATCGCGCAAGGACGCAGCCATCAAGGCACACGACTCGACGACAGGGCGATACAGATCGGCGGCGCTGCGGGCTTCGGCCTGCGGCGCCGCCGTTTTTTTTCTCTGCGTGCTGACCGGCTGCTCGGAAGGAGTGGCCTGGCGGCTGGGGCGGTTCGAGGACGTGTTTCCGCAGGCGCGCGACTCGGGCAAGCCGGCGTTCGTCTATTTCCGCAACTGGTACTCGGTGGAATGCACGCGCTTCGAGGAAAACGTGCTGAAGCAGCCGGCGATCCTGGCCGAGTCGGCCGCGTTCTTCTGCATCCCGCTCGATTTCGACTATGACCGCTCGTGGGCGGAGCGCTGGGGCGTGCGTCGCTCGCCGGCCTACGTGATCCTCGACCGCGACCAGC